>CACXGK010000091.1 GCA_902767115.1 uncultured Ruminococcus sp.
CTGCCGTAGTGATCCTTGCCGATTTTTCCGGCATACAGCTTGTCGGTTCCCGTAATGACGTACTTGCCGGGAACCAGTTTTGACGGTGAGAGCGAAGTCCTGTCGTAGGAAATTGTCAGCGTCAGTTTCTTCGTCACCACGCCACTGCGCACCATATCCATGACGACCTCTTCGGTCATTTCACGGGTGACAAGCCGCGCCATTTCCGCAGTGTATGGCTCTTTCAGAACATGGCTGGTAGACATACTGCTGCTACCCGGATGGTAGCTTCGGATCGTCGGAATGTCGATCGGCTCCCAGCCCCATGCGTGGTCGATCACAAGCTCCGCCTTGACACCGAGCTTTTTGTACAGTGCTTCGCCGTTTGTCATGCTGAGCCTAGCAATGTCGCCCATTGTAAAGCACCCCAGCTCTGCGACCCGTTCTGCAATGCCGGAGCCCACGTTCCAGAAATCCGTCAGCGGCGTGTGACACCAGAGCAGCTCCCGGTATGTCCTCTCGTTGAGCTCCGCAATGCGCACACCGTCCTTATCCGCGGGAACGTGCTTTGCCACAATGTCCATTGCGACCTTGGAAAGATAGAGGTTTGTCCCGATGCCGGCAGTTGCTGTAATGCCGGTCTGGTACAGTACCTCACGGATCATCGCCTTTGCCAGTTCGTGCGGTGTCATCCCGTAGGTATTCAGGTAGCCTGTCACATCAATGAAACATTCGTCAATGCTGTACACATGGATATCCTCAGCGCTGACATATCGCATATAAATGGAGAAGATCTTCGTGCTGATCTCCTCATAGAGTCTCATACGCGGCGGAGCGGTGATGTATTCCAGCTCCAGGGAAGGATCGGCTGCGAGGGCTTCGGCATCGAAGGAAGACGAGACAAAGTGATACCTGCCGCTTTGATCTCTTGGCAGCAAACCTGCCCGGAATGCAGCAGTGAAACGGTTCCGATTGATCTTCTTTACCTCGCTCACAACCTCAAACAGTCTTGCACGCCCGGAAATACCGTATGCCTTCAATGACGGCGTGACCGCAAGGCAGATCGTTTTCTCCGTGCGGGTCGGATCCGCCACGACCAGATGCGTTGTCAGCGGATCCAGGTGACGGTCTACACATTCGACCGATGCATAAAAGGACTTCAGATCAATTGCAATATAGGTCTTTTCCATGTACCTTCACCTCCGCAGTGGCAATCTGTGCCTATTGCCGGCACATGACATACCATCGTCCGACACGGCTTGGCTGATTGCGGTTCGTTTTTTCAAAATAGAGAAACTTGGTTTCACCCTTGACGATGACCGTATAGCAGTCTGTGGTGCTACTGTCTCTGTTGATCCCGGCAGGATGGAAGTCCTTGACAGCTTCGATCTCAAACTCCCTGCCATCTGCCCATGTGATCGTCCGCGGCTGCATATACCCCGTGGCATCAAAAACAGACGTGACTTTGACATAGACTCTTCTGGTGGCTGTTTTCATTCCCGATGCCCCCTTAATGTTTTATTCTTCCTCAGATTCTTCGGTTTCGCGTTCTTCGATGCGCTTCTTCGCCTTTTCGTACCGCACCATATCCTCATAGGAAACGATCGCAGCCGGGTCAAGCACACCCAGCACTCTGCCGATGATGTAGACACTCTCGTCATCGTTGAAACGCATCATCTTGTATTTCTTGTTCAGGGATCGCAGACCTGCTTTACTGTACTGCTTGATATATGTCTCGTTGCCGAAGATGAACGCACCGATCTCTCCTGGCTCCAGTCCGGAACCGTCTGTAATCCGCTGCACCATCACTCTGTCACCGTCATGGAAGTCAGGCTCCATCGAATCACCGCTGACAGGGAAAATGCAGTCCATTGCCGGATCGACCTTATCTCTGTAAAGGTGTATGGTTTCGCCGGGATCATCAAATTCCAGACCGGGGTCATAGCCGGCTGAGAGCTGCTTGGTGAAGATCGTCTCCTCCGTGATGCTGTCATACAGCTCCTCGTCCTCCACTTCCCCCAGCTTATCCAGCAAAGTATCCACAACAGAGCGATGTGTCCGGTTCAGGCGGATATATTTTTCCATCGCCTGGTCAGCGGCAGACGTCTTCCTGGAAGATAATGTGATTGCCGGCTCCGGTTCAGGAGCTGTGGGAGCAGGTAATCCGAACAGCTCATCAATGCTGACCTCCAGAACCTTGCAGATCTTCGGCAGGAGCGCCATGTCGGGTCGGGATCTGCCGCTTTCCCAATTGGAAACAGCGTTCTTTTTGATACCAATTGCCTCTGCAAGCATCTTCTGCTCGATACCTTTTCTTTCCCGATAGAACCGGATGCGTTCGCAGATGATCGGCATATCGTTAATGAGTGCATCGGGATCCTCTATTTTTCTCCTGCCGCTATGGAAGCGGTCCTGTTTTGTTATTTTGTTCTCATCCAGATCTGCCATGAGATCCTCCTTTCGGCTTTGTACAGATGTACAGTCTGCACTTCTCTGATTTATGCAAATTGCTGATTAATTAGAAAACGTTGTTCGTGTCAGATCAGAGCAAACCCTCTATGCCAGAACTTCTGTTCTTATTATAGCACACATTCTATGATCTGTCAAGGAAAATACTTTTCCAAAAGGTATTTACAAATCATAAGGCGTGTGCTATAATAGACATCGTGAGTGATGCACTGACAGGGAGCGGTATTCAGTGAGTACCGTAGTCCATCGGTTCTGCCTTTTGGTGTGTGGCGGATCCGGCGTATGCTTCCGGTCTTTGTCAGATCTCAGTGAAGCCACCGAGCATATTTGTTACATAGGGCATCTCTGAAAGTGATGCTTTCAGAGGTTCTCAGACCTGACTTCTCCGGGCGCTTCCGGGTACGTCTGATTACAAATAAGTGAGGTAAACTAATGGAAGTATTGTATACTAACAATTTTGACGGATGCGCAGACTACAGCGCATTCTACGACAATGGATTCGACGCAGGTCCATTGCTGTACAGAGAGGACGCAGCGGCATCAGGTTTTTTCCATATGCACCAGAACCCACTGTGGGCAGAGGAAAAGCCTCAGATCATCCTGTTCAGCGATTTCCTGAACTGGTATGAGCCTGTAGATTACAAAGCAACACTGGACTGGCTCTTTTATAATAAAGAGATCAGCATCGGGAAAAAACTTGGCTTCCCTGCGGCTCACACCAGTTTCCAGGTTGCAGAGACAAAGATCAAAACGACATATCTTACCCGAATGAATGAGACAACCTTCTGTCATGATGTGATCGTAATCGCAAGCCTCCTTGCGCACTATGGCAGTCATACGATCCCGGTGACGGAGTGGTATCGGTTCCGCACGATCCGGTCTGTACAGAATGATCTGATGGGAGAACTGGAAGTCAGCATCTACAGACCGGCGGACAATATGAAGGGGTGGTCGCTGACAGATTGCCTCGCTCCGGATTTTCGGTATTCCGATCTGGAGGAGGGCGCGACAGAGCTGCTGCGGACTTACTATGACAAGGCTTTGCGCTATCCTTGCCATGTAGATACCCGTGAGCTTGCTTATAACATGGGCTATACCGTCAAAGACGCATTCCTTTCTGAAAACAGCCGGTTCAGAGCCAGAGTTTTGTTTGAGGATTCGGATATCAGAGTATTCAATCCTGATAAGGGTATCATGGAGACCAGGATCTTTAAGGAAAAGACCATTCTGGTTGATCCGGCAGCCAATCGCGGTAAAAACTACGATTTCACGGAAGACAGCATCGCACATGAGTGTAACCATATTTTCTGGCATCAGCCGTGTCAGAAAATGCAGTCTGTTCATCGGCAGCGTATGGAGTTTGCAGGATTGTCATGTGATCTGGAAACGATACTGCATGAGGAAGGCGAACGTGAAGAGCTTCGCACCATCGAACGTCAGGCGAGAGCCATGACTCCTCGTGTACGCATGCCCGCTGCACAGACAGCCATACTGACACAGCAATATCAGCAGGCAAACGATCAGAGATACTATAATCATGGTATGGCTGTAGAAAAGACGATCAGCCAGGTAGCGGCGTTCTTCGGTACATCCAAAGAGACTACCCGCAACCGACAGAAGGAGCTTGGCAACACTGCGGTAAATGGTGTGCTGGTACACTGCAACGGCGGCTATCTTCCCCGCCATTCGTGGAGCGGGGAGCTGCGATATAACGAGTCCTATTCCATTGAAAGTGATGTACTGAATGCATTGAGGGCAAATGATCCGGTACTGAACGTATTATTGTCCCACGAACTGTTTGTTTATGTAGACGGTTTCGTCTGCCTGAACCACCCTGATTATATTACTTTTGGTAAACGTGGACGCAGTCTGACGCCTGGGGCATTAAAAGATGTCGGCAGGTGCTGCTTGAAATTCACGATTCATCACGAGCATGAGGATAACGAGTTTACTTACGGTGTACTGAACAACATCGATAAGCGCGGAATGGCAAGCGCAGAGCTGAGTCAGACAGCCATTGACGAGGTGCTCCAGCGTGCTGCGACAAGATATGATCTGCCGCTGAAGATCCGTGAGGAGTTCCTTTTTACAATCAAGAAGAACATGGAAATCGTTGGGCTTACAGAAGGGCAATTACAGGAAATGTCTATGATAGAAGAGAACAGATTCCACAAAATACTCAGAGGTGCGGTCAAGGGTGTCACCGTCGGTGAGGTCGTTGCAATCGGACTTTCCCTGGGCATGACACCGGAGGAGATTATTGATCTGGTTGACAAATCACCGGCAAAATGGGAAAATTGCTTATATCATGAGATCATCAAAGTGTTCATACACGAGTATTACCGTGAAACTGTCCACACATTTAATCTTGCGCTGATCGCCTGCAACCAACCGCCGCTGGTTGATGAGAGTCTGACATTTAAGAGAAGACCCCGAAAAGCAAAAGCAGCCTCAGCGGAGCCTGCATTATGCGCGGTATGCTCGTAATACAAATCTAAAGCGAAAACTTTCAATACAGTCGGAGAAATCCGGCTGTATTTTTTTGCTCTCCTGTGGTAGGCAGAAAAAAGCCTGATCGTTTGGTGGATTCTCCGAAGATTTTATGGGGTAGGCATTTTTTTGCCTACCCTGTTTTTGCGTATTTGTCAACCGAACGAACGACAAAGCACATCTAGATGTTGAAATCGCACAAATTTGCTTGGAAAGTTATATAAAACGGAGCGCAAAAGCATTTGGAAGGGGGGCATTTTTTTGCCTGTTCAGGTCGGATTTTTTGTGGTATGATATAGCTACAGTCAAGGAACGAACAACGGACACAGCCACAGAGCTGCTCCGGCCGCCGATCCAAGACCAAAAATAATATCTTACGCCGGATGCATACGGCAGCGGATGTTCATACAGCACGGAACCGGATACCACAGGTCTATCCTGCGGAACGGTACAGGTGCTGAATGTTCTATCCCTGTGTATGCATCCGGCATTTTTTATGCCCATAAGCCACCCCATATTCAGAAAGGAAGCTTTACCATGAAATAGTCTATCAACGAGCCCGCATCCTACTTCGTTTTCAACGCTGACCGGCGTGTGAAATAAAGAATAATTACATTTGTTAGTCAGGGTGCACACTGGCGGATGAATGCTCATAAGACGGAAAATGCAGAGGTAACTTCTGCGGTCAATGATCGCAGCATAGCATATGCCTTTGATCCGTCTGGCATTCTGCTGCCTGTGTGCGTTTTTTGATGACTGGGCAGTCTGTGCGTGAGCATTCTCCGCAGTGTGTTCCTTGCAGAAAGGAACTTATTATGGAAAACAAGACAACTTTTAACGCACAGTTTACGATTACTCCCCGCACTAAGCTCGGTGAGGTGCTGGAGATGCTTGATCTTGGCGAGAAGCCCGCAAAG
>CACXGK010000092.1 GCA_902767115.1 uncultured Ruminococcus sp.
AGATTGCGGCAGTGACCGTCATAGCCGCCGATGCCGTTCTCGTCCTTCAGGGATTCCAGGCGCTCCTGGGTGCAGAAGCAATAGTACGCATGACCGGCTTTCACGAGCTTCTCGGCATACTCCTTATAGATCGGCAGACGCTCGGACTGCACATAGGGACCATGCTCGCCGCCGACACCGGGGCCCTCATCGTAGTCGATCCCGGTCTGCTTGAGGGTACTGATGATAACATCGGTCGCCCCCTCGACAAGGCGCACCTGGTCGGTATCCTCGATACGCAGGATGAACTTGCCCCCCTGGGACTTCGCCAGAAGGTAGGAATACAGAGCAGTCCGCAGATTGCCAATGTGCATGAAGCCCGTCGGGGACGGCGCAAATCTTGTTACAATATCAGCCATGAAAAGGCTCCTTTCTGTTTTGAAACGATAGATACCTTTATTATAACACAGAATCGACCGGGCGTCAAGCGTATGGGGAGTTAGAAGTGAGAAGTGAATGTGTCCGGCTTACGCCGGACGGATTTTAGCGGCGGATCGCCGCTGATGCAATAGCGGTTCTTTCAAGTCCGTCCTTCGGTGTCCGCAATGAGCCCAATGCCTTACGGCAAAGGGCTCAAAGCTGGTAATATTGTTTGCTCTGAGCGACTATATGCTGATAGGTTTTAAGAATAAGGAATGGCGCCCATTTCTAAAATAGGTCGCCGATAGGCGACACCACAACTCCTAACTTCTAACTTCTAACTCCTAACTCAAAAAACTTCTAACTTCTCACTCATATTGACAAAAAACTCTTAATGCATTATAATAAGTAGGAATCGCAAATCACACACGCACACGCCACAAGGAGGCATATTATGGCAGAGTACCAGGATATTTACGACATTCACCGCAATCTCACAGGCAAAAAAGTCCTGCGGGGGACAAGACGGCAGGCGGACGAGTATATTCTCGTGATCCATCTGTTCGTCTTTGATGAGCAGGGCAGGCTCCTCGTGCAGCGCCGGGTGGACGACAAGGCAAGCTGGCCGGGGATGTGGGACATCTCCCTCGGCGGCATTGCACAGACCGGTGACGACAGCCGCAGGGCAGCAGAGCGTGAAGCGGCTGAAGAACTCGGACTCACCCTCGATCTGTCCGATACCGAGCCCGTCTTTTCCTTCCGGGCACCCAAGACCTTTGATGACTACTGGATGGTGCAGATCGACAGCCGCACGCCCCTCACCCTCCAGCCGGAGGAAGTCGCAGAGGCGAAATGGGTCACCCGTCAGGAGTGGAAAGCCCTCCTCGACACCCATCAGGTCATTCCCTACAGCTTCCAGGACTTGCTCTTTGACCTCTACGAAAAGCAGTTCCCCGGCACCCGTGTCTTTCCGTTCGGCGACCCGGACGATATCCGGGGGGCGGTATTTGACATGGACGGGCTCCTGCTCGATACCGAGCGTGTTGCAAGAGATTCCTGGCGCAAGGCTGCTCCGGAATTCGGCATCGAGGACATCGACGGCATTCTCCTTGCCTGCATCGGTCGCAACGAAGCCGGCGACCGGGAGGTGCTCCTGAGCCGTATGGGGGCGGACTTCCCCTTTGAAGCGTTCCGGGCGAGAACTCGTGCGCTCTCTCATGCTATCACGGACGTGGAGGTGCCTGTCAAGGCAGGGGCGGCTGAGATCCTCTCTGCCCTCAAAGCCCGTGGGCTGCGCCTTGCGGTCGCAAGCTCCACGAGAAGCGTCACCGTGCGTGACCAGTTGAATCGTGCAGGGCTCCTCGATTACTTCGATGCCGTTGTCACCGGCGATACCGTCGAGCACGGCAAGCCCCACCCCGAAATTTACCGCAAAGCCTGCGATGCCATTGGCTTGGAGCCGGGACAGTGCCTTGCATTTGAGGACTCCGTCAACGGGCTGCGCAGCGCCTACCGTGCCGGGATGTTCCCGGTGCAGATCCCTGATCTCGTGCCGCCGAACCTCGAAAGCAACGCCCTCTCCTGGAAGACCTACCCCTCCCTCGATGCCGCAAGGGACAGCCTGCTTGCACGCCCGATCTTTGGGGCGGACAGTGAAAAGCTGGACACTCTCAATCTATGAATATAGTGTAAACTTGTTTCACTGATTTTTCAATATTCAAAAGATTTACATATTGAAACCGGCAAAACTGCCTATTTTCCATTGACAGTGCGACAAAATAATTGTATAATAGAATCAATGAAAAGAGATCGTGAGATGCTTTTCATAAAGAGGAATTCCGGGATATCGTGTCTGCACGCACGGTATGCCGCAGACAGAGAAGCATCCGGTTTGAGAGGACGCCGGGTGCGTGATGAAGCTGTTCGGTTTGAGAGGACACCGGACGCAAGATGAAGGGAGTAGATACCTATGAAGAAACACCAGACCCATCGGCTGACGGCTGCACTGTCCGCTGCTGCAATGGCGGTCTCCGTGCTCAGCACTTTGCCGATGCCGACCGTCAACGCTGCCACCTTGTCCGGCAAGGACGCCAAGGGCATCGTCAGCCAGATGAAGATCGGCTGGAACCTCGGCAACACGCTCGATTCCACCGATTCCAAGCTCACCATCACCTCCCCGCCGGGGAAATTCGCCAAGGCTTGGGGCAACCCGGAGCCGAATGCTGACCAGTTCCAGGCAGTCAAGGACGCCGGCTTCAATACCGTGCGTATCCCCACTACCTGGTATCAGCACATCGAATGGGACGAGGATTCCCAGATGTATCTCGTCAATGACGAATGGATGGGCTATGTCAAGAAGACCGTAGACTACGCCATCGACCGGGATATGTTCGTCATCCTCAACGTTCACCACGAGGACTGGGTCAATGTACCGGTCTTTGATGATGCCACCTACGCTGAGGCGGAGAGCAAGCTGACCTCCATCTGGACACAGGTCGCAGAGACCTTCAAGGACTACGACCAGCACCTCATCTTCGAGGGCATGAATGAGCCCCGTCAGACCAAGAACCCCCGTGTTCAGGAGTGGGGCAACGGTACCGGTGACGACGGCTACACCACAAACTATATCAACAAGCTCAATGCTGCGTTCGTCAAGACCGTTCGCAGCAACGGCTCTGCTGCCAACAAGGAGCGCCTCCTGATGCTCCCCGGCTACTGCGCTTCCAATGACAAGACCGCCATCCGCAATATCGAGATCCCGGAGGGCGCAGGCAATGTCGCACTCTCCGTTCATGCCTATACACCGTACTATTTCACAATGGCAACGGACGACAAGGCAAACCACGATTTCCCCGGTGCTTCCGGCTGGGGTGCGGATTATGAGGCAGAGCTGACCAATATGTTCGATTACCTCGGTCAGATCTCCGAGGAGAAGAATGTTCCCATCATCATCGGTGAGTTCTCCGCTTCCGACTTCGACAACACCGAAGCTCGCTGCAAGTGGGCGACCGACTACCTCACCAAGGCAAAGGCAAAGGGCATCCCGTGCGTCCTCTGGGACAACAACGTTGTCAACCGTTCGGACGGCGAGGCACACGGCTATCTCTACCGTGACACCTGCACCTGGTATACCCAGTCCAAGCCGGTCGTACAGGCGATGATGGATGTTTACGGCATCCAGTCCAATATGAAGGACTACGAGAAGGCGACCGAGCCGACATTCTCGTGGGACAAGCTGTCCATCGGCTCCGACTGGAAGGAGCTCTACAAGAGCGAGGAAGGCACCGAGCTCAAGGTCTGGGAGAATATTTCCATTCCGGACTGGCAGGACTATGTCAATGAGAATTATGACTTCGTGATGTACTACAAGTCCGCTGCCGAGCCGGAGCTCGTGCTCCAGGGCAACGGCGACAAGATCTGGGATCGCATCGCATCCTCCGATACCACCGAGACCCCCTTTACCATGACCTTTACCTATGACGACATCCAGACGGCGATCTCCGCAAAGGGTCACACTCTGGACGATATGTCCGACTTCTTCCTGAGCGCTACCAGCAAGGCAATGACCGTCTATGGTCTCTACGCCGTGCCCAAGGGCTCTGCACAGCCTGACCCGACCGAGCAAATTCCCACCGAAACACTTCCTCCCACACAGCCCCCGACAGCTACCCCCATGTATAACGCAAGCGTGCTCGTGGTAGACAGCGAGACCGGCAAGCCCGTTCCGGGTGTCAAGATCGAGATGGTTTCCAGCGGCGATACCTGGATCTCTGAGGAGAAGTCTGTGATCGTTTCCTCCAGCGATGCATATGATACCATCCGTGTCGTCAACGTTCCGCAGGGCTATGTGCTTCCGGAGGATGAGTCCTACGACCTGGGCGGCATGGCATATGCGGATGTGACATTGACCATCACCCCCAAGACCGCTGTTGTCGAAAAGACCGAGGAGACCTTTGATTACAACGAACTGGAGGACGGCGAAGAGGGCAAGATCATCCCGATCTCCGACCCCACGCCCCTTTCCAAGATCATCATCGGCGTGAAGTCCGAAAGCACCACCGATGCGGCATGGTACTGCGGCGGCGGCTGCCTGTGCTCGTCCAAGCTCATGAAGCTGGAGCAGGATTCCGATGTACCCTTCTGGGGTTACAAGGAGTACCAGTGGAATGCCGGCGACACCGAGGTCGAGGTCGTCTTTGACGGCACCTATCTGGAACCCGGCGAGACCGATGCCGACAAGGAGAAGGTCGAAGCTTACCTGGCAGACAACTTCCTGGAGATGCGTCACTGGTGGACGGCTTCTGCGGATGCAGAGGAGGGTGAGCCTGCGGATGATGTGGTATTTGAGTACACGACCGTGACCGTTGTCTACGAGAGCAAGTCCCTCGAAGACCCCACCGACACGCCCACAGAGGAGCCGACTGACAAGCCTACAGAGGAGCCGACGAATGCACCGGAGAACGTTCTGTACGGCGATGTGAACCTCGACGGCGTGGTCGATATCATGGACGTGATCGCCCTGAACCGCTTCCTCCTTGGCTCCGGTACCCTGGACAAGAACGCCAAGTCCTCCGCAGACGTTGACCTCAACAACGAGATCGATTCCACCGATTCCCTCAATATTTTGAAGCGTGTCGTGGAGATCATTACGCTGCCGGTGAAATGAGGAACTTTGAGAAGTTAGAAGTTAGAAGTTAGGAGGCGGCGGATCGCCGCTGATGCAATAGCGGTTCTGTCAAGTCCGTTTTCTATTGTCCGCAATGCCCCCAATGGCTTACGCCAAAGGGGGCAAAGCTATGTCTGGTGGTTCTGTAGGGGTGTTTGATAGACGAAGACGTTTTATCTATCACTGCCTTATAAGGAAAGTGAAATCTGAAATCTGACCCCCTGAAATGGCTATGTTTCGGGCTTAATCCACATTTCATGGGGTGCAAAAAAATGA
>CACXGK010000093.1 GCA_902767115.1 uncultured Ruminococcus sp.
ATCAGCGCAAGGTGTTTTGTCCCAAATATTCTATTTGATTTTTTATGCGGGGTGCAATGCCAATAACGCTTAAGTTGTTGGCATTGAGCCCCCAATACCCTTCCCCAGAAAGAATGCCTTCTAAATAACCCAAAGAAAAGCCCCCTCCCCACCGGGGAGGGGGTTGGGGGTGGGGTTGCCGTCCGACCGTTGCCGCAGGCATTGGGAGGACATCTGCCGCCGGGGCATATCCACGGCATTCCCCGCATACACTCTACCATCCAAAACTTCGAGGAGGTACAGAGTATGGAACTTACAACCCGGCGTGCTGCCGTGCTGACGGCGGAGCCTTTGGGCAGTATCCTACAGGAACAGGGACTGGAACTGGACTACGTGCTGCCTGACTATTACCCCGATGTCTGCAAGCTTGTCAAATGCTTTGTCACGCCTGCCATTCTGAGCGAATCTGTCAGCGGCGGCAGGCTTTCCTATGAGCTGCGTGCGCAGGTGCGCATCCTCTATTGCAGCGAGCATTCCCATCTCATCCAATGCGTCACACAGAATCTCCTCTTTTCCCGGACTGCCGATCTTCCACAGGGGGACGACGTTTCGGTGGAAATCTCCCCTGAGGTCGATTATGTCAACTGCCGTGCCGTCAGCGGCAGACGACTGGACGTCCGGGGCGCTGTGACCATCCGCATCCGAACAGTCTCCCGTGTGCGGCAGGAGGTTTTGTCCGATGCGCAGGGCAAGGGGCTGGAGCTGCGGCGCATGGTCAGGGAGTTTCCGCAAACGCTGTTGCAGGCTTCCCAGAGTATCATCCTCACGGAAGACCTCGAACTCGGCTCTGCACAGCCGGCGCTTCTGCACATCGTCCGCTATGATGCCAGCACCGCTGACCTGTCACTGCGTACCGTTTCCGGCAAGCGCTGCGTGCAGGGAGAGCTGCGGCTGCACATTCTCTACGCCTGCGAACGGGATGGGGATGGGAGCCTTGAACCGATGAGCTTTTCCATTCCGTTCAGCCAGATGCTCGACAGCAGCGATTTCGAGGAGCAGGATGACGTGCAGGTGCGGTGTCAGGTGCTTAGCTGCGACCTCAAACCTGCCGCCGGCGGTGACGCACTCAAATGCGAGGCAGAGCTCCGGGTCGTGTGCAAGGCGGTGCGCATCGGGTCGGAAACGCTGCTCTGTGATGCCTTCTCGACCGAGCATCCGTGTACCTGCGAGCACACAGAGCTCTGCATTGCCGGCGCACCGGTTCCCATCACGGAAAACAAGCTCTGCGAATGCCGCATCCCGTGCAGCGAGATCGACTGCGTGTATGACGCGTGGTGCGAGGTGCGCAATGTCAGCGTACAGACCGGGGACGGCTCGGCGGAGGTGTCCGGAATGCTCCTCTGGAATGTACTCGTCCGGGAATCTGACGGCACACCACGCCTGCTGGAATCCGAGGAAGCCTTTTCGCATACGCTCTCTCCTGCCGGTCTCAGGAATGAAGATCTGCTGCTGGTTCGTGCCGCTTGTGAGAATTGCAGCTACACGCTCACCTCTGCCGGGGAGGTCTCGCTCCGGGGCGATCTGCGCATCGAGGGTGAGCTGACGCATTGCGAACGCTTGCAGGTGCTCTCGGCGCTTTCGGTCGATGAGGAAACAATACATCCCCACAATTTCGCCCTCAAGCTCTACTACGGCAAAGCCGGTGAGCCTGTCTGGGATATCGCCAAGCGCTGCCACACCAGCGTGGACGCCATCATCGAGGAAAACGATCTGACACAGGATACCCTCACCGAACCCGGAATGCTCCTCATTCCGATCGTGACAAGCCACTAAAGGAGGCAGAGCAACCATGCATGATATTTACACTGACATTGCCCGGCGGACGGGCGGCGACATTTACATCGGCGTGGTCGGACCTGTCCGGACGGGAAAATCCACGCTCATCCAGCGCTTTATGGAACAGCTCATCATCCCCCACATCACCGACATTCCCAAACGGGAACGGGCGGTCGATGAGCTCCCCCAGTCCGGCGCCGGCAAGACCATCATGACCACCGAACCGAAATTCATCCCGGAGGAAGCGGTGGACGTCACGCTTTCGGACGGGGCGCAGTTCCGGGCGAGGATGATCGACTGCGTTGGCTACATCGTCCCCTCCGCCCTCGGCTACATCGAAAACGAAATGCCCCGGATGGTACAGACCGCCTGGTTTGACGAAGCCATCCCCTTCAATATGGCAGCCGAGATCGGCACGCAGAAGGTCATCACCGAACACGCCACTGTCGGACTGGTCGTCACGACCGACGGCAGCATCAGCGATATTCCACGGGAGGAATACGCCGAATGTGAGGAACGGGTCATCCGGGAATTGCAGTCACTCGGCAAGCCCTTTATCGTCCTGCTCAACTGCGTCCAGCCCGACACGGACGCCGCACGCAGTCTTGCTGCGCAGCTCCGGGAGCGCTACGGCGCATCCGTCCTGCCGGTGAGCTGCACGCAATTGACCGAAGCCGACATCCGCAGCATCCTCACGGAGCTGTTGTATGCGTTTCCGGTGCGGGAGGTCGGGTTTGCCATGCCGGGCTGGATCTCGATGCTCGACAAAACACACCCCGTCAAGGACGCTGTCTTTTCTGCCATCCGCTGTGCGGCGCAGGGGCTTTCCACCGTCCGGGATGCGGCTGGGCTTGCGGCGCCCATCTGCGACTGCGAATACATTACCCGTGCGGAGGTGACGGGCATTGACCTTGGCACCGGAACGGTCACGATCACAGTCACACTCGACCCTGCACTGTTCTTTGGGATTTTGAGCGAAGCGACCGGGCTTTCCATCCGGGATGAGGCAGGACTGCTCGAAGTCCTCCGGGAGCTTTGCAGCGTGAAGAAGGCTTACGCCCGGATCGAACCTGCCCTGCGTGAGGTCGAAGCCACCGGCTACGGCATTGTCATGCCCGACATCGACGAGCTGCATCTCGAAGAACCGGAGATCATCCGGCAGGGCGGCAAGTACGGCGTGCGCCTGAAAGCCTCCGCCCCGTCCATCCACATGATGAAAGCCGGCATCACCACGACCGTGAGTCCCATTGTCGGCTCGGAAAAGCAGTCGGAGGAACTGGTCATGTACCTCCTGCAAGGCTTCGAGGAGGACCCGGCTCGCATCTGGGAGTCGAATATTTTCGGGAAGTCGCTGCATGAGCTGGTGGGCGAGGGGCTGCATTCCAAGCTCTGCAAAATGCCCATCGAAGCACGGCTCAAGCTCCAGGAGACCTTGGAACGCATCATCAACGAGGGCTGCTCCGGGCTCATCTGCCTCATCCTCTGACGACAAATTTCCACCATCCGACCATATGTTCCCAAAGTCCCCTGCTGTGCCGATCAGACGTATTTGCGTGAAAGAACCCCTCCCCTGCTGCATTTGGATGCAAAACGGGGGAGGGGTATTTTTGCTATGCGGAGCGTCTGTCCCGTACCAGGAAGATCAGGAACAGGATCACTGTAAAGATGCCGCCCAGGACTGCGCTGTGCAGCAAGATCGTGCGCAGGTAGTTGAACCGCAGCACGGTGATCATGCCGTAGCCGTCCTCGGAGGTCTCGATGCGGGTCGCCGTGATCGAGCCGATGCCGTAGTGGTTCTTCTGCTCCTCGATGTTCTTCTCACCAAACGGGAAGGTCTCTAAGAGCTTGGCAGCGGTGCGGTCACTGGCACGCTCGCCTTCCTTGGCAAGCGCAAGTTTGTCTCCCAGATAATCCATTTCCTCGCTCTTGATATAGCAGGTGTCGGTCTCGATGACGTCACCCTGCGAGGGGAAGTCGCATTGCAGATACTCGGTCGAACCGTCCACGCTCTCCACGGTGATGCGCACCGGCTCGATCAGGTATTGGTCAACCGTGTAGGCGTTCAGGCGGATGGCAGCTTCGGGGTGCGCTTTCAGAACCTCGGTCAGCTCATCCGTTCCCTCCGCCTGCGCAAACGACCGGACGTCGATCAGTCCGATGGTCTGAATGAGGGACAGCCCCTCGATATTCTCATCACAAACCGCTGCAAAGATGCCGGACGACAGCGGATATGTCCCCTCCGGATCGGTGAAGATGATGCTCTCATCCACATACAGATCCCCGTACAGGAACTTTTTGAGGAGATTGACATCTTCCTTCGAGGGTTCGAGCCGGATGTCGCCCAGGATGGAACGGACGCCGAGCTTTGCATGGAGCTTCTTCAGCTCGTCCGGTGCCGTTGGAACTTCCTCCGGGAATATCATTTTCTTCGAGTAGCCGTACATGGACGGCATCAGCACATTGACGCCGATCGCCCGGACAGCAACCGCCCCGACAATACTTGCCAGCAGCAAGATCACCAGCATCCCAGCCAGCCAGATACCCATTCGTTTTACCCATTTCATGATTTTGTCCTCCTATGATGATACCCTCCGCCGTAGGGACGGAGGGGTGTTCAGCCGTAATAGAGTTTCCCCTTTGCGGCGTGAGCCGCATTGGGGGACACATGGATGCAGCGTCACGCTGCTTATTTGCTTGCCTCGAATGCCTGCTTGATGTCTGCAAGGATGTCCTCGACATTTTCCAGACCAACAGAGAAGCGGATCAGACCTGCATCAATGCCGGCTGCCACGAGCTGCTCGTCGGTGAGCTGGCGGTGGGTCATGCTTGCCGGATGCAGTACGCAGGTGCGGATGTCGGCAACGTGTACCTCACGCTTAGCAAGCTGGAGCGCATCCATGAACTTGGTCGCACGCTCTCTGCCGCCCTTGATGTTGAAGGAAATCACGCCGCTGGCACCGTTCGGGAGATACTTCTTGGCACGCTCGTAGTACTTGTCCCCCGGCAGACCCGGATAGGAAACGGATGCCACATCCTCACAGCCGTTCAGGAACTCTGCAACGATCATTGCATTCTTGCAGTAGCGCTCCATGCGGACAGCGAGGGTCTCCAGACCGATGTTCAGGAGGAATGCGGAATTGGCAGCCGGGTAGCAGCCGAAGTCACGCATGAGCTGCATTCTTGCCTTGATGATGTATGCCATCTTGCCGAATTCCTTGGTGTATACTACGCCGTGATAGCTCTCATCCGGCTCGGTGAAGTCAGGGAAATTGCCGTTTGCCCAGTCGAAATTGCCGGAATCTACGATCACGCCGCCGCCCTGGAGTGCATGGCCGTCCATGTACTTGGTGGTGGAGTGAACCACGATATCTGCACCGAACTCAAACGGGCGGCACAGGATCGGGGTCGGGAAGGTATTGTCCACGATCAGCGGGATCTTGTGCTTGTGCGCAAAGTTTGCAAAGCGCTCGATATCAAATACGTTCAGAGCCGGGTTTGCCAGAGTCTCGCCGAATACCAGACGGGTGTTGGGCTTGATGGCAGCTTCGAGAGTTGCCTCGTCAGCCTCCGGGTCAACGAAAATGCACTCGATGCCGAGCTTCTTCAGGGAAACAGCGAACAGATTGACCGTGCCGCCGTACAGAGAGCTGACAGCGAGGATGCTGTCGCCGGCATTGGCAAGGTTCAGAACGGACAGGAGCGATGCAGCCTGACCGGAAGTGGTACACATCGCACCAACACCGCCTTCGAGGGCGGCGATCTTCTTTTCCACAGCGTCAACCGTGGGGTTTGCAAAACGGGAATACATACACTCCGTCGGCATATCAAACAGGTCTGCAATATGCTGAGTGGAATCAAATACATAGGTCGTGCTCTGCACGATCGGCAGTGCGCCGGGTCCGCCATTCTCCGGCTTGTATCCTTCATGCAGGCATTTGGTTTCAATTTTCATGGTGTGAACTTCCTTTCGCTATAGTTTGTATCTATATTATATCATAGATTCAGGTTCTATGCAATTTTGAAAAATCTATTGGATGTTATAGAGTTGGACTATAAGGATGTGATGTTAGCAACATCATGATATTTATTGAAAATAAAACTGCGGGTGCAGGGCTGCATAGTCCTGCCGAGGGAGGTTTAGGAGGGGCGAGTAGCCCCTCCTAAGTCGGCGAAAGCCGACAAAACACTACGTATCTCTTACGTTACCAAACCCTCACCACCCCCAGCAGAATCAGCATCACGCCGCCCAGCCATTGCAGGCGTCTTGCCTTGCAGCGTTTGCCGAGGTGGGCGCCGAGGAGGGTGAGGGTGAAGCCCAGCACGAGTGTCAGCCCCAGACACGGCAGGATCCACGCCGTTTCGATGCCAGCGCCCAGTCCGCTTGCCAGCGAATCGAGCGATAATGCCGCCGCAAATGCTGCCGCTTCCCCCAGGCTCAGGGTCTTGGAGCCGTCGGCGTCGGCGAGGGTCTCGTCAAAGCAGATCTCGATCACCAGCCCCAGCGTCCGCCACCGGAAATGCGGCTTGTGCGCCCGGAATAACGCCTGCAAGCCCTCACGCATGAGCTGCACAGCGCCCAGGCTGCACAAAACTGCCGCACCGCCGTATCGGCAAAGACGTTCCGGAAGAAATGCCGCTGCGATTTGCGCCGCCAGCAGCGAAATGCCGAGCATCACGCAGCCCGTCAGGCTGATGACCGCAGCACAGCGCTTTGGGATGTGGATGCCGCTCAGACTGCACCCCATCGCCGCAAAAAATGTATCCATGCACACCGCCGCCGCCAGCAGACTTGCCCTGAACATCCGATCACCTCCGCTGTCAGTCTATGCTCCGGTCACAGGGCTTGACACAGCAGATGCACCGCCAGACACGCCAGCAGTCCGCACAATGTCGGAATAAGGACGGCGGCAAGCGTCCATTTGCGGCTGCCGCTTTCCTTGCGGATGGTCAGGATCGTGGTCGTGCAAGGAAAATGCAGCAGCGAAAAAAGCATGGTACACAGCGCTGTTTCCGCCGTCCAGCCGTGTTGCAGGAGGATGTCACGGATGGCGGTCGGGTCGGTGAGTTCCGTGAGGTTTCCCTGTGAGAGATAACCCATGAGAATGACCGGGAGCACGATCTCGTTCGCCGGTGCGCCCAGCAGAAATGCCAGCAAAATCATCCCGTCCAGCCCGAACCAGCTTGCTGCCGGGTCAAGGTATCCGGCGGCAAGGGTCAGGAGATTGCCGCCGCCGACCTGCACATTTGCCATAATCCAGAGCAAAAGTCCTGCCGGCGCCGCCGCTGCGCACGCCCTGCCAAGCACAAATATTGTCCGGTCAAGAAGCGAGCGCAACAGCACCTTTCCCACCTGCGGCACCCGGTACGGCGGCAGTTCGAGCATGAAGGCGCTGCCCTCGCCCTTCAGGATGGCGGCGGTGAGGACTTTGGACACGAGGAGTGTCACGAAGGTGCCGAGTACGATCAGAAGTGCCAGGATTCCCGTGCTTTCGAGCGTTCCGAGCATTCCGGGTGCGGTCACGAGAAACATCGTGCTCAGCGTGATAAGCAGCGGAAAGCGCCCGTTGCACGGCATAAAGACGTTGGTGAGCATGGCAGTCAGGCGTTCCTTCGGGCTGTCGATGATGCGGCAGCCGGTCACGCCGCAGGCATTGCAGCCGAGCCCCATACACATGGTCAGCGCTTGCTTACCGCAGGCGCCGGAACGCCGCAGCGGTCGGTCGAGCAGGAATGCCGCCCTCGGCAGGTAGCCGACATCCTCCAGCAGCGTGAACAACGGAAAGAAAATCGCCATCGGCGGCAGCATCACGGCAACGACCCACGCCACCGTCCGCCAGATGCCGTCCACGAGCAGGCTTTCGCACCAGAGGGGTGCGTGGCAGAGCCGCAAGCCGCCCCGGAGGTACTCCCCTGCCCCGAACAGGACACTTCCAAGCCATTCCGAAGGCTTGTCGGCGCCGGCGATCGTGAACCACAGGATGCCGGCAAGCAGCAGGAGCATCACGGGAATGCCGCTGCGTCCGAGCAGGATTTTATCAATGCGGCGGTCACGGATATCGCTTTGCTGTGGGGTTTTGACGCATTCAGCGGTGATCTCCCGTGCCATTTGCAGAGTCGATGCGGCAAGACTGTCCCGGATTCGCTGCGCATCCCAGCCTTGCAGCGTGAGGTGCTCGATCAGTTCGGACGTGTGCATGGCGATGTGCGGCGGCAGGTCGTTTTCCTTGAGGCGGTGCTGCATTTCCGCATCGCCGGCAAGTAACTGCACTGCAGCAAACCTCGCCGGAATCCCGATATCCTGCGCTTTCAGAAGGTCTGTGAGAACTTGCAGGCGAGCTTCGATCTCGTCGTCGTAGGTGACTGGTGGGGTGCATTGGGACGGTGATTCGAGGGTTTCCACCAAGGTTTCGAGCAGCGGCTCCATCTGCCCGTCCCTTGCCTGCATCCCGACTGCCGGGATGCGGAGGAGTTGCGAGAGACGTTCGATGTCCACCTCGATGCCCTTTGCTGCCGCTTCGTCCATCAGATTCACGCAGAGCACCACCCGTTGGCAAAGCTCCCGGACTTGCAGGAGCAGCGGCAAATTTCGTTCAAGGCAGCACGCATCACACACCACGATCACCACATCCGGCTGGTTTCCACACAAATACTGCGCAGCCGCCTGTTCTTCAGCCGCGCTGCCACGCAGTGAATAGATTCCCGGCAGGTCGGTCAACTCGAAATGTTTCATGTGAAACACAAAATGCCCCTGCGCACTTTCCACCGTCTTGCCAGCCCAGTTTCCCGTGTGCTGCCGGGCGCCGGTGAGGGCGTTGAACAAGGTCGATTTGCCCACATTCGGGTTGCCGGCAAGTGCAATATGAAATTCGTTCTCCATAGCCATCCTCCCATTCCTTGATGGGACAGTATATGCCGGGAAATCCCGGAAAATGCTTGCAAAACGGCGCAAAATGTGGTATACTGGTAGGGATAGGAGCGTGATAGCATGAGTTTACGGGATGAAGTGCTGGGCGTGCTGATGCTCGCCGGAGACCGGTATTGCTCCGGCAGCGGACTGGCAGCGCAGCTCAACGTGAGCCGGACGGCGATCTGGAAAGCCATCGAGCAGCTCAAAGCCGAGGGCGTGGATATTTCGTCCGTGACCCGGCGTGGATACAAGCTGAATGCACCGCCGGATGTATTCAATGCGGCATATTTTGAGTCGCTGACGATAAATTGTCATACGAGGTGGAAAGCGCAGTATTTCGAGGAAATTGGTTCTACCAATGACTACGCCAAGGAGCTTGCAGCCAAGGGTGCGCCGGCTGGAACGGTCATCATTGCGGACAAGCAGACCGCCGGAAAAGGGAGGCTCGGCAAGCATTTTCACTCGCCGGAGGGCGGACTGTACATGACGATCCTGCTGCGGCCTGACCTGCCATTTTCGGACATGATGGCGATCACGGCGTGTACGGCTTCTGCGGTGCATGAGGCACTGGCGGAATTCGGCATTGTCACCAAGATCAAGTGGGTCAACGACCTGTTTCTCAACGGTCGGAAGCTCTGCGGCATTCTCTCCGAGGGCAGCTTCAACGCCGAAATGCTCACCATGGACTACCTCGTGATCGGCATCGGCATCAACCTCCACCCCGACCCGAACCTCCCGGAGGAACTGCGGAGCATCGTCACCGACATTGAGGCCGAAACCGGTCAAAAGCTGCGCAGATTCGAGCTTTGCGCCGCCATTTGCAGGCATCTGGAGCGCTTTATTGACGGCATTTTGGAGCGAACCTACCTCCCGATCTACACCGAACACTCCATGACCATCGGCAGGATGGTGCAGGTGAAAGCCGCAGCGGGCGAGTGCATTGCAAAGGCGGTCGGCTACGCAGACGATGCGGGGCTGATCGTTGAGCACGCGGACGGCACGCGCGAGGTCATCCGCACCGGAACGGCAGTTTTTGTCGATTGATGTTTCACATGAAACAAAGCAGCATCCTGTGAGGGATGCTGCTTTTACTATACTAAGTTTGTTCCTTTGGTGAATGCCGCATGATCAGAAATGCCGTTAGGATCATGCTGAATGCGATCACAGCCAGTATCACCAGTTCCTTTGCATATTTTTCTGCTTCCGGCTGGATGCTGAACACGATGGTCTCGCTCCCGTCCGGCTCGATTCTCACGATCGTGTCCGCCTTATGTGTAAAGAAGCTGGTGTAATGCTCCCGCAGACGGTATTCACTGCCGTTTATGACTTGCTTCTGCGCAGAAAGCTGATTCCAAGCGCTGTTATTCCCGACGGTATCCGGGATGTCACAGATCGCCTGCACGCCCTCTCCCGGCATGATCCGCATAGCCGTATCACTGCGGACAATATAGACCCACAGGAAATCCTCCTGCCATTCCAGATCGTAGACGCCGCCATGTGTATCGAGCTGAAAGCCGGACTGAAACGCTCCGTCTGCGCCGTATATACTGACAAACGGCGAAGTATAGCCGTAACCCACCGCAATCTGCCCCGTGCCAGATACCGAGAAGCACAGGATCCCTATACCCCTCTGTTCTTCTGTCAGCGGCATATAGCCTGATTCCTCGATTCTTTGTTCCGTAAGCACATACGGCTCCAATGTAAAAGAGATATTCTCTGCATGAACGGTCACAGCAGACAGCATCATCCACAGCACAGCGGCAGCAGTCATCACAAGGCTGAAAAACCCGGTATATTTCACAGCAAACCTCCTCAGAAAAAAGCTCGCTGCACAGCCATGCAGGTAGCGTTTGTTACTTCTGCTCCGGCACCGGAATGACTTCCTGACCGCCCATGTAGGGGCGAAGCGCAACAGGAATGCGGATGCTGCCGTCTTCGTTGAGGTTGTTTTCGAGGAAAGCAATGAGCATTCTCGGCGGTGCAACGACAGTATTGTTCAGGGTGTGCGGAAGATACTTCTTGCCGTCCTCGCCGGCAACACGAATCTGCAGGCGGCGTGCCTGTGCGTCACCGAGATTCGAGCAGGAGCCGACCTCGAAGTACTTCTTCTGACGGGGCGACCATGCCTCAACGTCACAGGACTTTACCTTCAGGTCAGCAAGGTCACCGGAACAGCACTCCAGCGTGCGCACCGGAATGTCCAGGCTGCGGAAGAAATCAACGGTATTCTGCCACATGATATCGTACCACTTCGGGGATTCCTCAGGCTTGCAGACAACGACCATTTCCTGCTTCTCAAACTGGTGGATTCTGTACACACCACGCTCCTCGATGCCGTGCGCACCGACTTCCTTGCGGAAGCACGGAGAATAGCTTGTCAGCGTCTGCGGCAGGGACTTTTCCGGGAGGATGGTGTCAATAAACTTGCCGATCATGGAGTGCTCGGAGGTACCGATCAGGTAGAGATCTTCGCCCTCGATCTTGTACATCATGTTCTCCATCTCCGCAAAGCTCATAACGCCGGTCACGACGTTGGAACGGATCATGAAAGGCGGAATGTAGTACGTGAAACCTCTGTTGATCATGAAATCACGGGCGTAGCTCAGCACGGAGGAGTGCAGGCGAGCCACATCGCCGCTCAGGTAATAGAAACCGTTGCCGGAGGTTCTACCGGCAGCTTCCTTGTCGATGCCGCAGAGCTTCTTCATGATATCCTCGTGGTGCGGCACCTCGAAATCCGGTACAAACGGGTCGCCAAAGCGCTCAATCTCGACATTTTCGCTGTCGTCCTTACCGATCGGAACGGACGGATCGATGATGTTCGGAATGACCATCATGATCTTGCGGATCTGTGCCTGAAGCTCGTCCTCGCTCTTGCCGAGAGCGTCCATCTCAGCGTCGATCTTGGCATTTTCCTCCGCAATGCGTGCTTTTGCTTCCTCCGGACCGGAAACCTCGCCGGATGCGATCCACTTGCCGACCTGCTTGCTCAGGGTCTTTTTCTGCGCACGGAGGTCGTCGCCCTTCTGCTTTGCCTCACGGAACTGCTTGTCGAGCGCAATGACTTCATCGACCAGCGGCAGCTTCTCGTCCTGGAACTTCTTCTTGATATTCTCCTTGACTGCGTCAGGGTTGGTTCTTACAAACTTGATATCCAGCATATGTATTCTTCCTTTCGTGTTTCATGTGAAACAATTATAGTGTTATTCCTCAGGGGAAAGCAGATGTGCGAGCGCTTTGAGGTCGTCGTCGTCGTAGAATTCGAGCGTCAGCGTGCCCTTATTCTTGCCGAACTGCACCTTGACCTTGCGTCCGAGGCGGTCATGCAAGGACTGCTCGACCTCGCCGTACAGAACGTTCATCCGGGGGGAGGCAGGTTCAACCTCCTCCTGTGCATCAAGCGCCTGCGCCATTTTTTCGAGCTGGCGCACGGTCAGCAAACCTTCTGCCGCCTTATACGCCGCTGCGATCATCTGCACTTCATCTGCAAAGCCGAGCAGAGCTCTTGCATGACCGGCGGTCAAAGAGCCGTCGATCAGGAGATTTTGCACTTCCTCCGGAAGGCGCAGCAGGCGTACTGCATTTGCGACAGCGCTGCGGGATTTTCCCACAGTCTTGGCAATATCCTCCTGCTTCATATCAAAATCATCCTGCAATCTGCGATAGCCGAGCGCTTCTTCAATGGGGTTGAGGTTTTCACGCTGCAAATTCTCAATCAGGGCGATCTGCGCCGTTTCGAGGTCGGAAAGCTCCCGGATCACGACCGGGATCTCGTCCATTCCGAGCATCCGAGCCGCACGCCATCTGCGCTCACCGGCAACGATCTGATAGCCGCCAGCCGGCAGCGGACGCACGAGCAGCGGCTGCAAAACGCCGTGCTCCCGGATGGAATCTGCGAGTGCAGAAATGGCAGTTTCATCGAAATTCTTACGTGGCTGCGAACGATTCGGTTCAATTTCGGAGAGCCGCACCGTTTTTTTGGCTTGTACCTCGGTCGCATCCTCCTCAAACAGGGAGCTCAGACCGCCGCCAAGTCCTCCGATTGCCATAGAATCAATCCTTTCCGGCGGATCAGGTCATCGCCCTGCGCATCCGCCATTTCGTTTTGTTGTCAAATTCCTCACCGAGCACTTCCATACCAAGCAGCTCATAGAACAATGCGCCCTTGGAGGACTTGTCGTAATACATGACCGGCTTGCCATAGCTGGGGGCTTCGGAAAGGCGGACATTTCGGGGAATCTTCGTCTGAAAGATCTTTTCCGGGAAATATTTTGCCACCTCGTCCACAACCTGACGTGACACGTTCAGCCGGTTGTCGTACATGGTGAACAGAATGCCGCAGATGTCGAGCGAGGGGTTGTAGTTCCCCCGAACGATGCGCAGTGTGTGCAT
Source organism: uncultured Ruminococcus sp. (assembly GCA_902767115.1). Lineage (GTDB taxonomy): Bacteria > Bacillota > Clostridia > Oscillospirales > Ruminococcaceae > UBA3855. The sequence continues at coordinate 13,115 of CACXGK010000093.1, forward strand.
GAGCTGGGTCAGCCCCTGCAGCGCATAAAATTCCGCAAGCATCGGGATGAGCACCTCATCGCAGGCGGTGAGCCCGTTGAGGGTGAGCAGTCCGAGCGCCGGCGGACAGTCGATCAGAATGAAGTCGTACTTGTCCTTGACGGTGAGCACCTGCGCCTTGAGCCGGCGGAAGCGATCCTCCATCTGCACAAGCTCGACCTCAGCGCCGGCAAGGTCAGCCGTTGCCGGAACCACGGATACATTTTCAAATTCGGTCTGGATGATGGCATCCTCCATTTTCGCCTTGCCGATGAAGATATCATAAGCCGTCGCAGCAAGCCTTTTTTTCTTGATGCCAAAGCCGGTGGTAGCGTTACCCTGCGCATCCGTGTCGATGCAAAGCACCGATTTTCCACGGGATCCGAGGTATGCAGCCAGATTTACGACGGTGGTAGATTTGCCCACGCCGCCCTTCTGGTTCGCCACAGCGATCACTTTTCCCATACAGCCGCCCCTTTCTCTATCATTTAGTTTCGCCATACATTAATTATTATACCATGTTTGCAGGCATTTGTAAAGCTGTTTTATGGGAAATTTTCTGTTTTCCGGGAGTTTTTTTCGGGCTAACGCCCGATTAGGGGGCGCTGCCCCCTATACCCCTGCAAGGGGCTTCTCGCCCCTTGACCCTCGGCAGGACGGTGACCGTCCTGCACCTACAATTTTATCATTTTTCATGCCAATCAATGATCAACTTGATTTTTTTGATCAAACTTTTTTTCTCAAAAAAAAGTTTGCAGGGTCCAGGGACGGAGTCCCTGGTCGCCGCTCGCAAGCGGCGAAATCCTTTGTTTCATGTGAAACAATTTGTGGAATCATGTGGAAACGTGGGTTTGTTCGCCGTCGAGGGGGATGCGGATGCGGTATTCGATGTAATCCTCAAACTGCATTTTCTGGCTTGCCGCCGGGATGCCGGCTGCCTGCATGGTTTCAACGGCTTTGGTGATGGTGTTGCTGAACAGCCGCACGTCCCGAAACAGCGCTGTCCGACGCCGGAAATTACAGGCGTTGCGAGATTTTCCGAGCAAATCCTCGATCATGAGCTCCGATTTTTCGACATTCAGTCCAAGCTTGATGATCTTGTCAAGCGCATCTAGCCTCACCTGCGGATTTCCGAGCCGCAAAAGCGCACGGGCGTGACGTTCGGTGAGATGATTGTCGAGGATGAGCTGGCGTTCGGGTTCGGTCAGACGCAGGAGCCGGAGCTTGTTCGCCACGGTGCTTTGGGCACGTCCGAGCTGCAATGCGGCGTCCTCCTGCGTCATGCCGTAGCAAGTGATGAGCTTTTCGAGGGCTGCTGCCTCCTCGAAGAAATTCAGATCGGCACGCTGGATATTCTCGACCAGTGCCAAAATTGCCGAGCTGCGGTCGCTGATCTCCATAACGATGCACGGAACTGCAAGCAATCCAGCCAATTTTGCCGCCCGAAGCCGCCGTTCCCCGGCGATCAGCTCGTAGTGCTCGCTGCAAAACCGCACAGTCAGTGGCTGTAAAATCCCGTTCTGCCGGATGCTGTCCGAGAGCGCACGGAGCTCATCCGCCGAAAAAAGCACCCTTGGTTGGTGCGGATTCGGGAAAATTTCCGCAATTGGGATCTGCACGATTCTTTGCTCCTTGGTTCGTTCCTTCATCAGTGAAAAAATTCCTGCCATAGCTGCCTCCTTGTGGGTTGTGGTGTATCTCTGTACTTACCATTATACCAGTCCGGGGGCGGGATTTCCACAAAAAAAATCCGTTATTTCTGCTGAGAATAACGGATTTCCTTACATATTGAAACGCCCTTACAGCGGTTTCGCCTTGATCTGACCGCTGTTTCGTGGGAATTTTGTCGGCGTCGGGCTCAATTTTTTTACGACATAAATCACCCTTTCCTCGCCGTCGGGGAGGGTGTAACGCTGGGTGTCGATGAGCTTGCCGCCGAGCACATGCATCGCCTGCAATGCCGGCTGCACGTCCTCGCCGGGTCCCTTCATAGCGATCCAGTAACCGCCGATTTTGACGAAGGGAAGCGAATATTCTGCCAAAGTCGGCAGCGCCGCCACCGCCCTTGCGGTCACGACATCAAACTGCTCCCGGTAAGTCTCGTCCTTTGCCAACTGCTCTGCCCTGCCGTGAACGGCTTCATAGGAAAGTCCCAGTTTTTCGCAAAGCTGCTGCAAAAACATGATACGCTTATTCAATGAATCGAGCAGCGTGATGCGCAGATCAGGGCGCTGCAAAGCGAGCGGAACCCCCGGAAATCCGGCGCCGCTGCCGATATCGAGCACCCTGCCGCCCTCCGGAAACTGCGCCTTGCAAATGCCGTGCAAAAGCAAACTATCGATGAAGTGCTTCTTTAGGATGCCGTCGCCGTCCGTGATGGCGGTGAGATTGACATTCTCGTTGTACGCCACCAGGAATGCGGCGTAATCCTCCAATTTCTGATATGTTTCACGTGAAACTTCCAGATCATACAGTGAAAACAGCGCTTTTGCGCTCTCAAACTCCGGGAGCATGGTGTTCCTCCTTCATTTGCTCCAGCCAGACGAGCAGCACGGTAATGTCCGCAGGCGAAACTCCCGAAATGCGGGACGCCTGCCCTATGCTGACCGGGCGGAGCTTTTGCAGTTTTTCGGCGGCTTCGAGCCGCAAACCACGTACCTGCGTGTAATCCGCATCGTGGGGGAGCTTCTTGGCTTCGAGCTTTTTCGCCGCATCGATGGCAAGGTTCTGCCGCTGGATGTACCCCTCGTACTTGATCTGGATCTCGACCTGCTCCTGTTCCTCCGGCGTGAGTTCAGGACGCTCCGGGTCGAATGCGGCAAGCATCGCATACCCAAGCTGCGGACGGCGCACGAGGTCAGCGACCTTGCAGCCGGTGGTCAGGGGCGAGGTGCCGTACTCCTCCAAAAGGGTGTTGAGCTCCGGCGAGGGGGCGAGGTTCGTGTGCTGGATGCGGCGAATTTCCTTCGCAACATGGTCATATTTCGTAAGCATCGCCTGATAGCGCTCCTCCGGGAGCAGTCCGATCTCCCGTCCGATGGGCATAAGTCTCTGATCGGCATTGTCCTGCCGCAGCACCAGCCGATACTCACTCCGGGAGGTCATCATGCGGTACGGGTCGGAGCAGCCCTTGGAAACGAGGTCGTCGATCAGCGTGCCGATGTAGGAACCGGAGCGCTCCAGAATGACGGGCTCCAGCCCCAGCGCTGACCTTGCAGCGTTGATGCCGGCAACGAGCCCTTGCGCACCGGCTTCCTCATAGCCAGAGCTGCCGTTGAACTGCCCGGCACCGTAAAGTCCCCGAATCGCTTTGGTTTCGAGGGTCGGGAAGAGAGCGGTCGGGTCAATGCAGTCGTACTCGATCGCATACGCCGGGCGCATGATCTCGACGTTCTCCAAGCCCTTGATGGTGCGCAGAAATGCGAGTTGCACATCCGCCGGGAGCGACGAGCTCATGCCCTGGAGGTAGTACTCCTCGGTGTCAAGCCCCATCGGCTCGATAAAGAGCTGGTGGCGTTCCTTGTCCGCAAAGCGCACGACTTTATCCTCGATAGATGGGCAATAACGAGGTCCCACGCCTTCAATTCTGCCGGCGTACAGCGGCGAACGGTGGAGGTTCGCACGAATGACCTCGTGGGTGCGGGCATTGGTGTAGGAGACATAGCAGGAGACTTTGTTCTCAAATAGACGCCCGTCGTTTTCAAAGGAAAATGCCGTAATATCGGCATCTCCGTCCTGCCGTTCGAGCACATCAAAATCAATGCTCCGCTTGTGGACACGGCAGGGCGTGCCGGTCTTGAACCGCCGAATGGGGAGCAGTTCCCTTAGCTGTTCACCAAGCGCATTAGCCGGGAGTGCGCTGTCGGGGCCGCTTTCGTAGCTTGCCTCACCGACGTGAGTTTTGCCCTTGAGGTAGGTGCCGGTGGCAATTACCACCGATTTTGCGTGATATTCCGTGCCGAGCTTGCCAAGCACGCCCTGTACGGCACCGTTTTCCACAAGCACCTGCACCGCCTCGTCCTGCTTGACGAACAAATTTTCCTGCATCTCACAGACGTGTTTCATATACGAATGGTACCGCACCCGATCCGCCTGCACACGCAGGCTGTGAACCGCAGACCCCTTGCCCCGGTTGAGCATCCGGCTCTGGATGAAGCACGCATCTGCCGCCTTGCCCATTTCTCCGCCGAGGGCGTCGATCTCCCGGACGAGGTGGCCTTTCGCCGTGCCGCCGATGGACGGATTGCAGGGCATATTGGCGATCTGGTCAAGGGAAATGGTCAGCAGGAGCGTCCGGGCGCCAAGCCGAGCGCTCGCAAGTCCTGCCTCCACGCCGGCGTGACCGGCGCCGACGATGATGACATCAAAGCTGTTTTCCATGAAAATGCCTACTTTCCTACACAAAATCGTTCAAAGACGGTGTCTGCGACACGCTCTGTGATGCGCTCGCCGGTGAGCTGCAAAAGCGCATCCTCCGCCGCATCGAGCGAAACCGTCACCGCATCGTAAGCGAGCCCCATCCGCAGCGCATCCAGACCCTCCTGCACGGCGTCAATTGCCTGCATCAGACACGAGCGCTGGCGTTCATTGGCGATGAGTCCGTCCTCCGCCGGGACGGCACGTCTTGCGCAAAAGCGCTCCACCGCCTGTTCGAGCTTCGGAAGGCGGTCGCCGGTTTTCGCCGATATTTCAATAGAATCCGAGAATCCAAGCGTTTCCGGCTCCCATGCTTTTGCAAGGTCGGACTTATTGCAAATGCAAATGGTTCGCTCCAGCGGCAGCCGTGCAAGGAGTTTCTGATCTTCCTCGTCCAATAATCGACTGGTGTCGAATACAGCGAGGACGAGGTCGGCTTGTTCAAGGTACTGCCAGGAACGTTCCACGCCGATGCGTTCGATCTGCTCGTCGGTATCCCGGACGCCGGCGGTATCGGACAGCCGGAGCATGACGCCGCCGACCCGGATGGATTCCTCGACGACGTCCCGTGTCGTACCGGCGATGTCGGTGACGATGCTGCGTTCGTAGCCGGACAGAGCATTAAAGAGGGTGGATTTCCCGACATTGGGCTTGCCGACAATGGCGGTATGCAGCCCCTCACGCAAAATTCTGCCGTAGTCGTAGGTAGACAGGAGCGTGCGCATCTCGTCCAAAAGGGCTTCGAGCCGAGCTGCCAGCGTGTCGCCGTCCACCGCCGGGATATCCTCGTCCGGGTAATCCGCCCAGACTGCGAGGTCAGACAGCAACATGAGCAAGGTCTCGGAGCAGGCATGAATCCGCCGGAACGTAGCGCCGTCACGCAGCGACCTTGCGGCTTTCATGGCATTTTCGCCCGAAGCGGCAATGAGGTCGGCAACGGCTTCCGCCTGGGTGAGGGAGAGCTTGCCGGCGAGGAAGGCACGTTTGGTAAACTCCCCCGGCTGCGCCAGCCGGACGTCCTCGCAAAAGACGGTGCGCAAGATCTGTTCTGTGAGGTACCGTCCGCCGTGGCAGGAAATTTCCACCACGTCCTCGCCCGTATAGCTATGCGGCGCCCGGAACACCGTGAGCACCACGTCATCGAGCCGTTCGCCGTCCCTGAAAATGTGCCCGTAAGCACAGGTATACCCCTCCATCTCGGAGGGCTTTTTGCCACGCACAGGACGAAAGATCTCGTCCGCACGGCTGATCGCATCCGTACCGGAAATGCGAATCACCGCCATGCCGCCAGTCCCCTGCGGCGTTGCAATCGCAGCGATGGTGTCTGTCATGGGAACCTCCTTAAATGGAGGGATATCATTCGGGCTTTCGCCCGATAAGGGAGGGCTACTCGCCCTCCCTAAACCCTCCTCGGCAGGGGATGCGATCCCCTGCACCTCGAAGTTTGAATTTAATCAGAACCAGCAAAAGAAAGGGGGCTGAAACCTCCAGCCCCCTTCAAATGCGTATGTAATAATCAGAACTCGATCTTGCCGTACAGACCAGCATTGATCTCGTCCTCTGCCTTCGGGCGCTTGTAATCCTTCTCGAAGGAAGTCTTCATCGAATCCATCGAGATGCGCTCGGACGGGACTTCATTGCGTCTGCGGTCATTTCTGCCGCCACGTCTGCGGTCATTTCTGCCGCCGCCCTGACGGTCATTGCGGTCATTGCGGCCTCTGCCGCCGCCACGTCTTGCCGGACGGGAGGTGGAGGAAATGATGACCTTGCGGTACGGCTCCTCGCCGACGCTTCGGGAGCTTACGCCCTCGATCTCTGCGATCGCAGAGTGAATGATGCGGCGCTCGTAAGGATTCATCGGCTCCAGCGTGGTCTGTCTGCCGCTGCGCAGCACATTGCGTGCGATCTTGGCTGCAAGCTCCTCCAGGGTCTTGCGGCGGCGCTCACGGTAGTTGGCGGAATTGAGGATAATGCGGTAGTACTCCTTATCGCCACGGTTAGCGATCATGAAGGTAAGGTACTGGAGAGCATCGAGGGTCTCGCCACGCTTACCGATAACGGTACCGCTGTTGGCGGAAACGATCTCGATCATAGCGCTCTCAGCGCCTGCATTGACCTGAAGCTCAGCCTCCACGCCCATTTCCTTGAGGATGGACATGAGGTAAGTCTTTGCCTTTTCGATCTTTTCGAGGGCAGCCTCGCTGGGCTCGCCGGTGATGAGCTCCTCATCGAGCTGAAGGGGTGTGCGCTTTTCCTCGGTGGGCTTATCGGACTTGCCGGTGAACTCCGCAGCAGCCTTCTCGACAACCGGAGCGACCTCTGCGGCAGCCTTCTCCACGACGGGAGAAACTCCCTCGACAGCCTTCTCGACAACGGGAGCAACCTCTGCGACAGCCTTTTCAACGAACGGAGTAACCTCCTCGGCAGCCTTTTCGACGATGGAATCGACCTTTTCCGCAGCCTTCTCGAAGAAGGACGGCTCCTGTGCCGGGGCAGCTTCCGCAGCAGTGGTATCCTCAGCGGCAGTGTCCTCAGCGGTGGTATCCTCTGCGACGGTATCATACTCCACAGGTTCCGGAACGATCTCCTTCACCTCAGTCTCGACAGCACTGCGGTCGGTGGTAGAAACATCAATGGAAACATAGGTTGCACGAACGGTTGCGTTACCCTTTGCAAATCCGAAGAAGCCACGTTTCGGCTCCTCGATCACCTCAAAGGTGATGTCTGAAATCGGTGCGCCAAACGCACGGGCTGCGAGCTGTTTCGCCTCTTCAACTGTCTTTGCGGAAAAATTCTGTGTCATACGCAAGACCTCCCTTACTTTTTCTTTTTCTTATTTTGCTCTGACGGAGCAGCGGCATCTTCCTCGCCGTACTTGGATGCCATACGCTTTCTGGCTTCACGAATGACTGCGGTATTATATTCTTCCTGCTCGGAACGGGACAATTTACGTTCGCCGTCGTCGTCAGAGTAGCGTACACGATTGGAGGGGCCGCCGGCAAGCTTAGGGGAATCGGAGCCGCCCTGCTGGCGGAGCATTTCCTCCTGCTGTTCGAGCATCATCTGCATCATAGAGGGGCGGCGCTTCTGTTTCTTAGCCTTGGCACGTTCTGCCTCGCCGATCTTCTCGACTCTTGCGTCATTGAACCACGCATAGAGGAGCACGGACTGGAGGAACGAGAAAGCGGAGGAACACAGCCAATAGAAGCCGACGCCGGCAGGCACGGTAAATGCGAGCCATACAGAGAACAGCGGCATAAAATACAGCATACCGTTCATCGCACCCATGCCGGGCATATCGGGGTTGCGTTTCTTCTGCATATACTGCATATAAATGGTCATAGCAAGCTGCATGAGACCGGACAGGATCGGGATCAGGAACAAAAACGGGGTCGAGTTCTTGGTCGGGTTGATGTTCGGGGTCTCACTGAGATTTGTGCCGCCGATGACGAAGGTCTCTGCAAACTCATCGACAGTCGGAACGAACTGTGTATCGATGGCAGAGAGCTTCTGTTCGGACTCGTTTCCGTCCTTATCGGTGACAGTCACCTTGCCGTCACGGATGACAGCGATGAAATCATCTGCAAATGCAGGATCCTGGAGCTTGCCCATGATGATAAGCTCCTGACGCATACTATTTTTGCTCAGAGTCTTCTGGGAATCGGGGTCAAGCTGGAGGACGATGGACTTTGCCTCCTCGACAACTGCCTTGTCATAGCGCATGATATAGGTCATGGGCTTATACACAACGGCAAGCACGCCCCACAGCAGAATCAGCGGAATAAAGGACGTCAGGCACGAGGAATAGGGGTTGATATTCTCCTCCTGATAGAGCTTGGTCTGTTCAAGCTGCATCTTTTCCGGCTTGTCCTTATACTTTTCCTGGAGCTTTTTGAGCTTGGGATTGATAAGCTGCAATCTCGCAGAGTTTTTCTGCTGCTTGTAGGAAACCGGCAGCAGGATCAGCTTGGTCACCAGCGTGAACAGGATAATGGCAATACCATAATTTCCCACCCCGCTGTAGATCAGTCTCATGATAAATCCAAGCGGGATTGCGATCAAGTCAATAATAAAATTCAATTTTTAGCCCTCATTCCTTATTATCTGGATCAGAAAACGTTTTTTCGGGCGTGCGCCCGATTAGGAGGGGCTGCTCGCCCCTCCTAAACCTCCCTCGGCAGGGCGGTGACCGCCCTGCACCCGCAAGATTTTAGCGAATCAGGGAGCAGGCAGATTTCTAATCTCAAAGCACAACACAAAACAAACAAAAAAGAAAATTTCTCTATATTCCGTCACTATTTTTTAGAAACCGGATAGCGCACACGCCTCCAGCGGAAGGTATCAGGTACCTCATCTATACCGCCCGGTGACCACGGATGGCACCGGAGCAACCTGCGCAGCCCCAGATACAGTCCCTTCACCGCACCAAAGCGCTCGATTGCCTGCATGGCATATGTCGAACACGTCGGGTAAAACCGGCAGCACGGCGGAAACAAGGGAGAGATGAACCTCTTGTAAAACCGTATCGGCAGCAGCAGTAAGAATTTCATGATTTACGGCGCTGACTGCGCCCATACTGTCTCGGCATCGGGTCCTCTCCTGCATAAATGCGATGCAGCAAAGGCATACCGTATTTCTTGAAGTAATGGCTCAGCTCTACCGAACTGCAATCCGCAAGTCCGGCTCTTGCCACGATCACAATGTCCAATCCGATGGGTGCGGCAAGCTCATTTTCACGCCATGCCTGCCGGATGAGCCTTCTGGCTCTGCTCCGGCAGACGGCGTTGCCGACTTTCTTACCAGTCGTAATACCCAGACGGTTGAACGGGCATTGATTGGGGCGAGCGTACACAATGACGAACTTGGAAACAAAACTCTTACCCTTATGATAGCAGAGCTGAAACGCCTTATTCTGTTTCATAATTTCCGTGTAAATCATCGTTCTGCGCACCTCACAGACTTTTCATAAAACAAAAAGACCACAAATTCACGATTTGTGGTCTGACTCGTCAATGGGAAAGTCTCTTTCTGCCCTTTGCTCTCCTGCGAGCTAAAACCTTTCTGCCGTTTCTGTCGGACAT
>CACXGK010000094.1 GCA_902767115.1 uncultured Ruminococcus sp.
CGCTTCATCACGGACAGATCGAATACATCGATGGTGCCGTCGCCGGTCATATCGGCATTGGTGGTAGCGGTTCTGCCAAGCTGCTGGGTACCATGCAGGTACTTGGTGAGCATCACGATGTCGGTCACGCCGGTCTGACCATCCTTATCGAGGTCGCCGGAACCAGGCTGTGCTGCGGACAGATTCATGACCGGAAGTGCTGCACACATAACTGCGACTGCGGCTGCACTTGCAATGGCGCTTGTGATTCGATTCTTCTTCATCTTACATTTCCCCTTTTCTATAATAGTGTTGTTTTCGTTTTTTACGCTTTACCCGATTGTGAGTGCCTTCAAGCAGGTGCCGGCTCTTTGGTTTTTCTTCCATCCGTGCGGCGAACTTCCGAAATGCTGTGGAGCTCGGCCATCAGCTTGTCTGGCTTCCCAATAATCCCTTCCCTGTGGGATTGTCATTATTATACAGAAAGTTTCTTAAAACTATCTTAAAACTATCAGAAAAATTCAAAAAAATTGTAAAATTTTAGAAAACCGCCAAAAACGTCGCAGCATCGCACAAAAAATCTCCCCCAAAAGCGTCACACGCTCTCAGGGGAGTCATATTATTTTTAAGAAACCTTAAATCCTGAAAAGAAATCTTTAAGCTTCCAGGATCTCATCATGATGTGCCTGGAGGGACTTGACACCGAAGTGCTCGTTCTCCTTGATGGCACGGATACCCTCAGCGGATGCCTTTGCAGCAGCCATGGTGGTGATGTAGGGGATGCGGTGCTTGATGGCAGCCTTACGGATGTAGCTGTCGTCATGCATACTCTCCTTGCCGATGGGGGTATTGACGATGAGCTGGATCTCGCCGTTGGCGATGCAGTCACCGATGTGCGGTCTGCCGCCCTCGTACATCTTGAAGACACGCTCGCACGGGATGCCTTCAGACTGAAGGAGCTTGTAGCACTTGTGGGTAGCCAGGATCTTGAAGCCAAGCTCATGGAATGCCTTGGCAAGCTCCGGCAGCTCAGGCTTGTCACGCTCGCATACAGAGAGCAGAACTGTGCCCTCAGACGGCAGCTTGGTCTGGGTCGCCTCCTGTGCCTTGTAGTAAGCCTCGCCAAAGCTCTCGGAAATACCCAGAACCTCGCCGGTGGAACGCATCTCCGGTCCGAGGACAGGGTCTACCTCCTGGAACATATTGAACGGGAAGACAGCTTCCTTAACGCCATAGTGCTTGATGATCTTGTCCTTCAGGGTCGGAACCGGAGAAGGATTGCCGGTCAGCTCAGAGGTGATAATCTGGGTAGCGATCTGCACCATGTTGATAGAGCAAACCTTGGATACGAGCGGAACGGTACGGGATGCTCTCGGATTTGCTTCGAGCACGTAAACCGTGTCACCCTCGATCGCATACTGCATATTCATCAGACCACGAACGCCCATTTCAACGGCGATCTTTCTGGTGTAGTCCTTGATGGTCGCAACCTGCTGCTCGGTGAGGTTCTTGGACGGGAGGATGCAAGCGGAGTCACCAGAGTGAACGCCGGCAAGCTCGATATGCTCCATAACCGCCGGAACAAAGCAGTTGGTGCCGTCGGAAATCGCATCTGCCTCGCACTCGGTTGCGTGGTTGAGGAAGCGGTCGATAAGGATCGGACGATCCGGTGTCACGCCAACAGCGGCGCTCATGTATACACGCATCATCTCGTCATCATGAACGACCTCCATGCCTCTGCCGCCCAGAACGTAGGACGGACGAACCATAACCGGATAGCCGATCTTATTGGCGATCTCAAGCGCTTCGTCTACATTGACAGCCATGCCAGCCTCAGGCATCGGGATGTTCAGCTTCTCCATCATCGCACGGAAGTGGTCTCTGTCCTCTGCAAGGTCGATGGTCTCCGGAGAGGTACCGAGGATGTTGACGCCGTACTTCTTCAGGTCGTTTGCAAGGTTCAGAGGTGTCTGACCGCCGAACTGTGCAATGACACCGACCGGCTTCTCCTTCTCGTGGATGGACAGCACATCCTCCAGCGTCAGCGGCTCAAAGTAGAGCTTGTCGGAAGTATCGTAGTCGGTGGAAACGGTCTCCGGGTTGCAGTTGACGATAATGCTCTCGAAGCCGAGCTTCTTGAGGGCAAGTGCCGCATGAACGCAGCAGTAGTCGAACTCAATACCCTGACCGATTCTGTTCGGACCGCCGCCGAGGATCATGATCTTCGGCTTATCGGTATTGCAGGGAGATTTATCCTCAGAGAGGTGGTAGGTGGAGTAGTAGTATGCCGCATCCTTGGTAGAGGAAACGTGTATGCCCTCCCATGCTTCCCTGATACCGGCAGCATAGCGTGCTTCACGGATGGATTCCTCAGAGACCTCAAGGATCTGGGAGAGATAACGGTCGGAGAAGCCGTCGAGCTTTGCCTGACGCAGAACGTCAGCAGCCGGAACTGCGCCCTTATTCTGGAGCAGCGCTTCCTCCTCCTTGACGAGATCGAGCATCTCGTTCAGGAAGTAATGCTTGATCTTGGTCAGCTCGTAGATCTCATCAACGGTTGCGCCCTTGCGCAGAGCCTCGTAGATGATGAACTGGCGCTCGCTGGAAGGCTGATGGAGCATTCCGAGGAGCTCCTCCTTGGTCTTGGAATTGAAGTCCTTTGCAAAGCCCAGACCGTATCTGCCGGTCTCCAGAGAACGGATCGCCTTCTGGAAGGCTTCCTTATAGGTCTTGCCGATGGACATGACCTCGCCGACAGCTCGCATCTGTGTGCCGAGCTTGTCCTCAGCGCCCTTGAACTTCTCAAATGCCCATCTTGCGAACTTGATAACCACATAGTCGCCGTCCGGAACATATTTATCCAGTGTGCCGTACTTGCCGCAGGGAATCTCATCGAGGGTCAGACCGCAAGCGAGCATTGCAGAGACCAGAGCGATCGGGAAACCGGTTGCCTTGGATGCGAGTGCCGAAGAACGGGAGGTTCTCGGATTGATCTCGATGACAACGATTCTGCCGGTCTTGGGGTCATGTGCAAACTGGCAGTTACATCCGCCGATGACCTGTACTTCCTCAATGATCTTATAGGAGTATTCCTGGAGCTTCTTCTGAACGTCCTCAGAGATGGTCAGCATCGGAGCGGAGCAGAAGGAGTCACCGGTATGTACGCCGATGGGGTCGATGTTCTCGATGAAGCAAACGGTGATCTTGTTGTTCTTGGCATCACGAACGACCTCGAGCTCAAGCTCCTCCCAGCCGCTGATGCACTCCTCAACGAGTACCTGATGCACGAGGGAAGCCTGGAGACCTCTCTCACATACGACCTTCAGCTCATCCACATTGTAGACCATACCGCCGCCGGCGCCGCCCATGGTGTATGCCGGACGCAGAACGACCGGATAGTGCAGCTCCTCAGCGATCTTGACAGCCTCCTCAACGGAGTATGCCTCATGGGAACGGGGCATCTCGATGCCGAGCTTGTTCATGGTCTCCTTGAATTCGATTCTGTCCTCACCACGCTCGATGGCATCGACCTGAACGCCGATGACCTTGACGTTGTACTTGTCGAGTACGCCGGCATTGGACAGCTCAGAGCAGAGGTTCAGACCGGACTGACCGCCGAGGTTCGGCAGGAGAGCATCCGGGCGCTCCTTGTCAATGATCTGGGTGAGTCTGTCGAGGTTGAGCGGCTCGATATAGGTGATGTCAGCCACATCCGGGTCAGTCATGATGGTTGCCGGATTGGAGTTGACCAGTACGATCTCATAGCCGAGCTGGCGCAGCGCCTTGCAAGCCTGTGTACCGGAATAGTCAAACTCACACGCCTGACCGATGATGATCGGACCTGAGCCGATGATCATAATCTTGTGGATATCCTGTTTCTTTGGCATAGCTTCTCTCCCTACCCGTGCGGGGTGCGCACGAAAATATTTTGGCATTTGTAAGAAATGCTATTTCTTGGGAAAAACGGTCAAAACCTGTCATATCCCAATTTACCCTATCTTATATCATACCACAAATCGACACAAATTGCAAGAGGGAGAGTGAAAGTTTTCACAGAAAATTTTCAGGCAGCGTCCATGGGGGATATCCCGTATCCCACGCAGATCCCCCAGCAGAACGGGATCCGCTTGACTTTTCGCTGCCGGTGTTGTATAATAGTATCAAACACCAGCCATGCCCCGAACGCAAAAACGACCAGCCTTTTTTCTCTGGCTGGTCATCGTTTTTTGCCTGTGATACGTGGCTTGAGCATTCCCCGGTACAGTCGTATCAGACCAGAGAGGGAGTAGTCATACATGAGGAAGAAGGGATTGAGGATGGTGAGCATGATCGCTCCGCCGTACTTCCCGAAAACCTCCATCGCTTCGAGCAGGTCATCCAGTCCGAGCACGTAGACATTCAGCCGGAAGTACAGCACCATGGTCACATTGAAGATCAGGAGCTTTACAGCAAGGCGCAGCAGTCTGGGACGGATGCGGACAAGGAATTGCTGGTAAATGGGGTAGCACCCGAAGAACATGATAAAGATCAGCGCTGCTTCCTTATCGTAGGTCACAAACAGGGACAGCAGGCTGACCGTCACGTAAGTCACCCATGCCCATTGCGTGCCGACCTCCTCCACAATGATGAGGAGCAGCACACCTGCGATCATTGGAAACACCAGATACAGCAGCGGAAACACCCCTGTGAGAAACATCCCGACCAGGCAGAACGCCGCCACGATGCCGCCGAGCGCCACACGATAGCTGATTCGATCCAAGAGCCGCCCCCCTTTCGCAGTTGTTTATCTTTATATTATTGTAGCACGTCCGGCAGTTCTTGTCAAGGCGCATCGCAGCGCACTGCTTTGCATAACATAGATAGTAAGGAGCATCCTATGAAACGAATCTCACCGAAAGTCCGAGCCATTCTGCTCATCATCGCATCCGCCTTCTGCTTTGCCTGTATGAATGCATTTGTACGGGCTGCCGGGGACTTACCGGCGCCGCAGAAAAGCTTCTTCCGCAACCTCGTTGCCCTGGTCGTGGCGCTTTTCATGTTTCTGCCGGACAGCAAGGGCTTTTCCCTGCCGAAGGGCTCCGTTGTGCCGTTGATGCTGCGTTCTGCATTCGGCACGGTCGGCATCATCTGCAATTACTACGCCATCGACCATCTCGTGCTGTCGGACGCATCCATGCTGAATAAAATGTCACCGTTTTTCACGATCATCTTTTCGTGGCTGCTGCTCCGGGAACGTCTGCGTCCCATGCAGGGATTGGCGGTGCTGACGGCATTTCTTGGCTCGATCCTCATCGTCAAGCCAACGCTCGACTTCACGGATTTCAAAGGCTCCTTCGCAGGACTCTGCGGCGGCATTGCAGCCGGCGCTGCCTACGCTATGGTTCGTATCCTTGGACAAAAGGGCGTTCCCGGCAAGTTCATCGTGCAGTTCTTCTCCGGTTTTTCATGCCTGTGCATGGCGCCGTTTCTCATTTTCGACTTTCACCCCATGACCATCTGGCAGCTCCTTGCACTCCTTGGTGCAGGCTGTGCCGGCGCCGGCGGACAGTTCACCATCACTGCCGCCTACTGCCATGCCCCTGCCAAGGAAATTTCCGTTTACGACTACTCCCAGATCATCTTCGCAACACTCCTCGGTCTGGTGTTCTTCCACGAGATGCCGGATGGGCTGAGCTTTGTGGGGTATGCGGTCATTCTCATCGCCGCAGTCGGAATGTTTTACTACAACAACTTCTATCTAAAATGCAAGGAAGCCGATTCCTAATACTTCGGAAAGCGTAGGCTTACCCGTGTTTCCCATTGCACCAAAACCTTGCAATTTCGGGATATTTGTGGTATACTAATAGATATTGACTATACCTGTCATTCCGTTTGCCTATGCATCCGTGTGACACAAGAAAAAATAAAAGGAGGATCCCCATGCTGGAGATCAGAAATCTCACCTACACCGCCGAGAATGACGGCGACCCGTTCGGCATCATCCATGGCATTGACCTGACCGTGCCGGACGGCAGATTTGTTGTTATCACCGGTCCCAACGGCGGCGGCAAGTCCACCCTTGCCAAGCTCATTTCCGGTATTTATCGTCCCACCTCCGGGCAGATCTTGCTCGACGGCGAGGATATCACAGAAATGTCCATCACCGAACGTGCCAGAAACGGCATCGGCTTTGCGTTCCAGCAGCCTGTCCGCTTCAAGGGACTGACCGTCCTCGACCTGCTGCGCATCGCCGCCGGCAAGTCGCTGTCCGTTTCGGATGCGTGCCAGTATTTGTCCGAGGTCGGACTGTGTGCCAAGGACTATATCAACCGTGAGGTCAATGCCTCCCTGTCCGGCGGCGAGCTCAAGCGTATCGAGATTGCCACCGTGCTTGCCCGCAATGTCAAGCTCGCTGTCTTTGACGAGCCGGAAGCAGGCATTGACCTGTGGAGCTTCCAGAACCTCATCCGCATCTTTGAAGGTATGCGCAAATCGATGGAGCACCGCACCATCCTCGTCATTTCCCACCAGGAGCGTATCCTGAATATTGCAGATGAGATCATTGTCCTGGCTGACGGTGTGGTAACAAAGCAGGGTCCCCGTGAGGAAGTCCTGCCTGCCATTTCGGGTGCGAAATTCGCAGAAGACGTCTGTCAGAAACTGGTGTAAGGAGGTAACAAGATGAGCAAACTTGATGCAGTACAGCTTCAGCTTTTACGGGAAGTTGCAGACCTCCACGAGATCCCGGAGGGTGCGTACAATCTGCGTGCCAACGGCACCTCTGTCGGCAGACGCTCCACCGAGCATATCGAGATCATCCCGAAGGAAAACGGTTCCGGCATCGATATCCGCATTCAGCCCGGCACAAAGAACGAGAGCGTTCACATCCCGGTCGTTCTGTCCCAGAGCGGTCTGTCGGAAACGGTTTACAATGACTTTTATATCGGCGAGGACAGCGATGTGCTGATCGTTGCCGGCTGCGGCATCGACAACTGCGGCAAGCAGGATTCCCAGCATGACGGCATTCACCGCTTCTTTGTCGGAAAGAATGCTAAGATCCGCTATGTCGAAAAACATTACGGCTCCGGCGACGGTGAGGGCAAGCGCATCCTCAATCCCGTGACCGAGATCTATATGGAGGAAAACAGTACGGCAGAGCTCGAAATGGTGCAGATCAAGGGCGTGGATTCCACCAACCGCACCACCATCGCACAGCTCGGCGCCGGTGCCAAGCTCAATGTCCGTGAGCGCCTGATGACGCACGGCGAACAGGTTGCCGGCAGCGTTTACAAGGTCGATCTCAACGGCGACGGCTCCAGCGCCGATGTCGTTTCCCGTTCAGTTGCAAGAGATAAGTCCTACCAGAAGCTTGACCTGTGCATCTCCGGCAATGCAGCCTGTTCCGGACATACGGAATGTGACTCGATCATCATGGATCAGGGTCGTATCTTAGCAGTCCCGTCCCTCGAAGCCAAGTCTGTGGATGCCGCACTCGTACACGAGGCTGCCATCGGCAAGATCGCCGGCGACCAGCTCATCAAGCTCATGACCCTTGGTCTGACCGAAGCTGAGGCAGAGGAGCAGATCATCGGCGGATTCCTGAAGTAATGACCAAACGTACCACTCTGTATGGAAAAGCCTGGAAGGGACTGCGCAGTCACTATTTTCTGAATGTCGTCGTCGCCTTCCTGGTCGCTTTTATCCTGCATGACGGCTACCAGTACGCCACGGACTGGTCGAACTGGACAAATTCCGAAGAAACCGCCGTCGTCCTGCGTGAGAACCGTGACACCAATGCGGATGTCCTCCTAGAGCTGCTCCGGAAAGCAGAGCTGTTTGACTTGGATCTGCGGCAGTACGCTGATACCTCGGCAGAAAAATACACGATGGGGTATTTCTCCGTCATCGTCAATGAAGTCACGTCCTCCGGCTCGCTGGGCTTCGGCATTCTCAGCGGTCTGAACAAGATCCTGTTCGACGGCAGGATCGCACAGTCCGTGACCATCTTTGTGATGGTGCTCCTGCTGGGCGTTTACTGGATCTTCGTCAAGAATCTGATCCTGATCGGGCGATGCCGGTACTTCCTCGAACGGCGCACCTACCCCGATACCCGGATCGATCGCCTGCTGTTCATCTACCGCACCGATACGACCCGCAATGCCGCCAGGATCATGCTCCTGCGGTCGATCTACCAGACACTCTGGAATCTGACCATTGTCGGCGGCTTCATCAAGTATTACGAATACCGCATGATTCCCTATATCCTCGCCGAAAACCCCGGTATTCCTGCCAAGGAAGCCTTCCGGCTCTCCCGTGAGCTGATGCGTGGGGATAAGCGCCACGCCTTCTGGATGGATATGAGTCTCCTGCCCGGTGTTCTGCTGGATGGTGCGACATTCCATCTGACGTCGCTGTTCTTCTTCAATCCGTACAAGGAATGCCTGTTTGCAGAGCTGTATGCGCTGGTGCGTGAGGAAAAGCGTGACGGCATTTTCCGTGGCACGCTGCTGTATGACGAATACCTGTTCGCTCCCGGAGAGCGTACCATTTACCCCGATGCCGAATGCCCGACACCGCACGTTTCCCACCGAAGCTGGCTGTCAATGGACTACGAGAAGGACTACACACTCCTCAATTCCCTGCTGTTCTTTTACCTGTTCTCACTGGTGGGATGGCTGTTTGAGGTGCTGTTCTATCTGGTGAACGAAGGTTCGTTCATCAACCGTGGTGTCCTGACAGGTCCGTGGGTGCCGATCTACGGCGTGGGCGGACTGCTCATCATCTACGTGCTCAAGCCCTTCCGCCGCAAGCCTGCACTGCTGTTCGGGCTGTCCTTTACGATGTGCGGCGCACTGGAGTATTTCACCTCGTGGGCGCTGGAGCAGCTTGCCGGGATGCGCTGGTGGGACTACACCGGGTATTTCATGAACCTGAACGGCAGGATTTGTCTCGAAGGACTGACCGTATTCGGACTGGCAGGCGCTGCGGTGACGTATTCCATCGCCCCGTTCTCTGACAACCTCCTGAATACCATTCCGGAGAAGAAACGAAAAGTCCTTGCCATTTTCCTGTCCGTGATCTTCCTTGCCGACTGTATCTGGTCGGTCTTTCATCCGAATACCGGAAATGGTATTACGGAAGGGTTTTATTGATCGAAAAGCATCCCCAAAAACACAACTCGCCCCGAAGTGAAGTCACTTCGGGGCGATATTGTTTTAAGCTTCAGGATCCTGTTCCTCATCGTGTAGGAACTCCGCCACAATATAACGTGGGCGGCGCTTGACCTCGGCGTAGATCTTGCCGATGTACTCACCGATGATGCCAAGGCAGAGCGTCTGGATGCCGCCGATCAGCCAGATCGAACAGACCGTACTCGACCAGCCCTGCTCGGAATGCCCTGTGAATTTCGTGAAGAACGCCCACAGGAACATGATGATGCTCACCGCCACCATGAGAAAGCCCAGATTGGTGATGATCTTCAAGGGCTTGACGCTGAACGAGGTGATGCCCTCTGCCGCAAAATGCAGCATCTTGCGCAGCGGGTATTTGCTCTCCCCTGCGAAGCGCTCGTGGCGTTCATAGTAGACATTGGTGCTCTGAAACCCGATCATGGGGATCATCCCACGCAAAAACAGATTGCTCTCCGGAAAACGGCTGAGTTCATCGAGCACTCTGCGGCTCATCAGCCGGAAATCTGCATGGTTATACACCACCTCGGTGCCCATCAGCTTCATAAATTTATAGAAGCTCTCCGCCGTATGCCGTTTGAACCAGCTATCGGTCTTCCGGGAGCTGCGCACACCGTAAACGACCTGATTTCCAGCGTAATACGCATCCACCATCTGATCGATGGCATCCACGTCATCCTGCAAGTCGGCATCCATCGTAATTGCCGCATCACAGCGATCCTTCACTGTCATGAGCCCTGCCAGCACAGCCGCCTGATGCCCGGCGTTATGCGCCAGATCGATGCCGCAAAAGAGCCTTGCGCCCTTGCCGCTGCAAAGCTGCGAGATCAGCGCCCAGGTTCCGTCCTTTGACCCGTCGTTGACAAATGTGATACGGCTCTCTCTGGAAATGCGCCCGTCACGGATGAGATGCGCAAATTTCGCACCAAGCTGTTTTGCCGTTTCCGGCAGGACAGCTTCCTCGTTATAGCACGGTACCACAAGGTACAGCGTCATCGTCTTCTTTTCTGTTTCCATCATCCGAACAGCGGTGTGGAGAAGTAACGCTCAGCGGTATCCGGCAGGATGGTCACGACCGTCTTGCCCTCACCGAGCTTTTCTGCCATTTTCAGGGCTGCCGCTACATTCGTTCCGGAGGAAATGCCACACATGATGCCTTCCAGACGAGCCAGATCCTTCGCTGTCTGGATCGCTTCCTCGTCCGTGACGATGTGGATGTGATCGTAAATATGCTGGTTCAGGATGGGCGGCACGATGCCGTCGCCAATGCCCATCTGGAGATGCGTACCGATGGTGCCGCCGGCAAGAATGGCAGCGTGCTCCGGCTCGACTGCCCAGATCTCCATGTCAGGATTCTGGGATTTGAGGGTTTCACCGATACCCGTAATGGTGCCGCCGGTGCCGATACCGGAGCAGAAACCGTCGATGCGGCAGGCAGTCTGCTCAAGGATCTCCAGCGCTGTGAAATACTTGTGCGCACGGGTATTGTCCTCGTTCTCGAACTGCTGCGGCACGAACACGTTCTTGTCCTTGGCAGCCATTTCCAGAGCTGTATCCAGGCATTTCTGGATGCACTTGCCGATGTCGCCGTCGTCGTGGATGAGGATGACTCTCGCACCGTAATGCTCCACGAGCTTGCGGCGCTCCTCGCTGACGGAATCCGGCATGATGATGATGGTCTGATAGCCACGCACAGCGCCTACCAGTGCCAGTCCGATCCCCTGATTGCCGGAGGTCGGCTCTACAATGATGGTATCCGGCGTGATACGCCCTGCCTTCTCAGCAGCCTGGATCATGTTGAAGGCGGTACGGGTCTTGATGGAACCGCCGACATTCAAGCCCTCGAATTTCACAAGCACCTGTGCATTGCCGGGACGGTTCATGCGGTTGAGACGAATGATGGGGGTATGCCCCATCGCATCGAGAATCGTATTATAGATCATGATGATACTCTCTTTCCGTTCGTAATCATAAAGTACTATTATTATAGCACACTCCCCTGGCTTTGTCAACTTTCCCCACTTTTGCCTGCAAAGGTATACATTTGCAATAAAAAGGCAAGCTTCCGTCATTGCGAAACCTGTAAATATGTGCTATACTAAAATCAGTTCATACTTCGTTCAAAATAGATAAACATTTACCTTAACCTGCCGCAAAACGGTAAAGATCCTGCTACAAAGCAGGTAGCCGTGCGGTACGGTACATCCTTGAAGGGGGAACTATTATTATGAAGAAAAGCAAACGTCTGCTCTCCGCAGTGCTGTCCGGCACGATGTGTCTGTCACTGTGGGGAGGCACCGCCATGACCGCAAGCGCCCTGACCGGCAACGGTACAAATTACAACAACACCGCTGCCATGGTCGTGGAGTATCTTGACCGTGGCATCAGCGCTGTCAACACCGGTTCTGGAATGCTGGTAAGCTGGCGCTTTCTGGCGACCGACCCGGATGACGCTGTCTACAAGCTCTACCGGGACGACACGCTGGTCTACACCTCGACCGACAAGGACAACGAGTATTCCAAGGGTGCAACCTGCTTCCTCGATGCCGGCGGCAATGCGAGATCTGTGTACCGTGTCGAGACCTACAGCGGCACCAAGCGCATTGCAAACGACACCTGCAAAATTCAGTCTGACGCCGCCTATTTCGACATCAAGCTCGACCAGCCTGCCAAAGGCTCTGACGGCGGCACCTATTCGCCGAACGACATGAGCGTCGGCGATGTGGACGGCGACGGTCAGTACGAATTGTTCGTCAAGTGGGACCCCTCCACCTCCAAGGACAATTCCCAGAAGGGCAAGACCGACAAGGTCTACATTGACTGCTACCGGCTCGATGGCACCAAGCTCTGGCGCATCGACCTGGGCGTGAACATCCGTGCCGGTGCGCATTACACGCAGTTCTATGTTGCCGACTTCGACCTTGACGGCAAGTGCGAAATGACCTGCAAGACCTCTGACGGCACCATCGACGGCACCGGCAAGGTCATCGGCGACGCCTCCAAGGTCTACCGTGACGGCAACGGTCTGATCTACACCGGAAATGAGTACTACACCCTCTTTGACGGCGCCACCGGTGCGGCACTGGATACCGTGACCTACGAGCCCGGCAGAGGCGACCCCACCGGCTGGGGCAAGTCCTCCGACAAGTACAACCGTGTGGAGCGTTACTGGGGCAGCGTTGCCTATCTGGACGGCGTGCATCCGAGTGTCATCACCGGACGAGGTTACTATGCAAGACTGACTGCCACCGCCTATTCCGTGGAAAACAAAAAGCTCAAAAAGCTCTGGACATACGACTCCGGCACCTCCAATTCCAGCTCCAATGCCTTCGGTGACGGCAACCACAATTCCATGTGTGCCGACTTCGACGGCGACGGCAAACAGGAGATCTGCACCGGTCCCGCCATCCTCGATGACAACGGCACTTTGTTCTACACCACCAAGCAGGGGCATGGAGACGCCCTTCATGTTGGTGATCTCGACCCCACCAATCCGGGCTTTGAGGTATGGATCTGTCACGAGGAAAGCAAATCCGGCTACGGTGTCACCCTTTATGACGCTGACCAGAAGAAGCAGATCTTCCACAACAACGGCGCCGGCGACACCGGCAGATGCTGTGCGGATAACGTCTGGGCAGGCAATCCCGGCGCAGAGCTCTGGGGCAACAAGGAATCCGACAACTCCACCCCTGTCAAGAATGTACAGGGCAACACCATTGACTGCCGCCGCCCTGCCATCAATTTCCTGTCCTACTGGGACGGCGATCTCGAACGTGAGATCCTGGACGGCTACACCGACTCCCCTGCTACCATTTCCAAGCTGACAGGCGACCCCGGCAAGACCACCATCACCAATCTCCTCGTCACCGACGGCTACTACACCTGCAACACCACCAAGGGTACTCCCTGCCTGTCTGCGGATATCTTCGGCGACTGGCGTGAGGAGCTCATCGTCCGCAAGGCTGACGGCTCCGGCATCCGCATCTATGCAACGCCCTATGATACCAATTACCGCATCCAGTGCCTGATGCACGACCCGCAGTACCGCACACAGGTCTCTGCGCAGAACACGGCTTACAACCAGCCGCCGCATACCAGCTTCTTCCTCGGCACCGGCTACGAGATCCCGGCAAGACCGAAGTGTACCGTCCTCGGCGGCAGCTCCGCACCGGTCGGAAAGCCCGGCGCTGTGCTCGATACAGAGAACACCTACATCATCCGTAACGTCGGCTCCGGTCTGAACCTTGAGGTTGCTGATGCCAAGGCTGAAAACGGCGCCAATGTCCAGCAGGGCACCGCAGGTGCATATCTCTGGCATTTTGCGGATGCCGGTGACGGATACTACTATGTATATTCCAACCTCGGCGATGAAAAGACCTTCCTGCTCGACATCGACTACGGCAAGACCGAC
>CACXGK010000095.1 GCA_902767115.1 uncultured Ruminococcus sp.
GTCGGCTTGCGCCGACTTAGGAGGGGCTACTCGCCCCTCCTAAACCACCCTCGGCAGGACTATGCAGCCCTGCACCCGCAGTTTTGAATGACGTTAAGCTGTTGACATTGTTTAGGGGTTTTATCTGATGCCTTTATTATAGCACAGGAGACGCCGGATGTCAACAGATAGGTGTATCATTTCCGGGACAATCAGACCGCAGTCCGACCACCACCCGGTCGTGGTGAGCGTAGTCCTGCAAGACCTCGATGCCGGTAAAGCCATTCTGCCGCAGGATTCCGGCAACGGCTGCCCCCTGCTGCTCGCCGATCTCGAAGGCAAGCAGTCCGCCGGGACGCAGAGTCCCCTTCCAGAGCGCCGTGATGCCTGCATAAAACCGCAGTCCGTCCACGCCGGCTTCGAGTGCCGATGCCGGTTCAAACCGGATCTCCGGCTGCAAAGCCTGCATTTCCGCATCCGTGAGGTACGGCGGATTGCTGACGATCACGTCAAATGTCCCGAAGTCCGGGGCTTTGAGCACATCTGCCTGATGCAGCGTGACCGGGAGTGCGTGGTACTGCACATTGCGCTTTGCAAAGGAGAGTGCAGCGGGACTGACATCGAGGGCGTGAACCTCGCTCCCCGGCAGCATTTTCTGCAAGGCGAGCGCAATGCACCCAGAACCGGTGCAAAGGTCGATGATGCGTGGATTCTCAAATCCCCTGCACCAGTCGAGCACGATCTCCACGAGCCGCTCCGTGTCGGGTCTTGGGATGAGAACGCCCTCCCCCACAAACAGCCGCATCCCGAAAAATTCCCATTCTCCGAGAATATACTGCAAGGGCTCGCCTTTGATGCGGCGTCTTGCCATATCGTTTGCGACGGTCTCCTGGTCGGCGTTCAAAGCTTGCACGCATTCGAGCGGCTTGCCGGCGACCTGTTCGATGATGCAGCGTGCGTCAAACTGCGCATCGGGAATGCCGTTTTCCCCGAACAGACGGGAAATTTCCCGGTACAGGCTCACCATTTGTCATCCTCTAAATTCTCCGGGATGCAGGGTGTGAGCGCAGCGATGGCGCACTCGATCTGGGAGGCATCGGGTTCACGGGTGGTGATCTTCTGCAATTGCAGACCGGGGTAGGAGAAAATTTTTGCAAAGAGCGAATCACTGCGCCCTGCGAACTGAATGGCTTCAAACGAACACCCCACCGTGATGGGCAAAAGCGCAAAGCTGCACAGAAACCGCTGCCACGGCACCGTGAACGGCACGAAACACATCACCAGGATGCTGATGAACAGCGTCAGAAAAATAAAGCTGGTACCGCATCTCGGATGCAGGCGCACCTGTTTTTTGACGTTTTCCACCGTCAGCGGCAGACCAGCCTCAAAGCAGGCGATGGTCTTGTGCTCCGCCCCGTGGTATTCGTAGGTACGGCGGATGTCCTTGTTCATGCCGGTGACCGCCATATATGCCACAAAGATGATGATCTTGATGATGCCCTCAGCGAAGGACTGCACGATGCGGTTGACCTTGAGGAAGGGCACGAGCCCCACCAGCCATTTGGGGAGGAACAGGAACATCAGCAGAGCTGCCCCCAGGCTCAGCACCATGAACACCATCATGATGGCTTCCACGGTCTTTTCCGTGAAGTGCTCATCGAGCCAGAGTTCGAGCTTGGAGGGCTGTTCGTCCTCGACGGGGTTGCCGTTCTCGTCCTCGACCATCTGTTTTTCGGCGGATTTCATCAGGCACTTGTACCCGTCCACCATCGAGAAGATAAACGCATACACGCCCCGGATGAGGGGGATTTTCTTATACCACGGGCGTTCCTTGCCGACGTTGTTCTTAATATCCCAGGTCTCCACGTCAATGGTACCATTCGGGAGCCGGCACGCCATAGCGCCCTTGTAGGCGCCCTTCATCATCACACCCTCAATGAGCGCCTGTCCGCCGATCTTGCTCTTGTGTGTCGGGCAGGCTTTGGGCGTGGGGATAGTCGTATTTTTTTCTTCCATACAGTCACCTCTAAAAGAACATAAATCCCAGCAGATCCCAGAGCATATGCAGCGCAATCGGCACAAGGATGCTTTTGCTTTTCAGAAAGCTCACGCTGAAAATCACGCTCAGGATCAGAATCGACACAAAGCTGAAGGAGGACATGATCGCAGCAAACCTGCCATCTGCGATCCAGCACGGGAAATGGATCAGCAAAAACATGACCGCATTCACGCCGACCGCAAGCCATTTGTTCCATTTTGCCGCAGTGAGATTGAGCAGCCAGCCACGGAATACCATCTCCTCCGTGATGCCGACAAACAGCGTTATCACGATACTCGGCCAGCCGAACGTCTCGTTGATTTTGAAGTCACCTGACAGCAAGGGGCTTGCGATTGCCCAGAGAATCAGGAAAACAAACACAGGCAGATAATGCAGCCACTTCACCCTGACGCTGAACAGATCGTGCAGCCGGACAAGCACCTCCCCGTCAAACTGCCGCACCAGCAGCACAGCCGGCAGCGTCCAGACGATATTTTTGATGATGCCGTCCTTTACGAAGGCGTAGAGTACCTCATTGGAAATCGCCGCCTTCAGGGGCGGATCCAGGACGAGCTCCATCACCGACCATGCCGCATAAAACAGCAGTCCATAAACAATCAGTGCAGGGATGTAAGCGGATCTTCCGTTTGATGTTGATCTCATCGTGTCGCCTCGTTTTTCATCATTCCGGCTTCTTGCCCGGCGGGAGGGTGATGGTCACGGTGGTGCCGAGCCCCTCCTCACTGGTGATATCGAGCTTGCCGCCGTGTGCGGTGATGATCTCATCCGCAACGGCTAAGCCGATGCCGGAGCCTCGTCTTGTGTGATTGGGTTTGTAGAATTTCGTCTTGATCTTGGGCAGGTCAGACGCCTTGATGCCGCATCCGGTATCGGACACGCTGACAATGATATTGCCGCCCCGTTCGGTCGCTTCGACATGGACATGACCGCCGGGATCGGAGTATTTGATCGCATTGTCGATGATGTTGATGAACACCTGACGGATGCGGTTCTTGTCGCCGTAGAGGAAGGGCAGCATTTCGGGTTCGTCGTAGGAAATGCGGATGTTGTCCTTTGCCGCCTTGTCCATGTAAATGAGCACGGCGTCGCCCAGCTCTGCCAGCACGTCCATCGTGTCCTTCTGCAACGTGAAGTGACCGCTTTGCATCCGGGAGAAATCCAGGAGCTCCTCGACCATCTGGGACAGACGTTCCGCCTCGCTGACGATGACGCTCATGCCCTTGTGGATGGTTTCGGGGTCATTTTCGGTATAGATGGTCTCTGCCCAGCCCTTGATGGCGGTCAGGGGGGTACGCAGCTCATGCGAAACGGACGAAATGAATTCGTTCTTCATCTCCTCTGCGGTGGAAAGCTCCTTTGCCATGTGGTTGATGGAATCGACCAGGTCGCCGATCTCGTCGTGACCGCTGTAGGTGATATTCGCCGAGAAATCGCCCTTTGCGAATTTTCCGGCGGCACTGGAGATCTGCGTGATCGGACGAATGATGCTCCCCACAAAGTAAATGCCCGTGATGATGAGCAAGAGCAGGATCGCCGCACACACGCAGGTCGCTGCGATCATGACCGTCATGATGTTGGAATCCACGACCGCCAGGGACGTCACGACACGCACTGCGCTGTATTCTGTTGAAAACGATGAAATATCGGCACAGACCGCCATGACCTTCTCGCCGGTATCGGACTTGCCGACCCAGTAGCCGTCGCCGCCGGCAAGGACGCTCTCGTAATCCGGCAGGGAGGTATTGGCATTCGGGGAGAAGCCGGAGGACGTGAGCACGACTCTGCCCTTGACATTGACCGCCATGAGCTCCATCTTGTCCTTTGCCGAAAAGCTCTCAAAGGTCGCACGCATTTCGGGGGAGAGGTTGGTATCGCTGTCCTGCGCATAGCGTGAGAGGATATTCACGACCGAGGTCAGCTCTGCCGTGAGCTTCTGCCGTGCGCTGGCGTAATAGAACGTCTGGATCGCATAGACAAATCCCAGATCCAGCACGATCATGATCAGAAACAGCACCGCCAGGTTATTGACGATCCATCGCCAGAGGAGAGAAGCCCGTTTTTCCCGGTGGTCGTTACGTCTTGTCATTCCACTTATAGCCATAGCCCCAGATGGTGACGATATACTGCGGATTGGACGGTTCGTCCTCGATCTTCAGGCGGATGCGGCGGATGTTGACATCCACGATCTTGTAGTCGCCGTAGTAATTCTCACCCCAGATATGATTGAGGATGGAAGCACGGTCGAGGGCGGTATTCTTGTTATTCATGAAGTATTCGAGGATCTGGTATTCGACCTGTGTCAGGTCGATCGGAACGCCGTTTTTCGCAACGGTGCGGCTTTTCAGATTCAGGGTAAAGGGACCGGA
>CACXGK010000096.1 GCA_902767115.1 uncultured Ruminococcus sp.
CCTCATCGAGCTGCGTGTCACCCCCAAGCACGACACCGGCTTTGACGACGTTGCCAAGACCATCATGATGTACGACGAGGTGGAGTCTGTGTCCCTCATGTCCGGCAAGTATGACCTTGCCCTCACCGTCAAGGGCAGAAGCCTCAAGGAAGTGGCAATGTTCGTTTCCCAGCGCCTTTCCGCTATGGAGGGCGTCCTCGAAACCGCAACGTCCTTCGTCCTCAAGCGCTACAAGGACAAGAATATCCTCATTGACGAGGAGGAACACGACGAAAGGAGTATGTGGGGATGAATTATGAATCCGTATTGGCAAAACGTGTCGTAAATCTCAAACCGTCCGGCATCCGCCGCTTCTTTGATCTGGCGGCAACGATGGACGATGTCATCAGCCTTGGTGTCGGCGAGCCGGACTTCTCCACCCCCTGGAGCATCCGCCGTGAGGCGATCGACGTCCTTGAACGCAAAAAGATCGTCTATACCGCCAATTCCGGTATGGCGCAGCTCCGTGAATCCATCGCACGGTATCTGGAGCGTTCCATCCATACCCAGTATGACCCGGCGCATGAGATCGTGGTCACAGTCGGCGGCTCGGAGGCAATCGATATCGCCATTCGTGGTGTGATCGACCCCGGTGATGAGGTGCTGGTCGTGGAGCCTGCTTTCGTGTGCTATGCGCCCATCGTGGAAATGGCGTGCGGCGTTCCGGTCCCGATCGCAACCAAGCCGGAGAATCACTTTAAGCTCAAGCCTGAGGAGCTGCGTGAGAAGATCACCGACAAGACCAAGCTCCTGATTTTGCCCTATCCGAATAACCCCACCGGTGCGATCATGACGAGAGAGGATCTCGAAGCCATCGCAGAGGTGCTGCGTGGTACCAATATCATGGTGCTGTCCGATGAGATCTACTGCGAGATGACCTACGGCGGCAAGCACTGCTCCATTGCCGAGATCGACGGGATGCAGGAGCGCACCATCCTGGTCAACGGCTTCTCGAAGTCCTATGCCATGACCGGCTGGCGTCTGGGTTACGTCTGTGCGCCGGCACCCATCATCCAGCAGCTTGTGAAAATTCACCAGTACATCATCATGTCCAGCCCGACCATCAGCCAGTATGCAGCAATCGTGGCACTGGAGGAATGCGATGAGGATGTCAAGCGCATGATCAAGGAGTACAACCTCCGCCGCCGCTACCTCGTGGAGGCATTCAACCGCATCGGCATGACCTGCTTCAATCCGGAGGGTGCCTTCTATGTGTTCCCGTCCATCCAGTGTACGGGTATGACAAGTGAGGAATTCTGTGAGAAGCTGCTGGAGGAGGAGCGTGTGGCAGTCGTTCCCGGCAATGCCTTTGGTGAGTCGGGTGAGGGCTTTGTGCGTGTGTCCTATGCGTACTCGCTCAAGCACCTTATGACCGCCGTGGAGCGCATCACCCACTTCCTGGAACGTCACGGAGGCAAGGCATGATGCGGAAAATGCGCCTTCAGGCGGCTGCCAAGATCAACCTGTCCCTCGATGTCACCGGCAAACGCTCGGACGGGTACCACACACTCGAAAGCATATTTCAGAGCGTGGATGTATATGATACCATAGAGCTGACAGTCGGGGAGGGCAGCGGCATCACACTGACGTGTGATGCGCCCGGTGTGCCCTGCGATGCGTCCAATCTCGCATGGCGTGCGGCACAGGCACTTCTCGATGCTGCCGGCCTGGACATGGCTGTGACCATCGGTCTGCACAAGGAGATCCCCTCCGGTGCAGGCATGGGCGGCGGCTCGGCAGATGCAGCCGGCGTGCTGTGGGGCTTGAATACGCTCCTGGAATGCGGCTTTACCAACGAGCAGCTCCGGGAGATCGGCGTGAAGCTCGGTGCGGACGTGCCGTTTTTGCTGATGGGCGGTACGGCGCTGGCACGAGGCATCGGCGAGGTGCTCGTTCCCATGAAGAACGTTCCGCCCCTGCGCATGATCATCGTCAAGGGTGAGGAAAGCGTTTCCACCCCGGCAGCGTACAAGGCAATTGATGCCCTGACCGATCCGCCGCATCCGGATACCGCCGGCATGGTCTGGGCAATTGAGATCGGCGATCCCGACCGCCTGAAATCGTGCTGCGGCAACCTCTTTGAAGCTGCCATTGACTGCGCTGACGTGGAGCGCTCCCGCAAGCGTCTGCTGGAATGCGGTGCGCAATGTGCGGTGATGACAGGCAGCGGTGCGGCAGTGTTTGGCATTTTCCCGGACGACACGCCTGACAGCGTGCTCGAACAGGCAGTACAGACCCTTGCAGGCGAATTTCCCTTTGCACGCATTTGCCATCCGGTCGCAGAGCCGTTCCGGGTACTGGAATGAGAACAGGAACAGAACGGATGAAATGGAATATACTCGCTGCCGCAGGTCTTGGCAGCATTCTGCTTGCTTTGCAGCCGTTGGCGGCAAAGGCTGTCACGCTGGAGCCTGTCGAGCAGATCACCGTCAAAGCCTCCCTCCCGACGCAGTCCCTCCCGGTGCAGTACGATATGCGCAAGGCAGGGCTGACCACCCGTGTACAGCGGCAGGGCAGCTATGGGATGTGCTGGAGCTTTGCATCACTGGCATCGCTGGAGAGCACGATCATCCGGCAGGAGCCGGCGATCGATCTGTCGGAGTGGAGTCTGGCGTATTATGCCTATGCGCCGGATTACGGTTTTCCGGTCGCTGACAACACGGATCCGCTTCGGATGGGCGGCAATTTCTACGTGGCAGCCCCCATGCTGACCGGTTGGCGTGGTCCCGTCAATGAGGCGGATGCGCCCTTCGGGGATTCCAGTGTCCTTGACCCGGCACTGACTGCCGGTGATCTGCTGGAACGCTCTGTCTGGCACGTCACGGATGCGGATATGCTCATGTATGACATTGATGCCGAGATCACCGATGCCCAGCGCTTGGCGGTCAAGCAGATGGTTTACGACGGACAGGCAGTCGCAATGAGCTTGTATAATATCAACAGCCTGTACAATGCAAGCACCTTTACCTACTACAACGCCCAGAACCAACGCACCGGCGGCAGTTATCACGCTGTCACGATCGTGGGCTGGGATGATGCCTTTCCGGCAGACAGCTTCCGGACACCGCCGCCGTCAGACGGCGCTTTTCTCTGCAAGAATAGCTGGGGACCGGGCTGGGGCGACAACGGCTATTTCTGGGTCTCGTATTATGACCCGTCCATCGTGGAGCTGTATGCCATCAGCGGCGAGGCACCGCAAAAGCATACCCAGCAGTACCAGTATGACAACTACGGCTTCTGGTCAGCCATGTCTGTGGAGGAATCCGATCCGTCTGCATATATGGCGAATATCTTTACAGCGCAGACCGATACCTGCGTCACGGCAGTGATGTTTGTGACGGCGACGGAGGATCAGAGCTATGCTGTACGGGTGTATAAGAATGTGCAGGATCCGGCAGACCCCACCAGCGGCACCGCTTCCGGCAGGACACGAGGTATGATGGAGCTGCCCGGATATCATACGGTCACGCTCGATACACCGGTCTTTCTGTCGGCAGGAGAGCGCTTTTCGGTGACGGTGCATCTGTCCGGAGATGCCGGACAGCTTATCACCTGCGAGGCATATTCCTGCTATACGACCGAGCATTCGGACGGAACGGTGAGCAAGGAGGAAAGCATGGTCTCCGAGGAGGCGATCATGCGGAGTTTTTGTCCGGGCGAGAGCTTTTACAGCCAGGACGGAAGCGAGTGGCATGACCTCTATGACGAGCCTGCTATGGATAGCAGCAAGCTCGACCCTCGCACAGGGGAGAACATCCACACATACTGCAAGGTCGGCAATGTCTGTGTCCGGGCTTTGACGCAGGAGATCGGACGGGTGGTATTCTCGACCTATGCCAAAGCCGTTCCTTCCGGCACGGCGGTCACACTGACCTGTCCGGGCGCACAGGAGATCTGGTACAGCAAAAATGGTGTGGAGTTTGCGCCCTATACGGAGCCGATCACGATCGAAAAGCCCACCACGCTCTATGCCTATGCGATCAAGGACGGCATGACCACACAGACGGTCTCGCAGTCCTATGCGATCCAGACAGCGCAGCTCTCCAGCCTGCTTCGGTGTGATACACACGCCTATCTGGAGTGGGAACGCCTGTCGGATACCTGCTGGACAGCAAGCTGCGCCGGCAGCAAGTCGCTTTCCCTCCTGCCCATAACCACGGCGCAGATCACGTCGGATGCCGGGGTGTTTTCCTCCGGCGAATGCACGGAGGTGGCAGATGTTTCCGCTGTGACGCTGCACACGCAGGAGGCGGATAAGCTGGACGGCACCTATGTCATTTACCTGACGGACGTTATCCGTGGCAATGTCAACCTTGATGCGATGGTCAATGCCGCCGATGCGGCGGATGTGCTGCTGTATGCCGCTGCGAAGGGCGCAGGAGCTGCGCCGGAGCGTGATGCCGCATGGCTCTCCCGTGCCGACTGTGACGAAAACGGGACTGCCGATGCTGCGGATGCTGCCATCATCTTACAGATCGCCGCCGAAAACGGCGCAGGGTAAGCCTTGGATATATTGAAACAAAGGAGATTGTAGGACGTATGATACTTTCATTATTGACGGGCGGAGCGTATCGCCCGGTCGGATATCTGGTTGCTGCGGTGCTGGC
>CACXGK010000097.1 GCA_902767115.1 uncultured Ruminococcus sp.
GGAATCGATGGTGCCGTTCTTGATCTTGAAGCACTTGATATCCTGACCGCCGATGTCGATGATGAAGTCTACATCCGGGCAGAAGAAGGATGCCGCCTTGAAATGGGCGACGGTCTCGACGATACCGTAATCGACGGAAAGTCCCGCCTTGATGAGATCCTCGCCGTAGCCGGTGACGGCGGAGCTGCGGATATTGAGCTTCGGGTTCTTGTCCTGATAGATTTGACGGAGCTTGGCGGCGATGCGGTCAAGCGGCTGTCCCTCATTCGATGCGTAATGGCTGTACAGCAGCCGTCCGTCCTCGGTGATGAGGACAAGCTTGGTGGTGGTGGAGCCGGAGTCGATACCCAGATATGCATCGCCCTCGTAGGTGCGCAGGTCGGCGTATTTCAGGTCGGTCGCCTTGTGGCGCTCGATGAACTCCCGGTATTCGTTCTGATCCTTGAACAGGCGCTCGCCGGTGACAACATCGGACGCTGCCTGTGCGTTTTCCACCATATCCAGCAGCTCCTGCGGTGTCTTGGGAGAATCCTTGCACTGCTCGGCATAGAGCGCAGAGCCCAGTGCCACAAAGACCGGTGCTTCATCCGGGAAGATCGCCTGTTCGGGGGTGAGCTTCAGAGTTTCCACAAATGCCTTGCGCAGACCCTTCTGGAAGAACAGCGGTCCGCCCAGGAACAGGATATTGCCCTTGATCTGTCTGCCCTGTGCCAGACCTGCCACGGTCTGATCGACCACGGCACGGAAAATGGAAGCTGCCACGTCCTCACGGGCAGCGCCCTGGTTGAGCAGGGGCTGGATATCGGATTTTGCAAAAACGCCGCAGCGTGATGCGATGGGGTAGGTTCTGGTCGCCTTCAGGGAAGCGGCATCCAGCTCATCAACGGTAATACCCAGGAGCGTTGCCATCTGGTCAATGAATGCGCCCGTACCGCCGGCACAGGAGCCGTTCATGCGCTGCTCCACACCGCCGGTCAGGAAAATGATCTTGGCATCCTCACCGCCCAGCTCGATCACGGCATCTGCCTGCGGAAAACAGGTCTTGACCGCCAGAAACGCAGCATGAACCTCCTGCACAAAGGTCAGCTTTGCGGCATTGGCAAGTCCCAGACCTGCCGAGCCTGTCATGGCACAGCGAAGCTGTACATCCGGAAACTTCTCCGCAATGGCGTGAAGCTGCTCCGCAACCGTTTCCTTGACCTTTGAAAAATGCCGCTGGTATGCCGAATGCAGGATCTCGCCGTTTTCTTGACAGACCACTGTCTTGACCGTTGTCGAGCCGACATCAATTCCCAAAGCGAACGTTCTCATGTACTTCCTCCAAACTTCTCTCTTTCTGTCCTAATATACCTTCATCATCCCATTTGCGCCGGGATGTTATACGCTTCTCTATTCAGTTAGTGCCGCCGTCCGGCACGTTCGTTACACAAAAAATGACCAGGTGTACATTTTTTCTTAGGGGGAGTTTTTTCGGGCTGACGCCCGATCAAAACGGAGAGATGGCTTAGAAAAGCCTATCCTCATGTACAAGCTTGCCGTTTTCCAGGAACATTCTGGGGACACGCTTGGAGATGCCGCAGACGATCTCGTAGCCGATGGTACCGCAGACGCCTGCGACCTCGTCAGCCGTGATGGTCTCGCTGCCGTCGGTGCCGATGAGGGTCACAACAGCACCGATCTGGGCATCGGGGGCGTTTGTCACGTCGATCATCATCTGATCCATGCAAACTCTGCCGGTGATCGGGCATCTCACGCCGCCGACCAGCACCTCACCCTTGTTGGAGAGCTGGCGGCTGTAGCCGTCGGCGTAACCGATGGTCACGGTAGCAATGCGGCGTTCGGACTTCGCAACATAGGTGCGTCCGTAGCTGATGCAGGTGCCGGGTTCCACGGTTTTGATATGGCTGATGCGTGACCGGAAGGACAGCACCGGCTCTAAGTCGATCGGAACCTCCAGCGCTGCATTCGGATGCAGACCATACATGATGATCCCGGCACGTCCAAGTGTGCTGCGGGGCTGGCTGCGGTAGAGGATGGCGGCGCTGTTCATGCAGTGGACATGGCGCAGTTTGGCGCCCTTTTCACGCAGATAGTCTGCCACACGGAAGATGGTGTCCTCCTGCTTCTGGGTGTATGCCACATGATCGGGCGCATCCTCGTCTGCCACCGCAAAGTGCGTGAACAAGCCCTCTACCGAAAGTCCCGGCTGCGTGAGAATCTGCTCCAGCTCCCAGTAGCAGGCGGCAAGCTCTACCGTCTGCACGCCGATGCGTCCCATGCCGGTATCCAGTGCGATATGGCAGCGTACCGGACATCCGGGCTGCGCAAAATCAGACAGCTCCTTGGCATATTCTCCGGAAACGACCGTCTGGATAATGCGCTTCTCCGCAAGCATCGGTGCGCATTCCGGGGATGTGTAGCCGAGAATGAGGATCTCCCCTTCCGGGCAATAGCTGCGCACACGCACAGCCTCCTCAAAGCTCGACACCGCATAGAACCGTACACCCAATGCGTACAGCTTCCGGCAGATGATCTCCTCGCCGTGTCCGTAGGCATCTGCCTTGACGACAGCGCAGTATTCCGTATCGTCCGAGAGCAGCTCCCGGATCTTTTCTACATTATGTGCCAGGGCATCGAGCGAGATCTCCGCCCACGCACGCTGTCGATACTGCATGATGACTCCTTCTTTCTTCCTTTATATATATGTATCGTTTCTGCTCTTTACGTTCCGTACAAATCAGATAAAAAATATCAAATTGGTATCGAAAGAGGAACAGAAATGTAAAAATTACAAAAAAATGTTTCCTAACTCTTGTGATTTTCATCAAGCTGTGCTATAATAAGGGTACTTATGATAGCGAAACATCCTGTTTGTGAGGTATCCTGCATGATCCAAGATCCGATCCAAAGCCAGTTTTCCGGGATCCCCTGGGAAAAAGCGCTCTGCTTTACTGGTCATCGCCCTGAGAAGCTTCCGCAAGGCAAAGCGCTTGATGGCCTGCTCAGAACCCTGCATTATTATATATGTCAGTCTATCGAGATAGGCTACACGCATTTCCTGACCGGGCTTGCCGATGGGGTCGATTACTATGCATCGGATATCCTGTTCTGGCTCCGCAGACAGTATCCGCAGATCCGTGTGATCGGCGTGCAGCCCTGTGACCGGCAGTATGAAGCGTTCTTCTCCCGGTGCGGCTACAGTCTGGAGCACCTGCGGATCATGCGTGAAAACGTAGATCGGCTGATCGTGCTGCCGGGGGTACCGTGGGAACGTGGCGTCTTTCACCGGCGCAACCGCCTGATGGTGGAGCATTCCTCTGCGATCATTGCGGTATGCAGGGATGGGCGTTCCGGCTCGATGCAGACATATCACTACGCCAGACAGTTCAATCTGAACTTCTGCCGGATCTATCCGGATCCGCCGCCGGGAAGGATCCCCGAACCGACGGAATGGTACGTGGAGCGCTCCGGATTGTGATGTCTCTGGTGCGTATACGCCATTCCTATCTATTATAACACTTCTTTCAAAAAAAAGCAAGTAGGCATCCAAAACTTTCAGATGTTTTTCATGATTTCAGCAGTCCTGCCGGCTGCTGCGCTCACAGGAGGTACAAAAATGGCAACCAAGAAGAAAAAGAAGAAGGGTCATGTTGCGATCCCGTTTCTGCTCACCCTGCTGCTCGGTATCGTTGGTATCGGCGCAATTGCGATGTTTGTGTTCAATAAGATCGATCTGAACAAGGAAAACATCGTCGAGTGGAATTCCACCGTCAAGAAACCGACCACTGCCGACAATATGACCATCCTCTTTGTCCTGGCAGAGGATGCGGATCCGGAGCCGTATACCTTTCTGATTGCCCGTCTGCTCCCGGCGGAAAAGCGCACGGTGTTCTTCTCCTATCCGTGCAATATGCTGGCGGTCGTGGACGGCAGATCGGATACACTTGCCGGCTTCTATCAGAACGGCGGCGTGGCTTCCGTTATGGCAGCAATCGAGAATGAGTCCGGCGTCCACACCGATCATTACGCTGTGATGGGCTCCGAGGGCTTCCAGAAGATCTGCAATATTTTCGGCGGCGTGTACTACCAGGTTCCGGCAGGCATCAAGGGCTTTGCGGAGACCAATACCCCCCAGTACTTAGGACCGGGTCAGATGGAAAAGCTCATCACCTACCCGTTCTTTGACCTCGGTCAGATTGACCGCAGTATGCTGACGGCGGATATCATCACCGAAATGGTCAACGTATCTGACAGCGACAAGGAGCGTCTGATCGCTTCCATGGATTCCAACTTCAAAACCGTCATCAACCTCATGGAGACCGATATCACCGCCAACGACTACAACGACCACAAGAGCGCCCTGCGCTATATGTTCACCTATGGCAAGACCATCGGTTCCTTCCGTATCGTGACCGGCACCCCCGGCGAGGATGAGGATGTGTTCCTGCTGTCCAGCGATTTCTACAACTCCGTGTCGGAGTTCTTCACCGAACAGCCGGAGGTTGTGACCATCTCCCCTGAGGAGGAGGAATAATTCCGTGTATCAGGGCATTTTTGACACCCATTCGCATTACACCGATGCCGCATTTGACGCCGACCGGGATGCGCTGCTGTCCGGATTTCCGGGAGAGGGCGTGTCTCATGTGATGCTTTGCGGCTGCACGCCGGAGGATTCACAGCGTTCCCTGCTGCTGGCAAGGCGCTACCCTCATGTGTACTGCGCTGTCGGGGTGCATCCGGAAAATGTCGCTGACCTGCCGGCTGACTGGCTCGAACAGATCGAGGCGCTTGCAGGCGACAAAAAAGTACGTGCCATCGGCGAGATCGGTCTTGATTACCACTATGAGGGATTTGATGCGGCTTTGCAGAAGGATGTGCTCGTGCAGCAGCTTCTTCTTGCCAGAAAGCTCGGTCTTCCGGTCATTTTACACATCCGGGATGCCATGGGCGATGCACTCGATGTGCTCCGGGCATACAAGCCCCGTGGCGTGATCCACTGCTTCAGCGGCTCGAAGGAAAGTGCAAAGGAAGCCGTAAAGCTTGGGCTTTCCCTCGGATTTGGCGGAACACTGACCTACCACAACGCAAGACGTGCCGTCGAAACACTCGACTGGCTCCCGATGGAGCATATGCTGCTCGAAACCGACTGTCCCTATCTTGCGCCCGTGCCGCACCGTGGCAAACGCTGTGACAGCCGCATGATCGCCTGCGTCGCTGAACGTGCCGCCGAGATCAAGGGCATCCCGGCACAGGAGATCATCGACACCTGCCGGGAAAACGCCTTGCGCCTGTTCGGCATTACCCATTGAAATGACGGATATTCCTCCGCCGCCCGTCACGGCGGTGGGGGATTTTTTCGGGCTTTCGCCCGATCATGGGCTTTGCCCCTGAACCCCACCAGAGGGCGCTGCCCTCTGGACTCCTGCAAACTTTTTTTAGAGAAAAAAAGTTTGATCAAAAAAATCAAGTTGAACATTTGTGAAGTCTAATAAAGCCCAAAACTGCGGGTGCAGGGCTGCATAGTCCTGCCGAGGGTGGTTTAGGAGGGGCGAGTAGCCCCTCCTAAGTCGGCGCAAGCCGACA
>CACXGK010000098.1 GCA_902767115.1 uncultured Ruminococcus sp.
GAGTTGTTTGCCGTAATTAAGGTCTTGCTGGGGAGCAGGTGCTTTTCCAAGGAAGAGATCCTGACCCTGATCGCTAAGATGAAAAAAATCACGACTGCCGAGGACAGAAAAAGCCTCGAAAACCTTATCAGAAAAGAGGTCTATCACTACCACGAAGTGCAATCAGACTGCAATTCCGTGATAGACCGACTTTGGAGTATCGTGCAGGCAATTGAGCAAAAACATATTCTGACAATCACCTATTTCAAAATGGATCGAACGGAGATCCGACGCAGGATCAAGCATGCTGCTGTGATGTTCAGTGAGTATTATTTCTATTTGATCGCCTATGAAGCCGATGACGAGACTTACCATGCAAAACATTTTCGTATTGACCGTATCACTGCTCTGTCAGCAAGCCGGGTAAAATTCCAGCTTGACGCCCCTCACAGCTTTGATGAAGGCGATTTGCGGGAACGAAACCAGTTCATGTTTCCGGGCAAGCCGATCACTGTGAGATTCTCGTTTTCGGGGCTTTCCGTTCAGGCAGTGCTCGACCGCCTGCCAACTGCAAGGATAGCAGAGCTTTTGAAATTGATCCCATTTGGAGGTCGTGTCGGGAAAGCAGTTGCGGCATTCATTCGGATCTTAACATAGTGAAACAGGCAGATATCTCGATAATGTGAGATATCTGCCAGTGATGTTTTATAGCTCGCTGTATGGGCTTTTCAAATTTGTTCTTGGAAAAATTCTATATTAGAATCGAACTAAACGCATCCGGGGGCCCTTTGGTTTATGATGCGGTATAAAGGTCAAGCTTCGCCGTAAATGCCTGCTGTGCCTCCGGGGTGAAGTCGTAATGTTGATACCAGGGACGTTTGGCTTGCATCATTTCGGGGGTGATGCCGGCAGCCTGGTAATCCTCGATGCTGTGCTCGTAGACCCATTTCGGGGTGTAGAACCGGTCACCAACGATGATGCATTCGATGTTTACAAAATCGTACAGCATTGCCGATTGGTTGCCGGAAACGATGGCATCCAGTTCGTCCTGCCGCAGGGATACATCATAGTCCCATGCGGCGATATACGGCTGCATGACAGCTCGTACCTGCTCCTCGGACAAGCCGAAATCCCGGATGAACGTGTACTTGTTTGCATACTCCCCGACAGAGGTCACCGCCTTTTCCGACAGCTCCGGATAGCCTGCCTGCCACTCGGCAAGATCGACATCCGGTACGAGCGCCTGGAGCTCCGGCGGAATGGCTTCAAAGCGAATCTCCGTCGGGAGGTAGAACAGCTCCTCCACCTCCGTGCCGGGTGAAAAGGGTTCGGGCATGGTCTCCGGAAGGATATACGGCTCGTCATAGCTGTCAGTCTGCTCGGTGGGAACGGTTTCCGCTTCATCGGCAAGTCCGGCGAGATAGGCATTGCGGAACTTGACATCAATCTCATTGAGCACATAGCCGTCCGCAATGTGCTCATCCACCTCCGCTTCCGTGATCTCCGGCACCTGCATTGCAGGATCATCGAATACAACATCACTTGTGTGCATATAGCAGTTGCACGCTCCGGTGTCGTCATAGCCTTCAAAGAACAGCCATGCACCGGTCTCAATGTCCACCCGGATGGTGAAGTGCGTGATAGAATAGCGCCTTCCGTAATCCAGCGATGTTCCCTCGATCACGGCGCAGTCACGTCCGAAATAGTCCTCCCGTCCGGTGATCTCCCACGTCGATAGGTTGGACAGAAAGCCCCTCGTAGTATCCTGCGGCATGAAGAACTCCGCAAAATCATGAAAAAGCCCTGTGGGGTCATAGGTCCAGTTGGATCGGTCGTGCTCACCGGGGCCATTTTCATAGGCGCCCTGACGATGCCAGACCTGATGCGCAGGGGTACCATCATTCAGGAAGTAATCCCATTCCTCATTCTGCCAGAACCGCACACTGTGATCCGGATACACAAAACGCTCATCCGTCTGCACCACCTGACCAGACTCCAGGTCAAAGCTCGT
This sequence comes from uncultured Ruminococcus sp., assembly GCA_902767115.1. Taxonomy (GTDB): domain Bacteria; phylum Bacillota; class Clostridia; order Oscillospirales; family Ruminococcaceae; genus UBA3855. The sequence goes on from CACXGK010000098.1 coordinate 1,991, forward strand.
GACAAGCCCGTAATACCGGCTGTTGTCAAAATCCATCACGAGCTCACCGGCTGTCTTTTGCGAAAACACCTTCAGATAGGCGATCTCCACATTGGCAGAGACCCGGTGCAGGCGGGATACCGTGGTCATGCAACGGTCAAAGAGCCATTCCTTTGTCAGCACGCACGGTGCAGGCTCGTTCGGAAAGGCTTCGGTTGCGGCTGGCTCGGTCTGTGTTTGCGTTGCCGGCTCTGTCATGGCAGGGATGACATCCGGCGGCTCTGGCTGCGTCCGGGAAGCCCGAAGCTGCGAGGACAAATGCGCCCCCATCCCCACCACCAGCAGCAATGCCGCCGCCATGCCGGCATACGTGACCCAACGGGTCGGATGCGGTCGGCGGACTCTCCGACGGCGCTGAATTGCGTGGAGCATCCGCTTTTTTGTCCTGTCGTCCACTGCCGGGGTGTGCGAAGCGATCTGCGCTGTGAGCGCCTCATCGGCATTTTGCAAAAGTTCCTGGATTTCTTTCTCATTCATAGCATTTCCTCCTCACACAAGATCTGCAAGCGCCGTCTGGAGCTTCTTCAAAGCCCTGGCGCAGCGGTTCCGGACAGTGCCCGGTCTCATATGCAGGATCCGGGCGATCTCCACGGCATTCCTTCCATAATAAAATTTCTGGATCAAAATGGATGCATCCGGTTCCCCCAGACGCAGGATGCTCTCATACACCCTGCGTGTCAGCTCACGCTGTTCAGCATCCTGTTCCACATCCTGCGGTAAACAAAGCGGTTCGCCGTTTGCTTCTGTTTCCTCGATGGAAACGGTTTTCCTTGCCCGTCCTGCGATGCTTCGTACCCGGTTGATCGCCTGATTCCGGGCGGTCGTGCCGATGTAGGATTTCAGACTGCCTTCCTGGATATTCCCGATGCGGTCAAGTATTTCCAGAAACACGTCAATCACACATTCCTCTACATCCTCCTGCGTACCGATGCCGTGAAGCTGCCGGAACGCTATGGCGTATACATAGCTGTGATACTGCGAAAACAGTGCTTCTTCCCCCTTCGCCGGATCGCTTTGGAGCAGGCGGCGTAGCTCATTTTCGGTCATGTGCATACCCCCTTCATTGATATAGACGAAAGAAATCTGTCAAGTGTCACATGATTGATGAAGATTTTGTTTCACAAATTTTACCTATGATATTCCGTATAGGAATGCTCATACTATCTTTGCGGCACAAAGCCGCCTGAAATTAAAAACAACTCGCCGCTTTAAGCGGCGCAGGAAGGAGTAATACCATGAAGGGTGAATTTACGCAGAAGGGCAGAGAAGCCATGGATCGTTTCAAGATGGAGTCCGCAAGTGAGGTCGGTGTAAACCTCAAGAACGGCTACAACGGTGATCTTACCGCAAGAGAGGCTGGTTCTATCGGCGGTCAGATGGTCAATATCATGGTGCCAGAACGCCGACCATAGCGTTCGCCGTTCCGGATATAAGAACCTTCGGAAAATAGCCCTGTTTTCAATTTAATCTCCAGCTTCATCGTAGTGTCGTTGACGGGAACAACATCAATGCGGTCAATGATCGCACGGGTCATTTCATCGACCTCGGTGGGTGTCATTTCATGGTCTGGTGCATACATCGTGGTAAAATATTGCTCGATCTTCGCAAGCTCCCCGGCATAGTCCACATCCTCCTCTGCCTTCTTCTCGATGTTGAAAATATCCTCCTCCAACTGGGAGATCAGGACATTGGATGCAGCGTTTCGCTCGCGGAACTCCTCCTTGGTGATAAGATCCTCCGTGTAGGCATCGAGGAGCTTCTCGCGGCGGGCTTTCTCCTTGGCTAGTCGGGAACGCAAGTCAAGGAGCACACGCTCGGTGTTTTCGCTCTGGTCGCTCTCGCGGTAGATCTTCAGGAAATCCCGTACATATTCCTCGATGTTCCCGGCGATCATCTGGAAATGCTCGCCAAGCATCTTGTAGAGATCTGCTTCCATGATTGAAAAGGACGCACAGGTCGATGCTCCGAACCGCTTTTTCTCCGAGCAGATCCACTGATAGATCGGCTTTCCCTGCGAAACGCTGTTGGAGTAGCTTGTTCTCCAGTAGGGCTTGTCGTGGGCTTTGCACCAGATCTTTCCGGTGAACACGCTCTTGTCCTTGAAGGAACGTTCACGGGATTTGATCGCACGGCTGCGCTCCTTGAACACCTGATTGCACTTGTCCCAGATCTCCTCGCTGACAATGGCAGGAACGACCTCGCCGGTTTCGTCCTTGTACATCACCCACTCGCTCTCCGGCAGGAATCGCTGCTCCTTGGTGCGGTAGTCGATGACCTTGACCTTATTGCCACAGTACCAACCCTTGTATTTGGGATTCTGGAGGATGCCGGAAATGGTGTTGTGATGGATGCGCGTGCCGTTTCTGCCGCGGTAGCCCTGCTCCCAGAGCAGATTCTCGATCTTGCGTGTACTGTACTGCCCGGTGGCGTACAGCTCGAAGATCATGCGCACCATCTCGGCTTCCGCTTCATTGATGGTAAGCTTGCAGTCGTGCTTGTCATAGCCAAAAATGCGGTTATTGCCCATGACATTGCCGCTTTCAATGGCTCGCTTGTGACCCCAGCGTACACGCTCGGAAAGCTTGCGTACCTCATCGGCTGCAATGCTCGACATGATGGTCAGGCGAAGCTCGCTGTCCGTGTCGATGGTACAGATGTTGTCATTCTGAAAGAAAACGCCGACACCGGCACGCAGAAGATCACGGGTGTACGTCAGGCTGTCGATGGTATTGCGGGCAAAACGGCTGACTTCTTTCGTCAGGATGAGGTCAAAGACACCATCCTTGCCATCCTCGATCATCCGCATGAAATTGGTACGATTCTCTGCTGCTTCACCACGCACACGGTCTACATAGCCCTTGACATAAGTCCAGTTGGGATTGTTTTGAATGAGGTCAGTGAAAAACTTGATCTGGTTCTCAATGGAGTTTTCCTGCTCCTCCTTTGTTGTGGAAACGCGTGCGTAGAACGTCACGCGGATCGGCAGGTCAAAGATGGTCTTGCGCTCCATCTTCATCCTATTCGCCATACTATAAATATCCATAATGCGCCTCGCTTTCTTCTCGGATGACCGATACATCCTTATGATACCATACCAACGGCAGTTTGTCAAGTCTATTCTGTAATGATTCTCTATGTTGTAACGATAAAATGCCACCGCAGCAAGGCAGTGGCATTTTATGGACCTAATACCAATGATCAAAGCGCTTCATACGACCTTGATTCCTTTCATTTCAGACTTGTTCTGCTTTTGGCTGACGGGTTCCGCGGTTCCGCGCAGCTTTTCGATCGCAGCGATCATTCTGGAACGCTTGGAACAGTCGATGACACCCTGCTTGTAGAGGATGTTCGTCCAGGCGGTCAGCGTGGCTTTTTTTAATGCAAGTTCCTGTGTATTCATTTTCTTACTCCTTCCAATGTTAGTATGAAACAGAATAACGTAAAATATTCCATATATTTTCACAAATGATTTGCTCCATACCAGCGGACGTTTACCATGCGTCCCTCCGATGATGAGAAATTCCACTACCGGAAATCCTCCACATGAATCCCAAGCTTCTGGAGCGTTCTTTTCAGGCGATACTGAAATGTGCGTCTGCCGACACCAAGGATCTTTTCAATCTCGCTGTCAGTCAATCCATGATAGCGCAGCAGGATGATCCGTCTGCCCTCCGGGTAGATTTCTGCTACCATATCCACGAGTTCCCGGAGTCTGCGGTAGTTCAGCGCATCCGCTATGAGATCGCTGTCCGGGATGTTCCACTCCGGTATCGGCGTGACCTCGTCCTCTTTTGTAAACACGCAGGACGATTTCATCTGATACGGGCAAATGTCACAGTCGCAGTCACAGCGAAGAAGGTAGCTCTGCGGACAAGCACATTTGCCCTCTTTTTGCAGCGTGTAGCGTTCGCACTTCGTGTATCGGTAAAACTCCCGGAATACACGCTCTTCCACCTCTACATAGCGCTTGTCCCGCTGCTGGTAGATGTAGAATTTCTTTTCATTTTCGGGCTTTTGTTTCATAATGTTCCTTTCCGGCAATTGCCTGACGGACTGCCAGAAAGGAACAAAACGACGGCGTTTCGATTGCAGTAGACACAGTGATCCTGTGTTCCGATCTGGCAATCGACCTCAGCCGTCGTTTTTGCACTGTATTCAATTGTCGCTCATCAATACTGAGGTGCTCTGCAGAAGCAATTGATAAGCGTCCAGAGCCGGAATACTTCCCGGACTCCTTGCTACTATGCTACTACAGATCGGACTTTTTGTCACCTGCACAAGGTTACGCATGAGCGTGCGTTTCGCAAAAGCATCCTCGACTGCCTTGTGGAGGATTCCTGGAAGCGAAAAGAAGATCAGCAAAACTGGCATCTGACCGCGGACATGATCGAGGAGATCCGTGATCTGGCAGAGGGACCGGACAGCAATTTCTTCCAGTTGGTGTTTGTAACCGTCAAGTACGCGATCATCCGGAAGAACAATGCCGCCTACCGCGGTGTAAACAGCTCCGAATACACGAGCGTGATCCTCGAAGCAAGACATGCCGTCGATCTGATGCCAAACGGACTGCTCACCGCATTTGAGCATGACGATGCGGAAGATTAGTGCATCCGCCATACATCCATCACCAACCCCATAGAAAGATTCGTCCTCCGCAGAGTATGCTGCTCTGCGGAGGGGATGGATCTACAGAAACAAGGAGGAACAGCCATATGGTAAAACACAGGCTTTCTAGTAAAACATTTGGAAACAGCCGTCAGGACGAAGTTCGTTTTGTGTATTTTGAATCCGTCGTCAGTGTCATGATACAGTTGATCGAAACCAGTCCATCCGAAATTTTTTTAAATCCAGCGCTCGACAAAAATCGACAGTTTCAGATCGCAAAGATCGGATATCGACTCGACCGTGAAAAAGCGCGGCTTGTCAAAAGCGAAAGATCGAACGTTCCTGCTTTGGAGTATCGCGAGATCAGGCGACGGGTAACGAGGATCGAGGAATTGCAGGAGGAATACGATGATGCCTTTCATGCATTTCTGGCAGACACAATGCTGCCGATCACGCCATCTGTCCGGAGGTGTGTCTTTCGCACATTCTCGTCTGAAATTTATGCACAATCCTTTATGAGCATTCTGGATCAATACAACCGTTGGACATGGCATTCAGCCCTGTATCTCGTAGATCGTGCGAGACTTCATCATGATGTAAATAAAATGGATATGTTGATGCAAGCTGCCGCGCCGGAGGAGAAGGAGCAATTACGCTCCGCGCAGGAAAGCCTCAAAGCGGATTACAAACAGCGACTTGAAACACAAAAAGCGCTGCTATTAGCGAATCGCAGCGACCTGCATACAAAATTAGTATCCTTCAATCGACAACAGTCGCTATCTGCTCTATTAGGACACATGATACAACAGAACCAAAATGCCGCAGTGCAGTTCGTTTCGACGATACCGCAGTGAAGTGCTGATTTATGGGTGGGAGAGAATTGTAAGAAACAAATATCCCACGTCCGCCCATAACAAACCATCAGGCTCACAACGCGGTGAGCCTGATGGAATCCTTTCGCTATCCACAGCTAAGAACTTGCTTACACCTCTTGAAATATCACCCCATTTGTTGTATAATAGAACATAGAGCAGAAAGGTATATAAGATCGGTGTATCATTCGACACCGAAAAGCGTATGCTTTCTGACTGGAAAACAATTGAGGAATAAGGAACACGTCAAAGAGTTATGTCCACCTGTTTTCTTGGCAGCAGAGAATTGTAAAATGTTTATATTTCATAATTCACATATCGACATAGTAGGCTATAGGCGAATCAAAAGCTCCCGTGCAGCAGCGAACTGCACGAGAGCTTTTGCATTATTATAGCGAAATGATGTCACTTTGTGACTGTTTCAATCTGACAAGTATGGACTTTGGTCTTATACATTGCTGAAGACTAACCGCCTGTATATCCCGCCGGAGGAGTATTGATCCGGCACCTCCAGCCCGTCGAAAAAATTTTTTCGGCGCGGGCTTTAGTAGGAGATACCATTTTTGTCTTCTTTTAGGCAGATTATACTGTTTTCTCACTTGTTTTTCTACTTTTTGCCTATTGACATTTTACCGTAGGACTCCTAGTGGGTTCCTATCGCCGAGGTGATAGAGATCTTACGGTAATAATTCAATCAATCCAAGATCCATTAAAGCAATGATCAATAGACTCATGCATTGGTAAAGACCGCTTTTTTCTCTATGACTTTCCTCGTAATGATATACATC
>CACXGK010000099.1 GCA_902767115.1 uncultured Ruminococcus sp.
CTGCGGGTGCAGGGCTGCATAGTCCTGCCGAGGGAGGTTTAGGAGGGGCGAGGAGCCCCTCCTAAGTCGGCGCAAGCCGACAAAAAAGCCTAAGTTGTTGACATTGGAAAGGGCAGACGTCTGCCCATATTACCGGATCTTTCTTGCCTCTATATAGTACCGCTTATCCTCTGCATGACCAAGGGAGAAGGTCTTGCGGGGGAGGGAGCCGTCCTTTTCGACGCTGGGGAACAGGTCACGTTTGTCCATATCCGGCAGGAGGAATCCCACGGCATCGGACGCAGCGCTCAGGCGTTCCACGGTCTGGGTGCCGTGGATGTAGTCGATCTCGCCGGGGTGGGATGCAAGGTAGGCATCGAGGGCATTCTGGAGGGAACCGACAGCCAGTCTTGAAGTCGGCTTGTGGATGTAGAGCGAGCGTGTGACGCCGCCCTGGAGAATGGTCAAAGGCTGTTCGGAGGGGGACTCGCTCAGGGCAAGCTCGGTTTCGAGGGTGCGGATCAGGTCAGCGGCATCGACCTTGGTCACGATGCGGTGGATCGCCTCGAACTGCAATGCAGGACTGTGGAGGTTGACGAGCTCCACGAGGGCATATCTTGCCGGAGAATCGGCATTCTGTCCGTCCACATAGCAAGCCTTTGCGGTGGCAAGGGAGTGGTTGCCGTCACCGACAGCAAAGGACAGCGGGCTGCTTGCCTGTGCAACGGCTTCGAGCTGCGAGAGGAAAGCCTGCTGCATTTCCCCGTCGAGGAGGTAGCCGGTGATGCTGCCGCCGCCGTTCATGAGGGGGGTGTCGTAGAGCTTGCGGAGCTTTGCCTTGTTCCGGGTGACAGTGCCGATGGCGGAATCCTTGGGGTCGTCGATCAGGAGCATGATGTGGGGAAGTTCGAGGGGGGCTTCCTGACGCACCTGCTTGCGAGGGGGAATGCGTTCAAGGACGGTGGCTTCGGTCGCACGGACAGGGGAATGGCTGCCGGCGCTGTAGTCGTACTGTGTCAGATCGATCTTGCCGATGATGCCGGCACGGAGAACGCCGTCGGACTGGATTCGTTCGGTGTAGATGAGGGCGTTCTCGTAGGTCTGGAACAGATCATCCGCAAGATACTGCTGCATGGTGTCATGGATCTTGTGGATGCGCTCTGCGGTGTCGGGCTTGCCGAGGTAGATCTCCGGGAGGGTCAGGGAAAGCGTGGAGGGCGCATCTCCAACGGTCTGTGCCGTCTGTTCCCAGTAAGCCGGGTCACTGGTGAACTGGTCGCAGGCGATGACGCTCCATTTCGCATAATCCACCCGTTCCGGATCCGGGAGCAGGATGTCGGCAGGGGAGAAAATGCCGGTGTTTACAGTATTCATGTAAAACGATCACTCCTTTGGGTTTGTTATGTATAGTATAGCATATTTGGGGAGGATTTGCAAGAGGGGAGAGAAGAAAAGCGCTGACGGGGTGGGTCAGCGCTTGGGGAGGTTATTCAGTTTCTGTTGATGCTTCTTCCTTGGAGGCTTTACCTTCCACAAAACGAATCGTATATTCGCTGGTCAGAGGGTCAGCGGCGAGGAGCCAGCTATTGCACATTTGCTTATATTCTTCAATCGCTTTCTCTCGCACGGATTCGTCCTCGATCACCAGTTTTTCTTTTTCTTTGCGCAGCTCTGCACGGGAATCATCAATGCTATTGAAACGTTCCTCTGAGGAAGTGCCGAGGACACGCTCTTTGGGAATGTAAATCTTTTCTACATCATGATTCGGGGTGTGGCTCAGGATCGTTGGTTCCGGTACTGTGATAGTGATCGTTTTAGTGGCTTCATCGACTTCAGGTTCTATATCGTCAAGCTTGAAACCGACCTTGATCGCACCGCCGTAAGTAAAGAACACCTCATCATCTGTCAACGGAATGTTGGCTGTACCGATAAGGGGAATATCTACAGTTTTAGCTTCGACCTGATAAACACCAAAATCTGTGTATTCATAGGTGAGCGTGGAGAGTTCCTTTTCTGTTTTAATAACACTTCCGATGCTTAATGAGCTTTGCTTACTGGAGCTGCACCCTGTTGTAAGCAGAGCTGCTGCAAACAGGACTGCTATTGCTGCTTTTGATTTCATGATTCATCCTCCTTTTGATTTGAAATCTTGTAAACGATCTCTTTGAATAACACAATATCGTGTCTTATAAACCAATTATAACACGCTGTAGAAACATTGTCAACACATATTTGTGCTTTTTGGTAAAATAGTAATAGCAAATGCTGTAAGGGGTGTGCGTTATGACGAATTATCAAAGAATTCGTGATTTGAGAGAAGATGCGGATATGACACAAAAGGAAGTAGCGGACAAGCTGTATCTTCATCTGACGCAGTATCGCCGGTATGAGTGCGGTGAGAGTGAGGTGCCGCTGAATATTGCAATCAATATAGCGAAAATCTATTATGTTTCGCTGGACTATATAGCAGGACTGACAAATGACAAGCGTGGTCTGACGCAATCATCGCTGAATCAGGACGAAACTAAGCTGATCTCAGGATTTCGCAGACTGGATATGATCGGCAAAGGCAGAATGCTCGAACGGCTGGAGATTCTCATTACACAGCAGGTGGATTACTGATAATCCCGTATTCGCTTGCAATCTGCACAAAAGAACCCGTTTTGAATCCCCAAAATTATTTGAAAACACACTTGATTTTTCTGGGAAAGCATGGTATAATAGATGTATCATAAGATAGAGTAGGGTCGGACAGCAAAGGTTCGACCCTTTCTGTTGCAATACGATACGGCAAGGTTTGCCGGGAAAGGACGGCAGCATGAAGCTGAAAGGTTTTGGCAGCACGGAACGCCGGATCTATGATCTCATTGCCCCTGTGGTCACAGAGCTTGGGTATCTGGTCTGGGACGTGCGCTACGAAAAGGAGGGCGCCAACTGGTACCTGCGCATCTTCATCGACAGCGAAACGGACACCATCGGTATCGCCGACTGCGAAAAGGTCACGACCCCTGTGAGCGATCTGCTCGACGAGGCTGACCCCATCGCACAGAGCTATATCCTGGAGGTCAGCTCCGCTGGGCTGGAGGCGGATCTTGTCCGGGAGAGCCATTTCGATGCCTGTCTGGGCAGCGAGGTGCGTGTGAAATCCATTCGTCCGCTGGAGGACGGCTCCCGTGAGGTGGTCGGCATCCTGACGGCTTGGGATAAGGAATCGGTCACGGTCGAGGTCGAGGGGGAGGCTAAGACACTTCCCTTTGCGACACTGGCGTTTGTCAAGCTCTACTTCGACTTTGATTCCGTAGAATAACTGAACCATCGAATAAAATGATAATGGAGGCGTATTATTTTCATGGATAACAATTTCTTTGAAGCACTCGCTGATCTCGGTACGGAGAACAGTGTGGATGCGGCTGTTGTGATCGAGAAGGTCAAGACCGCAATGCAGAAGGCTGCACAGCGGATGTATCCGGATTGCAAGGAGTGCATCCGTGTGGACATCGACCCGGAGAAGAAGATCTTTGACGTTGTGCTCCTGCAGGAGATCGTGGATGACGAGCCGTACAACGACAGCGAGGTCAATATCGACGTTGCACGTACCATCGACCCCAATGCTTACGTAGGCGGCACCCTGGAGAGAAAGCTCGACATTTCCAAGTTCGGCAGAGCTTCCGCTCAGTCCGCCAAGCAGTCCATCAAGGGCGATCTGCGTGATATCAACCGTGACCGCATCCTCGAAAAGTTTGAGCCGAAGGTCAAGGATATCATCACTGCGACCATCACCCAGGTCGAGCCCGGCAGAGGCGCTGCGACCCTGATGTATGACAAGACTGAGCTGTATCTCCTGCGTCAGGAGCAGATCCCCGGCGAAGTTCTCAAGGAAGGCATGACCATCAAGGTCTATGTCACCGACATTGCAAACCGTTCCAAGAAGCCGATCATCAAGCTCTCCCGTGTGCATCGTGACCTCGTCAAGCGCCTGTTTGAGCTGGAGGTGCCGGAGATCTATGACGGCACGGTCGTTGTCAAGTCCATCTCCCGTGAGGCTGGCTCCCGTTCCAAGATCGCTGTGCAGTCCCTGGACCCGAATGTCGATGCCATCGGCGCCTGCATCGGTCCCAAGCGTTCCCGTATCTCTGCGATCGTCAAGGAGCTCAACGGCGAGAAAATCGATATCATCCCCTACAGCGAGGATCCGGCAGAGTTCATCTCCCGTGCGCTTGCTCCGGCTAAGGTGCTGCGTGTTTACGTGACCGAGGAGGAGCATGATTCCTATGAGAATGACAACAGCCCCCGCATTTCTGCCATTGCTGTTGTACCGCATGACCAGCTCTCCCTGGCAATCGGCAACAAGGGTCAGAATGCAAAGCTCGCTGCCAAGCTCACCGGCTGCAAGATCGACATCAAGTCCGATCAGGAGCAGTTCGAGATCCCGGCACCCCTCCCGAAGCAGGAGACCTTCTCCGATGCCATCGACGAGGAGGAGGAGCTCTTTGCAGCAGAGGAAACGGCTGTTGAGGAGACTGCCGCCGAGGAAGCTGCTCCGGCAGAGGATGCAGCCGCAGATGCGGAGTAACGCATGAAGACCAAAAAGATCCCGATGCGTCAGTGCATCGGATGCGGCGAAATGTTCCCCAAGCGTGACCTCATCCGTGTGGTGAAGCCGAAGGAGGGGGAGATCGCACTTGATTTTACCGGAAAGCTTGCAGGACGTGGGGCGTATATCTGCAAATCGGCAGAATGCCTGCGTCTGGCGCAGAAACAGCGCCGGCTGGAGAAAAGCTTCTCCTGCAAGGTCGCTCCGGAGGTATATGAGGTGATGGCAGATGCTCTCGCAGAAGCTCAGAGGGATTCTTAGTATCTGCCGCAAGGCAGGGAAGATGGAGATCGGCTTTGCACTCATGAAGGAAGCCCTTTCCACCGGACGTGTACGCAGCGTCGTCACAACGTCCGACATCTCTCCCAAGACCATGAAAGAAGTACAGTTTTACTGTCAGAAAGCAAATGTCCCTGTTTGCAGTCTGCCGCTGACGATGGAAGACCTCGGCGGTGCGATCGGCAGGAAGGCAGCCGTTGCTGCGATTCTCGATGCCGGCTTTTCTGACAGGATCTCACAGCTTTGCAGTGAGGCGCAGACAGGTGCTGCAAAGCAGTCTGAACAGGAGGTTTGAATTGCCTATGGCAAAGAAGATCAAGATCTCGGAGGCAGCCAAGGATTTGAAGCTCTCCGCAAAAGAGCTTGTTGCATTTTTAGAGGAGAAGACTGAGGGTAAGAAGACCACCAGCTCCTCCATGACGGAGGAGGAGTACAACCTCGTCCTTGAACATTACAGCCAGGAGCGTGCAGTGGACAGCTTTGATGCATATTTTGCAATGCGCAATGAGCCCCGCACCGCCCGTGTGGAGCAGCCGGCAGAAAAGGCTCCCAAGAAGTCCGCTAAGAAGCCTGCGGAGAAGAAGGCTGAGGAAAAGAAGTCCGAAGCTCCCAAGTCTGAGACAAAGCCGGCAGAAGCACCTGCAAAGCCGGAGACTCCCAAGGCAGAGACTCCTGCACCCGTGAAGGAGGAAGCCCCCGTGGCAGAAGCACCTAAGACAGAAGCACCCAAGACAGAGGCACCTAAGACCAAAGCGCCCAAGGCAGAGGCACCCAAGACCGAAGAACCCAAGCGTGAGGTCAAGTCCAACAAGCAGCGCAAGGAAGAAAAGAAGAAGGCAAAGCAGCCCCAGGTACACGGCGAAAAGACCCGCCTGGGAGGCGTGATCGGTGAGGGCAAGACCGAGGTGCCGGAGCAGCGCAGAACCGTTGATACCCGTGGCAGCTATGTCGATCTTGATAAGTACAATGAGCGCTATGAGCAGATCGCAGGTCACGACAAGCGCCGTGACAATGCGTCCACAAAGAAGCAGAAGATCAACCAGAAGTCTGCACAGCGTTCCAAGGGCAAGCAGGGCAGCCGCAAGCAGGAGACTGAGGCACAGCGCCTGTCCCGCATGGAGCTGGAGCGTGCCAGAAAGCAGCAGCTCAAGGTCAAGATCCCGGATAACATCACCGTTTCCGAGCTCGCTACCCGCCTGAAGGTCACTGCCTCCAAGGTCATTGGCAAGCTCATGGGTCTGGGCGTGATGGCTTCCATCAATGAGGAGATCGATTTCGATACCGCATCGCTCGTGGCTGAGGAGCTGGGCGCAAAGGTTGAGAAGGAAGTCGTTGTGACCATCGAGGAGCGTCTGATCGAGTCCGAGGAGCATGACGAGGAGAACCAGCAGCCCCGTCCGCCGGTCGTTGTCGTTATGGGTCACGTTGACCACGGCAAGACCTCGATCCTCGACCGCATCCGCCATGCCAATGTCACCGCATCCGAGGCAGGCGGTATCACACAGCACATCGGTGCATACCAGGTCAAGCACAATGACCAGGTCATCACCTTCCTCGACACCCCCGGTCATGAGGCATTTACCTCGATGCGTGCCCGTGGTGCGAATATCACGGATATTGCGATCCTCGTTGTCGCTGCCGATGACGGTATCATGCCGCAGACCGTTGAGTCCATCAACCATGCGAAGGCTGCCGGCGTTTCCGTGATCGTTGCCATCAATAAGATGGATAAGGAAGCCGCTAACCCCGACAGAGTCCTCCAGCAGCTCACCGAATACGGTCTGGTCTGCGAGGAGTGGGGCGGCGATACCATCTGCATCCCCGTTTCTGCCAAGACCGGTCAGGGTATTGACGAACTCCTCGAAAACGTTTTACTCGTTGCCGAGGTCAAGGAGCTGACCGCCAATCCCGACAGACTTGCCAAGGGTACTGTCATCGAGGCAAGACTCGACAAGGGCAGAGGCCCGATCGCTACCCTCCTCGTACAGAAGGGTACCCTCCATACCGGCGACATCATCATTGCAGGTACGACCGTTGGTAAGGTACGTGTCATGACCAACTACAAGGGCAAGCCCGTCAAGGAAGCAGGCCCCTCCGTTCCGGTTGAGATCACAGGTCTGGACGAGGTGCCGAGCGCAGGCGATATCTTCGATGCGGTTGAGGATGAGCGTCTGGCAAGAACGCTCGTGGAGCAGAGAAAGCACGAGCAGAAGGAAGCATTCTTCCAGAGCACTTCCACCAAGCTTACCCTCGATAATCTGTTCAGCCAGATCGAGCAGGGCGAGACCAAGGAGCTTCCGATCATCGTCAAGGCTGACGTACAGGGCTCTGCTGAGGCGGTCAAGGCATCGCTGGAGAAGCTGTCCAATGACGAGGTGCGTGTCCGTGTCATCCACTCCGCAGTTGGCTCTGTTAAGGAGAGCGACGTGATGCTGGCAAATGCATCCAATGCGATCATTGTCGGCTTTAATGTCCGCCCGGATAACGGCGCTGCTGAGAGCGCTGCCCGTGACGGCGTAGATATCCGCCTGTACAGAATCATTTACGATGCGATCGAGGAGATCAGCACTGCAATGAAGGGTATGCTTGCACCGAAGTTCCGTGAGGTCATCCTCGGTAAGGCAGAGGTTCGTGAGATCTACAAGATCTCCAGCGTCGGCACTGTTGCAGGCTCCTATGTCCTGGAGGGCAAGCTCACTAACAAGAGCCAGATCCGTGTCGTTCGTGACGGTATCATCGTGGCAGACGACCATATCGCAGGTCTCCAGAGATTCAAGGACGCCGTGAAGGAAGTGGCTTCCGGCTACGAGTGCGGTATCTCCCTGGAGAAGTTCGCAGACATCAAGTCCGGCGATATCTTTGAAGCGTATATCATGGAGGAGTATCAGCCGGAATAAGCGACACTCCCCCTCTCTCCTGCACCGGCATTTCGCCGGTATAGACCGTGAATGAAATAATCTTGAAAGGAATGAATCACATGGAATACAAACGTATGAGCACCAGGGATATGCTCCAGTACTGCGATGAAGCCCTGGCATGGGAAGAATTCGGTCCCGTAGACATTTTCTTCTTTGAATCTGTCAAGCGTATCCTGCTGGGACAGTGCTCTGCTGTAGAGGCACCTGTTCCGGATGAGCAGGACGAACTTGCTGACGTTGAGACACCGGTTCCGGCTGAGGAACTCATCAACTATGATGAAAGCACCCATCAGCTTGATTCTGCGATCACCGCTGAGACCTTCTTTGATGGCAGCGAGCTGTATACCATGACAGGTGACGGAAAGGGGACTGCGGATGCCGAGCTTTAAGAACGACCGGATGTCGGAGGACATCCACAGAGAACTGACGGATATTATCCGCAGGGTCAAGGATCCCCGTGTGAGCGATCTGATCTCCGTCGTTCGTGTAGAGCTGGCAGGCGACGGTTCGCATTGCAAGGTATTCGTGTCCAGCCTGCGTGGCTGGGATGATACCGTTGCATCCGTCAAGGGGCTGAAAAGTGCAGCAGGTTTTATCCGCCGGGAGCTGTTCTCCAGACTCAAAATGCGCAAAAGCCCGGAGCTGCATTTCATTGCGGACGACTCCATCGCCCGTGGCGCTGAGGTCACCAGAAAGCTTGGGAATATGACATTTGCAGAGGATACGGAGGATGCAGATGAAGCGAATTGATGTTGCACAGGCAGCAGCATATCTCCAGAATTGCAGGGATGTCTATATTCTGATCCACCGTTCTCCGGACGGAGACTGCATTGGTTCGGGGTATTCGCTCCAGGCAGTTTTGCGGCAGCTTGGGATCCGTTCCCGTGTGCTGTGCGCAGACCCCATTCCGCCCCGATTCGGCTTTTTGCTGCCGGACGAGGAGGAGGAGGATTTTCCGCCGCAGTGCATCATTTCGGTCGATGTGGCGGATGAAAAGCTCTTTGGCGACCTGGAACCGCTTTATCACGGCAGAGTCAACCTCTGCATCGACCATCACATCTCCAACCTCGAATATGCTGACCGCCTGCTCCTGGAAGGCGATTCGGCGGCGGCGTGCGAGGTGCTGTATAAGGTCTATCGTGCGATGGGTGTGACCTTTACCCGGCAGATCGCCATGTGTCTGTATACCGGCATGGCGACCGACACCGGCTGCTTCAAATTCAGCAATACCACACCCAATACGCATATCTTTGCCGCAGAGCTGATGCGTGAATTCCCGGACATCCGGTACGATCTCATTAACCGGGAGATGTTTGATGTCAAGAGCCCGTCGAGGATCCGGGCGGAGATGATCATGCTCCAGAATATGGAGTATCACCTGGGTAACAGAGTCACCATCGTCTGGGCAACACTGGATGTGTGCCGTTCCAACGGCGTGGACGAGAAGGATATGGAAGGTCTGACGTCCCTTGGCTTGCAGCCGGAGGGCGTGGAGGTCGGCATCACGGTGCGTGAACGGGAACCGGGCGTTTACAAGATCTCGATGCGTTCGGCACGGGATGTGAATGTTTCGGCAATCTGTCAGCAGTTCGGCGGCGGCGGTCATATCAAGGCAGCCGGCTGTCAGCTCGAAGGCACCCGTGACGAGATCCGGGAGCGTCTGCTCGCTATTGTGGAGAAGGCACTATGAACGGTATTTTACTGATCGACAAACCGGCAGGCTGGACATCCTTTGACGTGATCGGCAAGCTCCGGGGCATTCTGCATATGAAGCGCCTGGGTCACGCCGGCACGCTCGATCCGATGGCGACCGGCGTTCTGCCGGTGTTTGTCGGCTATGCGACCAAGGCTTGCGGCATTCTGCCCGATGATACCAAGGCGTACAGCGCCGGCTTCCGGCTGGGACTGACGAGTGATACGCAGGACAATACCGGAGAGATCCTCGAAACGCACGACTTTGCAGGCGTGACAGAAGCGCAGATCCGGGAGCTGCTTGCCGGCATGACCGGAGAGATCGAGCAGATTCCGCCCATGTATTCTGCCGTCAAGGTGGACGGCAAAAAGCTCTATGAGCTTGCCCGTCAGGGCAAGACCGTTGAGAGGCAGGCACGGCGTGTCCGCATCGATGCGTTAAAGCTCACCGCCTTTGACCCCGTGACCGGTGAGGGTGTCCTCGATATCACCTGCGGCAGCGGCACCTATGTCCGCACGATTTTGCATGATCTGGGACAGACGCTCGGCTGCGGCGCTGTGATGACGCATCTGCGCAGAACCGTGTCCAATGGCTTTGCGATCGACCGCTGCGTGACGCTCGAAACGGTACAGACCCTTGCGGAGGAAGACCGTGTCGGTGAAGTCCTGATTCCCATCGGGGAGGTCTTTGCATCGCTGCCGCAGATCCGGCTGAGCGAAAAGCAGACGGCACTCTACCGCAACGGCGTCAAGCTCGGACTTTCCTACCTCAAAGGGCAGATCACACAGGCAGAGCGCTATGCTGTTTACGGGAAACCCTTCGGATTTCTCGGTACTGCTGTGACCGACCGGGAGCAGGGCGTCCTGCGCATTGAACGCAATCTCTGTGAGCCGGTCAACCAAGAGGTGAATACATGAGCAATCAAAAGAAAACCGCTGTGGCACTGGGTTTGTTCGATGGCGTACACCAGGGGCACCGTGCTGTTTTACAGGCGGCACTGCGGCAGAAGAAACAGGGTCTGATGCCGGCAGCTTTTACATTTCATTCCGAAATGGCGGCTGTCAAGGGGGCAGCAGGGTTCATCTACCCGACTGACCTCAAAACGTGGATCATGGAGAGCGAATGCGGCATGGAGCAGATCTTTGCACCGCCCTTTGAACTGGTCAGCGGCTTGTCCGGTGACGATTTCGCACGCAAGATCCTGCATGAGCATATGAATGCGGCGTTTGTCGCCTGCGGACAGGATTTCCGGTTCGGCAAGGGCGCCCGCTGGGATGCGAAGGACCTTGTGGATTTGGGCAAAATGTACGGCTTTGCGGTCGAGATCGTGGATGAAGTCCGTTCCGGCGGCAAGGTGATCTCCTCCAGTACCATCCGCACTTTGCTGCAAAACGGCGAGCTGAAGGCTGCCAATCTCCTGCTGGGCTCACCCTATATGCTGCACGGCGAGGTGGTGCATGGCAAGCGCCTGGGCAGAACGATCGGCTTTGCAACGATCAACCAGAACTTTGTTCCCGGACAGATCGTCCCGAAATTCGGCGTCTATGCGTCCGAGACCTGCACCCCGGAGGGCTGGTACCCGTCCGTGACCAATATCGGCATCAAGCCGACTGTCACCGACGAGGGCATTCCCCTTGCGGAGACCCATATCATAGACTTCGCCGGCGACCTGTACGGCAAGCATATCAGCGTCATCCTGACCAAACGGCTCCGGGATGAGCAGCGGTTTGACAATCTGGAAGCACTTGTGGAGCAGATGGACAAGGATCTCATCATCCGCAGACAGCTTTCAAAGAATTATCATGAATTTAACACATAAGGGTTCTATACTATACTTTGCCGGGGTCTGCGCTCCGGCAAAAGCAAATAATAAGGAGGGAGTTTTTCCTCATGATCGAAGTCAGAAATCTGACCAAGCATTACGGCGACAAGAAAGCCGTCAATGACATCAGCTTCACTGTGGAGGACGGTGAGATCCTGGGCTTCCTGGGACCGAATGGCGCCGGCAAATCAACAACCATGAATATGCTGACCGGCTATATCTCCTCAACTTCCGGTCAGGCACTCATCAATGGCGTGGACATCCTGGAGGATCCCATCGGTGCTAAGAAATGCATCGGCTATCTGCCGGAGATTCCGCCGCTGTATCCGGATATGACGGTCAAGGCATATCTCAATTTCGTCTATGACCTGAAGAAATGCAAGCTGCCCAGACGTTCTCACATGAAGGACGTCCTGACACTTTGCAAGATCAAGGACGTGGAGGATCGTCTGATCCGCAACCTGTCCAAGGGCTACAAGCAGCGTGTGGGTCTGGCACAGGCACTCATCGGCAATCCGCCGGTGCTGATCCTCGATGAGCCGACCGTCGGACTTGACCCCAAGCAGATGGTCGAGATCAGAACACTCATCAAGCGCCTTGGCAAGAATCATACGGTCATCCTCTCCTCGCATATCCTGTCTGAGATCCAGGCAGTCTGTGACCGTGTTGTCATCATTAACAAGGGCGTGGTTGCGGCAAATGACACCGCTGCCAACCTCTCTGAACAGGTCACCACCGATCACCGCATCGTGGCACGCATCGAGGGCGAGAAGGCAGCGATCCTGCAAGCCATCCGCAGCATCGAGGGCATCAAGTATGTCCGTGCCGATATGGAGCGTGAGGCAGGCATCTGGGAGTATGAGATGGAGGCGCAGCCCGGTCAGGATATCCGCCGGGATATCAACCGCATCTGCCGTGAGAATGACTGGAACATCCTCATGCTCAAAACAATGGAAATGACCCTGGAGGACATCTTCCTGAAAATCACAATGGGTGAGCACATCGACCTCACCGGGAAGGGAGGCGAGCAGTAATGGGTGCGATCTACCGCAGAGAGATGGGGGCGTTTTTCACCTCCAGTATCGCATATGTATTCCTGGCAGTATTCAGCCTCATTACGGGCTTCTTCTTTACAATGGACAATCTTGCCGCCGGCTCCACAAGTCTGGTGAGCGTATTCTCGACCATGTTCGTGATCTCGATCTTCCTGATCCCGATTCTGACCATGCGCCTGTTCAGCGAGGAAAAGAAGCAGCGTACCGATCAGGGGCTGCTCACTGCACCGGTCTCTCTGACCGGCATCGTGCTGGGCAAGTACTTTGCAGCGCTGACCATTTTCCTGATCGCTACATCTGTAGTGTTCCTGTTCGGCGTGATCCTGAGCCTGTTCGGGACGGTTGCATGGATGACGCTGCTGTCCAACTACCTTGCCATCGTGCTGGTCGGTGCAGCGTTCATTGCGGTGGGACTGTTCATTTCGTCCCTGACCGAGAACCAGATCGCAGCGGCTGTGGCAAGCATGGTCGTACTGCTGATGTTCTTCCTGGTGGACACACTGGCAGCCCGTGTCAGCGTAAGCTGGATCCAGAGCCTGCTCTATGATCTGAGCTTCTATACCAGATATTACGAATTTACCTGCGGCATCTTCAACCTCTCCAGCGTGCTGTTCTTCATCAGTGCGGCTGTACTGTTCAATTTCTTTACAGTGAGAGTGTTCGAGAAGCGCCGCTGGAGCTAAGGAGGTGGGACTGATGGCAGAGAATGAAAAAGAACAGCAGACTCCTGCGGCTGAGAATGCCGCAGAGACCAAGGAAGCTGCAAAGCCGGAGGCTCCGGCATCTCCGAAGAAAAAGCGCATGAGCCTTGCCACCCGCAAGAAGCTCAAATACGGCGGTATCGCAACAGCGATCACCTGCATCGTCACCGCAGTCCTCATCTGCGTCAATGTCCTGGTCAGCCGCCTGATGGAGAAGTATCCCCTCAAGCTTGACCTGACCGATACCGGTATGTACGAGATCTCCGAGGAGAGCGCCAATTACCTCAAGGGTCTCGAACAGGATGTCAACTTCACCGTGCTGATGTCCGAGAGCAATTTCCAGACCAGCGGCATCAATATGAAGATGGTCTCCGAGCTGCTTGACCGCTATGCGCAGTATTCCGACAAAATTCATCTGAGCTACGTGGATCCCGCCACCAACCCGGATGTGGTCAACGCCTACCAGCAGAACTATTCCGGCACCCTCAAGGAGGGCGATATCATCGTTTCCGATGCAGCCGACAGCTCCAAGCTGCGTGTTGTCAACGTGGGCGGACTGTTCAGCTATGACCAGCAGAAATATGCCGCATATTACTACGGACAGGGCAGCCTGGAGGATGCCATCACAGGCTTTGCCGGTGAGCAGAATCTGACCGCAGCGCTGATGTATGTCACCGATGCAGACCCTGTCAAGGTCGGCATCATCCAGACCGCAAACGACCAGCCGATCTTTAACCAGAGCTATCATGTGTACGCTGTGACCATGCTCGGCAGTACGCTTGCCAAGAATGGCTATGATGTGCAGGGCATCGATCTGTACAAGGATGAGCTCGATCCGGCTGTGTACGATATGCTCGTGCTCCCGGCACCGGTCAATGATCTGACGGCTACTGCCGTGGATGCGATCTCGGCATTCCTCTACAATGACGGCGAGTACAACCGCAATCTTGTTTATATTGCAGACTTCACACAGGGCGATACCCCGAAGCTCGATGAGCTGCTCAGCACATGGGGCATCGAGGTGACCAAGCAGCTTGCCCTCGAAGGCGATGCCAAGGCAGCACAGCAGGTAACGCTCACGATGGGTAATGCTTCCGTGCCGCTGGCAACCATTGCCAACGAGGACTATGCCGCAGGTATGGCAAATACGAGCCTGCCGATCGCTGCACCGCTGTGCCGTCCGATCAATCTCCTCTGGGAGTCCCAGACCGGCGGTATCACCAGCAGCCTGCTTTCCACCTCCGAGACGGTCTACCTCAACGAGATGGGACAGAAGACCGAGAATGCCGACACCACCCCCGCCGGCGCACAGACCGTCATGGCAATGACCACCCGTGCGGAGATGATCGACAATGTCAAGCATCAGAGCAATATCATGGTGCTCGGTTCCATGATGCTCCTTGATTCCAACGTGATGCAGGATGCGTCCTACAACAATGCACCGTTCTTCATCAACGCTGCCAATGTCATGACCGGCAAGGATTCCGGACTTGTCATCGCTGAAAAGCAGCTGACTGACATGACCCTGACCATGTCCACCGGTGAGATGCGTGGTGCAATGCTCGCTGTGTACTTCATTCCGGCAATCGTTGTCTGCGCAGGCATCATTGTGATCGTAAGGAGACGCAACAAATGAGTGAAGAACAGAAGGACCCGGAATATATCGCAGAAAACGCAGACGCCGAAGCGGATACCATATTCGGCGCTGCGCCTTCACCGGCAAAGAAGGCTTCACCGGCAAAGAAGGGGCTTTCCAAGAATGTCCGCATTTTGCTTGCTGGTGTGGGGGCATTGATCCTCGTCGGTGTGCCCACGGGCATCCTGTTTGCCACCGGTGTGATCGGCGGTGAGGAGTCTGATGACAGCGCCGCAGATTCCGCTGCGGCAGAGAAAATCACCCTCAACCAGGTCGATGCCGAGAATCTCACAGAGATCGACATCCAGGGCGCAGAGCCCTTCCATGTGACACGTACCTTCCGGGGACGTGCGGATGCGGCTTCCGAGTATATGATCGACGGCTACGAAGACCTGACCCTCGACACCGCCCTGCTCTCGACGCTTGCCAATAACGGCTGTGCGCTCGAAGCGGATTCGCTCATCGAGGAACAGGCGTCTGATCTCGGCAAGTATGGGCTTGCAGACCCGATGGCGGACGTGACGCTGACCTATGAGGACGGCAGCAAGTTTCAGTTCCTCGTGGGCGATAAGTCCCCGATGGACAACACCAAGACCTACTGCGCCGTGGACGGTGACGTGTACCTGATCCGTACCTCGCTCGTTTCCAATTACGGCAAGACTCCGGAGCAGTTTCTTTCAACGACGGTTCTCGCAGAACCGGATGAGGCAACTTACCCGATCGTAGAGAGTGTTCGCATCGAGCGTGAGGATCTCGACTGGGACATCTATATGGAGTACGACCACGAGGGCGCCGAGGATGACAGTGCCGGCGGTACCGCTGCCACACACGTCATGCTCGAACCGCTGTTCTCCTACCTGAACGTGGAGAGGTCCAAGGACATCACCAACGGGATGTTCGGATTGTCTGCGCAGGAGGTGGCTGTGGTACACCCGACCGATGCCGACCTGAAACGCTGCGGACTGGATACGCCGTTCTGCACCGTGACCATGCAGACCGACGATGAGAAAAGCTACACGCTGACCATCGGCGACAGCTATGAGACCGAGGACGGCACCAAGCTGTATTACACCTATCTGGAAGGCGTGAATGAGATCTTCGGCGTGACCGAGGACAATGCCAAGTGGATCACCGTACAGCCGGGCGATATCACATCGGCGAATATTTTCGTAACGAATGTCTGGAATATCGGCACGCTCGAAGTCAAGGACAAGGACTATGACCTCAAATTTGAGGGCGAGGGTACCAGCCAGGAGGACTATACCGTGACCGTCAACGGCGAGGACTGCGATACCGAGCGGTTCCGTCTGCTGTACCGGTTCCTGCTGTATATTTACGGCGAGGAGCTGTATATCGGCGAGGTGCCGGAGGGCGAGCCGGATGCACAGGTTCACCTGACGACCCAGAACGGCAAGGAAGACTACACGATCGCATTCTACAAGATCAGCGATCTCAAGACCATCGTAGCCCGTGACGGGGTACCGAGCTATGTGATCCGTACCTCTGCACTCGATACGTTAAGCTACAATCTGAGCATCTTTGATGATGCTTCCAAGGAATTCAAGACCACCTGGCAGTAACCGGCGAAAAGCCTTGCTGCCGCACGCAGAAAGGAGTTAGTATGGAATTCATGACATATAAGGGCTATCCGCTTGTTCGGAAGGGAAATGACCTGTATTTCGGCTATATGAACGATCCCTTTGTGGTAATGCTGCAGGCTGAGAACCAGAAGGAAGTCAGCGGTGTAGCAGTTGCCCAGAAGGTGCGTTTTTATCAGATGAGCACCGATGAGAAACTCAATCCGATCCAGGCAATTGTCAAGACCGGTGAGCGTGATACCTTGTATGATGCACTGGATGTCGCATCTACCTGGCTCAAGCGTGCAAATGAAGAAGCGTGAGCCGACGGAAAGGAGATTAACAGCATGAAGAACAGATGGATCGCAGGCGTACTGGCGTTTGCGGCATTTACGGGACTGATGACCGGCTGCGGCAAGAAGGACACCGCAGAGTCCACAGCAGAGACCACAGCCCCGGCAGTCGTCAGCAATACGGCATCGGACAACAGCTTTATCATCACACTGTACCCGGATGTGGCACCGATCACCTGTGAGAACTTTGAGAACCTGGTATCCCAGGGCTTTTACAACGGACTGACCTTCCACCGTGTCATTGAAGGCTTCATGGCACAGGGCGGCGACCCGCAGGGCACCGGCATGGGCGGTTCAGACCAGACCATCAAGGGTGAATTTTCTGTCAATGGCGTAGAGAACACCCTGTCCCACCAGCGTGGTGTGGTTTCGATGGCACGTTCGATGGATTACGACAGTGCATCGAGCCAGTTCTTTATCTGCTATGCAGACTGCTCCTCTCTGGACGGCAGCTATGCAGCGTTTGGTGAAGTCACAGAGGGCATGGAGGTCGTTGACAGTTTCCTCCAGGTGGAACGTGCAATGGGCGGCGACGGCGCCATGTCCGCACCGACCAAGCCGATCATCATGGAAACCGTTGAGCTCATCGATGATGATGCCAATGGTAATCCGAGAGTGCAGGTCACTATGAATGACTTCCTGAGCTGATAGGTAATAGCGAAAAAACATGACGCCATAGTATTTCTGATACCAGAGATACTATGGCGTTTTTGCTGGCGTTAAACACAGTAAGACAGAGCCAAAAGAGAACCCCCTGTAGGATGTACCATACAGGGGGTAAGTTTTTTATGTGTGAGAAGCTTACTTCTTCTTGTTTTTCTTCTTGTTGCTATCAGTGGAATTTTCGGTTTCCTCGGATGTCTCATTCTCGGATGCAGGCTCCTCAGAGGTCTCAGCTTCCTCAGAAGCCTTTTCCTCAGCGGGCTCCTCGTTGTCGTCATCATCCTCAGCAGCAGCACGAGCAGCAGCTCTGCGGTGCTTTCTGTTGACCTCAACGAGAGAGTAGCAGAACGCAAAACCAAAGTACAGAACAAAGAGCAGAGCCTCGATGATGAGCAGCGGCTCGATGGAGGACTTGATGACGCTCTTGGTGGTGGTCAGACCGGAGGACGTTGCCGGAACGAGAATATTGTACGCATTTGCAAGGTAAACAGTCTCGTAGTACTCATTGGCAGTTGCATTGGTCTTGTTCAGGAGGTCGTTGACCTTAGCGCTCAGCGCAGCCATATCAGCTTCAACACGCTCAACCTGTGCATCGGTTGCGACCGGCTGTACCTTGAGAGAATTGAGGCGTTTCTGGTAGTCCTTGAGGGCTTCCTGCTTGGTGGTGAGGGTTCTCTGTACAGTGACACGCTGGTTGATGAGTTCGTCATATGCGGCGGAGGGCTCGTTGTAAGTGGTCTCAGCATTACCGTCGCTGTAGATGATAACAGAGCCGACCTGGTATTCTGCGATAGAAGCGCTGATGGCTTCGAGCTGCTGCGCATTGACAGCGCACTCATGGGTGAGCACTTCGATGCGGCGGGTGTAGTAGTCGATCAGGTAATTCTTATCCTTGGTGATGTTGTTGGTCAGGATGTTTGCAGAGAGAAGGGACAGATCCACGTCACGAACGGTCTGGATCGCCTGGGACAGGTCGGAGAACGTGTAACCGGTGGTTGTGGAACGGAATCTTGTGGTATCCTGCTGGGACAGGGAGGTGATGTAGTTCTGGAGGGAGGTGAGGGAATCGTCGAACACATCGACCTGCTCCGGATAGTCATACACCTTATAATCCAGTGCCGTTACAGCGTTACCGAGCGCCTGGTTGAAGCCGTAGGTCTTGAAGAAGTAGGTTCTGTACTGGGTCAGGATGGAATTGAACACATCCACAGGCTGGTTATCTGTCAGACCAGAAGCAGAATAGTTGAAGATAACCCGATACTGCGTCGGGAAGTAAGCGGTTTCAAGCATTTTCTGACCGGCATTCAGGTTGCCCTGCTCGAAGATGCTGCGGTAGGTGGTGATACGGTCGATCGCATCAGTCGGGATCACGCCCTCGATGCTGATACCACGGCGGATGCCTTCGAGATTGGTCAGCGGCAGATCCATTTCGGTGAGTGCCTGCTCAATCACGGAAGGGCTCTTGAGGGAGTTGACATCGAAGTTACTGCCGTCGGGAGCAAGACCCTTCTCGATACCGCTGTAGTTGAAGCTGACGAGTGCAGTCAGGTTCTTATGCTGGTCAGCCGTAAATACTGCGAAATACACCGGAACCAGAATGCCGATGAGCAGCGCCGCAACCAGCCAGAAAATCAGAAAACGGCGAAGCTGCTTGATAAACCCTGAGAAGGAAATGATGATGTCATCCTTATTGTCAGAATTGTCATTTTTGAGCGTGACATTCAGGTATTTTTCGTCTTTTTTTGCCATATTGCCCTCCAAAAAAATTGATAATCGTGTTAAGCAGCAAAGTACTCCTTAACGCAAAACACGGGGGCTCCTCCAAAAAGGGGAAGCACCCGGATTTGATACAAATTAGAAATAATCAGAGATCTGCTCTTTCAGCAATTCTTGCCGCTGAAAACGTGCAGAACGGTTTTGCCGATGATCTTGATATCGGTCCAGATGGAACGTTCTCTTATGTAACGGCGGTCGAGATCGATCTGTTCGGATTTCGACAGAGTATTGCCGCCGCCGATCTGCCAGTAGCAGGAGAGACCCGGCTTGACGAGCAGACGGTCATCGGGGAGCTCCTTCTGCTCCACAGGAATGAACGGGCGGGGACCGATGATGGACATATCGCCCTTGAGGATATTGATGAGCTGCGGCAGCTCGTCAATGGAGGTCCTGCGCAGGACAGCGCCGACCTTGGTGATGCGGGGATCATTGGTGATCTTGAAATTAGCGCCCTGGCTCTCGTTCTCAGCCATCAGAGCAGCCTTGCGCTCGTCTGCATCCGTGTACATACTGCGGAACTTGTAGATGCGAAATTCCTTGCCGTCCTTGCCGATGCGGATCTGGGAATAGATCGGCGAGCCGAAATCATTGATCATGATCGCAGCCGCCACACCGAGCAGAAGCGGTGAGAAAACGGCGATCGCCGCTGCGGAACAGACAACATCCGAAATACGCTTCAAGACATCATAAAAAGGCTTGGACTGTAGTTCAACAGCCTCATGCTGGGCTTTGTATCTGGCAAGCAGTTCCTCATTGGTGTGCATGGTAATGACATTACCGGAGCGCTCCAGAGCAACTGTATCTTTGTATGCCAGATTGACTGTCTTCATCAATCTGATTTCCCCCTTTTGCTGACTGACACCGCCTGATGCGGTGCCCTACAGCGTGTGTGCAGCTTGTCCGCCTTCCGGACAAATCCTAAAACCTGTACGAACCACAGATAACCTCTCTCTCTCTGCGCACACACACTGTAAACGAAACACTCATACCTCTCAAAAAGCTCATTCTGCAATTGAGCTCACATCCGGTTTCAGATTGTGCCGGTTAATCGTTTTCGGATGAATTAACCTAATTATACACCATTCAAAATAGCTTGTCAATACAAGTAAGACGGTTCGGCACGAAGTTTGTAGAATTTGTAGAAAACAAATGCGGTGCGAACCCACCTACTCGGCATTTTCACAGCTTTCAAAATTCACATGAAATAGCCATTTTTGGAGAATTTTGATCAAAAATTACAAGGCGTAATAATCGGCACTGCCGGTGAAACCGGGCGATGGACAGCCAGGCGGCTGCCCAGCCCGTTTCATCGTTTAGACTTCTCTTACTTTTTGTGGACTTGCGAACAGGTGCCGGCACGCACCTGCGCAGAAACGCCGCATTTCTGAGGGTTTCATCTTATATAACAACGATCTCGCCAAATAATTGGTCTGTTCATGAATTGTTTACAATTGTGGCACAAACTTGCCCAAATTTCCGGGCAAAGAAAAGCCCCTTTCCGGATGCCGGAGAGGGGCTTTGGTGATTATAACGTCAGCAGGAAACGGATCCATTTGCCCTGCTCGCAGGTGACCTGGAATTTGATCTTATGGACGTCCATGATGCTCTTGGCAATGGCAAGTCCCAGACCGTAGCCGCTCTGCTTGGAGGAGCTGCGAGCCTTGTCGCCACGGTAGAAGCGTTCAAAGATCTTTTCGGTCTCCGCCTGTGAGATCTCACAGCCGGTGTTATAGAATTCGAGAATCTGGTGGTCGCCACGCTGGAGCAGTGTGACCTTGATCAGACCGTTGTCGTTGGAGTATTTGAGTGCGTTGTCGATGAAGATGGCACAAAGCTGGCGGATATGCTGCTCGCTGCCACGGTAGTGAACACCGGGCTGCACGTCCATTTCAAGCGATTTATGCTGCTCGAATGCGGAGCTCTCGAACGGGAGCGTCGTTGCCGCCACTGCCATGCTCAGGTCGAAGTCCGCAAAGTTGTATTCCTGGGTCGCATTGTCCATGCGTGCCAGCCGCAGCAGGTCGCCGACGAGCTGGTTCATGCGTCCGATCTGCTCCTGCATATAGACGAGCCATTTGTTTTCGCCGATCTCATCCTGGAGGATGTCGGCGTTGGTCGTGAGGACGGCGATCGGGGTCTTGAGCTCGTGACCGGCGTCGGAAACGAACTGCTTCTGGCGCTTGAACGCCTGCTGTACCGGCTCCGTGATGAAGTGCGACAGCACGATCAGGATCGCCAGCAATACCAGCAGCATGATGGTGCCGATGATGACCGTCGTCCGGAACAGATTGTTCAGGATGCCCTGGTCGGAGGTCTTGTCGGTGATGACGAGCAGCGTTCCATAGCCCTTCTGGGCGGAGCAGAACTGGAGCCAGCCGTACATCCCCTCACTCTTTTCCTTGGCAAGGATACCGTTCATGATCTCCTCGGCTTCCTCATCCGTGTAGTTCTCGGTGTTGCGGATGCCTAAAAATGCGCCGTCCTGTGAGACCATAATCGCAAAATGGTCAATCGTGATCGGGACATTCCAGCGGTCCATCCGGGGCTCACGGGGCGCAGGAGGCGTCTGGGAGGTGGCGG
Source organism: uncultured Ruminococcus sp. (assembly GCA_902767115.1). GTDB lineage: Bacteria > Bacillota > Clostridia > Oscillospirales > Ruminococcaceae > UBA3855. The sequence continues at coordinate 21,627 of CACXGK010000099.1, forward strand.
CTTCTGTGGTTTCGGTCATGCCGGTCGTGGTTTCGGACTCGGAGGTGGATTCCGCATCGGAACCGGCGGTGGATTCGGTCTCGCTGCTGCTTTCCGAAGGCGCAGGGTCGGTCTGCGGATCGGGTTGGATGATCTCCGGCTCTGCCGGCGGCTCGATCGGATCGGGCTGTGTTTCCACAGCAGGCTGCTCTGGCGGCGGAGGCGCTTCTGTCATAGCAGGCGCTTCGCTTGGCGGGATCTCTGTTTCCCACGGCGGCGGCACATTTTCGGTCGGACGCCGGAAATCCTCGCCCTCACGCCGTTCCCACGGGCGGCGCTCCTCGGTTTCAAGGATATCGTCATCGTCGTCATCGATGTCCTCCTCTGTCGGCTGGGGATAGCGTGGCATTCCGTAGGGCGGTGGGTTCATTTCCTGTTCCTCGCCCTCCCAGGGACGACCCCACGCCAGTGACAGGAAACCGCCATCAGAAAGCTCTGCGCTGGCAGTGTCGCTTGCCGCCGTATCAGAGGGCATTTCCTCCGGCGGTGGGTCGCTGCCGTTCGGAGCCTCCGGGGGATTATCGTCCATTGGCATCATGTTGTCATTGTGACCGATCATGTCATAGCGGTTGCTCTCGGCGATCTGCCGGAGGAGCTTCATGGACTGCGTCTGGCTGACGGTGTTCATAATCATATTGATGGCGGTGAGCATGACCAGAAAGACGCTGACCAGAATCGCCATTGCGACTGCAATGAACTTCAGCCGCATCATGAAGATCACATCACGGCGCAGATCGAGCACTTTTGCCCGGATATCCTTGATCTGGGGCAGCTTCATGAGGCATCACCTTCCAGGAAATAGCCGATGCCCCTGGCGGTCTTGATGGTGACAGCCGAGCCGAGGGCAGTGAGCTTTTTGCGGAGGAAGGAGATGTAGACCTCGACGTTATTGTATTCCACGTCGCTCTCATAACCCCAGATCTTTTCAATGAATCGCTCCTTGGGGATGAGCTGTCTGGGATTGGCGATGAGCATTTCCATGATCTGGTATTCCTTGAGGGAGAGCTTGACGAACTGCCCCTCTCTGGACAGGGAGAACGTGCTCTTATTGAGCGCAATATCGCCGAATGTAAATTCATCTGTGACCACCTCGCCCCGGCGTCTGGTCAGAGACCGCACACGGGCAAGCAGTTCGCCGCTGACGAAGGGCTTGGTGAGGTAATCATCTGCGCCGCTGTCAAGTCCCTTGATCTTGTCCTCGGTGTCGGACTTGGCAGTCAGGAGCAGAACGGGTGTGGAAAGGTGGGCGGCACGCAGCTCACGGAGCACAGTGATGCCGTCCTTTTTGGGGAGCATGATGTCAAGCAGGATGCAGTCATAGATACCGGTCAGGGCATAGTCCAGACCGTCCTCGCCGTCATAGACGGTATCGACAGAGTAGCGGTTTCGCTTGAGAATCTCACTGAGCGCATCAGCCAGTGCGACCTCGTCTTCAACAACGAGCAGCTTCATAACGGATCAACCCTTTCTAAAAAATGGCATTGGCACGATATGTCTTTCTTTAATGCTGCCGCAAAGCAGAGCAGAGCCGCTCTGCCTTGCGGACACTTGCCAATTCCCCCGAAACGTGCTATACTATAATCATAGCATAAATTTCACCAGATGGCAAGAAATCTCTGCGCTTTTTCACGGATTTCACAAATAAGCGAGCCGTTTCTTGGGCATACTTCCATGGAAAGGAGGTATGCCGAATGAATCTGACGGTGGCACAGTACGAAGCCATGCAGAAACGCACCGCCCCACGCTCCAACAGCAAGGTCAATATCCCGGTCGCATTTGCGGTCGGCGGAACGATCTGCATGATCGGACAGCTCCTGCTGGAGGGACTGCTGCGGCTCGGACTTGAACGCCAGGCGGCTTCCGGATGGGTGTCGGTGATCTTGGTGGGAGCAAGCGCCCTGCTGACGGGGTTCGGGCTGTACGAAAGGCTCGCACGACACGCCGGTGCAGGCACGCTTGTCCCGATCACGGGCTTTGCGAATGCGGTGACATCCGCTGCGATCGAAGCCAAGACGGAAGGACTGATCCTCGGCGTCGGGACGAAGATCTTCACCATCGCCGGCCCCGTGATCCTGTACGGCTGCACGGCGGCTGCGGTGTACGGAGCACTGTACTTTCTGGCGAACTGGTAATAAACGCCTTCCTCCCCGGAAGGCTACATAAAGGAGACCATCACATGAAGCTATACGTAACACGCCACGGCGAAACGGAATGGAATGCGCTTGAAAAGATCAGCGGCATCACGGACATTGCGCTTGCACCGGCAGGCATTGCGCAGGCGCAGGAACTTGCAGAGAGATGCGCTGCCGCAGGTGATATCCAGCGGATCATCGCCTCTCCGATGCAGAGGGCACAGGCAACTGCCGGATTTGTGGCAGAGCGCCTGGGGCTGCCGGTGCAGACGGATGAGAGACTTCGGGAGTGGAATTACGGCTCCTTTGAGGGGCAGCCACGCTGGACACCGGGATTTCCGGAGGCAAAGGCGGCATGGGGCTGCAAGATGCCGGACGGCGGCGAGTCCGTCTTTCAGCTTGTGCAGCGCACCTACAACGTCATCGACGACGTCAAACGGCTGTATCTCGATGAAAACGTCCTCCTCGTCTGCCACGGCGGTATCTGCCGGGTGATCGACAGCTATTTCACGGACATGACCGTGGAGCGATTTATGGGGTTCTTCATGGGCAATTGCGAGCTGCGGGTATACGACTTGTAAATATTATCAGGAATCGTTCCAAATTGATTGACTTTTCTGCCCGGATGGAGTATAATAAGAATGATAGCATTATGGTCGTTTCATCCAGGAAAATGACAATTGCAGCAGGAGGAAACCATCTATGGACAAATCAAATATTTCCAAACCGACACTCCGGCGGCTTCCGGTGTATCTGAATTATCTGAAGTCACTGCCGGATGAGATGCGGACGATCTCAGCGACAGCCGTTGCCGGTGCGCTTGGGCTCAATGAGGTGCAGGTGCGCAAGGACCTTTCGGCAGCCAGCCGCAGCGGCGGCAAGCCGAAGATGGGCTACGATGTGGCAGGTCTGATCACAGACCTGGAGGAATTCCTGGGCTATCGGGATACCAAGTCTGCGGTGCTGGTCGGTGTCGGGAGACTGGGCGGTGCGCTGCTGTCCTTCCAGGGCTTCAAGGAATGCGGCATCCAGATCGCAGCGGCATTTGACAATGACCCTGCCAAGATCGGCACGTCAATCAGCGGCATTCCGATCTATGATATCCGCCGCATTGACGAGGTCTGTCAGGAGCAGGGCATCCTGATCGGCATTATCACCACCAGCCCGGCAGAGGCACAGACACTGTGCGATAAGATGCTCGACAGCGGCATTCTTGCCATCTGGAATTTCTCCACAGCACACCTGGAGGTGCCGGAGGGGATCATCGTACATAACGAGAATTTAGCTGTATCACTTGCCATGATCTCCCATGCACTGGAGGAGAGAATGGGCGGCAGCAAGGA
>CACXGK010000100.1 GCA_902767115.1 uncultured Ruminococcus sp.
AGCAAGCCGTCAATCGGTGTGCTCTTGTACTATTATTATACCACGGATTCTCCTTGCTGTCAAGGGGGATTTTGCGCCGGAGCCGGCGCTGGCGAGATAGCAGTTATTTGTAGTCCGTCCTTCGGTGTCCGCAATGAGCCCAATGCCTATCGGCAAAAGGCTCAAAGCTGATTCTATCCCTCCTGCTGATGCAGCGTAAGGATACAAATGTATAGTATGGCGATACAAAAAGTGAAAGATTTAAGATTTCAAGATTCACTCCCTGTGCTAAGAGTAATTCTTGATTCTTGCAAGACCTATTGCAGGATATAAATGTTCAGTCCGAGGATACAAAAAGTGAAAGATTTAAGATTTCAAGATTCACTCCCTGCCAGCGGCGAGTCGCCGCTGACAAGTGTCCTCCCAATGCCCCTTCGGGGCAAAGGTCGGACGAGGATTCCAGACCTCACATAGCCCTGCGTAGCAGGGCGAACACAACAAACCCAGCTTTGAGCCCTTTGCCGATAGGCATTGGGCTCATTGCGGTTATCGAAGCAAGGACTACAAAGAACTGCTATTGCGCCAGCGCCGGCTCCGGCGCCGCCGCCCGGCGCAAAAAGACGGCCGGACAGCGCAGCTATCCGACCCAACACAATATAGAAAGGGTATTATGAAGAAAAGCAATGTAAGAAAGCCCACTGCTTGAAAGCCGGGAATCTTGTCCGGGTGACAAGAGCAATGCGTACCGTCACCCCGGCTTTGCAGCGAGTCAGAAACTCACGGGGTTCCCCAGTCCGCTGCACTCCCTTTGGTGGGAGCACAGCATTTGGAGAAACAGAAGATGATGAATGAAAAGGTATATGCGGAAATTGAGGAGTTGCGAAATCTGCTTTCTGTCAGAAAACGTTTTCGCTACAGGGTCATGCCGCCGCAGCCGCCCTCGGCTGAAATGGCATCCGGCTCAAAATGCCGATGTATCGTAACGATTCGGGAACGCTGCGGAGCTTTGCCGCTTTGGGGTTCCCTTCCCTGTGTCCATATATATCTTAACAGATTATTCAAACTTTTGCAACCCCATATTTGCAGAAATGGTGGACAAAATGAATAACTTTGCGAAAATCAACGCACAGTTGAATCCCACCGCCCCCCTCTTAGAAAAAACCGGAAAATTTTCTCCAAACGCATTGCATTCTGCTCCCATCCGTGGTATAATAAAACTATCTATGCAAATAACACCTGTAGAACACCCGGAACATCGGCGTTCCGGCGGAAGGAGTAGTATGGCAGTAAACAGCCCTGAGGTGCAGGAGCTCCTGCGCCGCATCAAAACCGAACAGGAGGCATCCGGCGAGCAGAATGACGTTCTCTCGTTCCAGGATTTCTGGGATGCCAAGTATGCCGCTAAGGATCAGGAATTTTGTGAGCCTGCGTTCCTCAGCGATGTCAATGTCCTGCTGGCGAACAACCAGCTTGCGTATTATCTCGACCTGACCTCGTACCACGAGGGGGCGTCCGGCATCGTCAAGCCCATCAAGCGTGTCATCCGCAAGGCAGTGGCGTTTCTGTTCCTGCCGCTTGTGGCGGCACAGAACAACATCAATCTCGCCATCGCAAGGCTCTTTATCCATGTGCGCAGCTACGTGGGACGGGACAAGTCCGAGCGTGACCGTCTGGCGCTGCGCTCCCATGAGCTCGAAGTGCGCCTGGATACCCAGCGTGCCATGATCGAGGAGCTGCAAGCCCAGGTGCAGGAGCTGCGTGCGCTTGTCGATGCGCAGAAAGGAGACAGCCAATGAGGATCTTCCAGATCGTGAATACCCTGAATTTCGGGGATGCCATCGGCAATGACGTCATTGCCAAGAAGCACGTCATCGAGGATATGGGCATCCAGACTGCCGTCTACGCCGAGACGATTGCCGCCAAGGTGAAGGAGCCCGGCTGCTATAAGATCGATCACTTCCCGAAGCTCATGCCGGATGATATCATCATCTACCACATGGGCAACGGCTCCCCCCTCAATACCATGGTCGCTGAGCTCCACTGCCGCAAAATCATGGTGTACCACAATATCACGCCCTATGAGTTCTTTGCCATCGACAGCCCGGTCGCTGCCGAGAGCTGCCGGACGGGGCTGGAGCATATGAAGGGCCCCATGAAGGGCAAATTCAACAGCTATATCGCCGATTCGGAGTTCAATAAGCAGAACATGACCGACATGGGCTACAAGGCGGAGGACATCGAGGTCATTCCGGTCTGCGTCCCCTTTGACGACTACAAGCAGACCCCCGACAAGGCAATGGTCAGCCGCCTCTCGGACGGCATCACGAATATCGTGTTTGTCGGGAGAATCGCCCCGAACAAGAAGCACGAGGACATCATCCGTGCCTATACCTATTATAAGAAACACGTCAACCCCCACTCCCGTCTGATCCTGGTCGGCAGCGCCAACCAGACCGGTATGTACTACCGTGACCTGATGGAGTACATCAAGGAGCTGGGAACAGAGGATATCGTGTTCCCCGGACATATCAGCTTTGCGGAGATCTTAGCCATTTACCGGACTGCCCATGTGTTCCTCTGCATGAGTGAGCACGAGGGCTTCTGTGTGCCGCTGCTCGAAGCGATGACCTTTGATGTGCCGGTCATTGCGTATGATGCGTGTGCGGTTCCGGAAACGCTGGGGGGCAGCGGTATCGTGGTGGATGACAAAGACCCGGCGTTCCTGGCGAGAATTATGGACGCCGCCGCCAAGGACGAAGCTTTGAGGTCGCATATCATCCGGATGCAGCGTGAGCGTTTGAAGCATTTCGAGTACGAGCATATCAAGGAGATGCTCCAGGACTATCTGCGCCGATTCATCGAGAAATTCCCGCCCGTCACCCCGGACGATGAGACAAGACCCGCAAGAGCCCTCTACGACATGGTCGAGCACAATCTCGAAGCTGCCGGCAAGACCGTTCCCTTTACGCAGGACGCACTGGTGCATTCCACCGTCCGCACGGCACAGACGGTCGATCTCACGGAGCTGCTCAACCGGAATTACTCGGTGCGTGGCATGATCGAAGCGGTGTATCTCTCGTGCTTGAATGCCTTGCCGGACAAGGACGCCCTGACCCATTGGGAGGCACAGGCGCAGATCCTCACCCGGACGGAATTTGTCAAGGCGCTCATCTCCTCTGTCGTATCGGCGCCGCAGAGAGGGATGATGCGTGTGACATTTGATCCCTTTCCGACAGCCGTCCTGCCGGAGAGCGAGGAAGGCGGTGCTGCACCTGCATGAAGCCGATCTATATTGACATCACGAATATCCCGGAGCTTGACCACTACACCGGCATTTCCCGTGTGGTCACGGAGCTGATCCAGAGACTGCTTGCTGACCGGATGCCGCTGTGCCTGCTGTCGTACTCGGTGCCAAAGGGTGCCTACCGCATCGTGGACAATGACCGCTTTCTGCTGGGCGCACGGGGCTTGCTGGACAAGCAGGCTTGCTATACGGATGAATACCTTGCGATCTCCGACTTTGCGGAAGGGGCGACCTTCCTCGATATCAACAGCGCATGGCACACGCTCCCGAACCGAAGCTATCTCCTACCGCAGCTCAAAAACAAGCAGATACGCATTTTCGTGCAGATCTACGACCTCATCCCCATCCGGTATCCGCAGTACATGGCAGGGCAGACGCTCTTGCGCTTTATGGAATACCTGACGGCGCATCTGACCTATGCGGACGCCGTTCTGGTGAATACCCATGCGGTGGAGCAGGATGTCCGGCAGCTTTTCTCTGAGCTTGCGCTCCCGGAGAAGCCCATTCACATCATCCCCCTCGGTGCGGACTTCACCGCCCCGGAGAACCAGCAGAAGGGCAATGACGCTGCCGATGCGGAGCTTTTGCAGCGGCTCTCCGGCAGACGCTATCTCCTGACGGTCGGAACGGTCGAGCCGAGAAAGAACCATAAAGTCCTCATCGACGCCTATGAGAAGCGCCTTGCGGATATGGGCTATGATCTGGTGATCGTGGGACGTGTCGGCTGGGAGATGGAGGGGCTTGTCAGCCGCATTAAGTCCAACCGGCATTTCGGAAACGGGCTGTATCTGCTCTCCGGCATCAATGACGCCACCCTCGATGCGCTCTATGCCAAGGCGCACATGGTCGTGTTTGCGTCCTACACCGAGGGCTATGGGCTCCCGACCATCGAATCGCTCATCAAGGGCGTTCCGGTGCTGTGCTCGGATATCCCGGTCATGCGTGAGGTCGGGGGCGATTTCGCAGCCTACTTCGACCCCGATGACCCCGATGCGCTCATTGCGGCTGTCACGAAATACGCCGATGCTGCTGTTTACAGCAGGGAGCGTGAACGCATTGCAAAGCACTACCAGCCGCCCCAGTGGGCTGACACCGCCGAAGCCGTCAAGTCCCTGCTTGATGCAAAATCCGAAGATGCCCCCTACCCCCACAAGCCGGTGAAGCAGGTGGTATTCCTCTCGGCACGTCCGGCGCCGCTTCTGGCAACACTGCCGTTTATTGAAGCGTTCATGCCGTTTATCACGGAGCTTGTGGTGTGCTGTCCGGCGCAGATGGCGGACTTTCTGCATGAGCAGTACAAGGGCAGGTTGCACCTGACGACCATCACGGACGATGCACTCCTTGCCGGGAGACAATTGCCGCCGGATCACTCCACCCGGAATTTCTTCCTGCGCTGTCTGGCGATGGAGCAGAGCGCCATTGACGATGAATTCATCATGTGTGACGACGACTACCGCCCGATGCATCCGCTGACCGAGGAGGTCTTTTACCGGGACGGGAAGTATATCGGGTATTATTTTTCCGACATCGCCCAGTGGAAATTCCACATCACGGCGCTGTTCTCGTATGATTTCTGTCACTTCCGCACGCTGCATTTCCTGCGCAGCCACGGCTATCCGACCTTGCAGTACTCCGCCCACCAGCCCCAGCTCATCAATAAGGTCTGGTACCGGGAGCTGCTGCGGCAGTACCCGGATATCCGGGTGAAGGGCTATGACGAGTGGAGCACGTATTTCAATTACTGTGCCGCCGTCCATGCCGACCAGTACCAGCCAAAGCCCTATGTGACGCTCTCCTGGCCGCCGGTCGGGGGCGAAAACAAGGGCGTGACCCAGCCGGCATATCTCTTTGAGAATTACTACGCCGAGAACTATGACGCCGGCAGACCCTTTGCAGGGCTGTCCAGGGCGTTTACGGATCCGGAGCGTGTGCTGCGGGAGAACCGGCAGAAGGAGCTTGCCGCCATCCGTGCCAAGGTCGCAACCGAAACCGATAAGGCGTTCATCGACCGCTATGCCCTGGAATACGAGGCGCAGTTCGGGGAGATGCCGCAGTGTGCGGTCTATTTCGGCAGCGAGGCGGATGCGGAGCCTGTGCTCGGTGTGCCGTGCTATATACGCCTGCGCCGTACCGGCACCAATACCATCCGCATGGGCATTTCCCGTGCCAAGCGCAGTGCTGCCAACATCCTGCCGGCTCTGGTCGAGCTGCATATTACAGATGCGGACGTGAATGTGCTGTACCGCACGACATTTGACATCGGCGCACAGCTTTGCTATACGTCCCTGCCCTTCCAGCTCCCGGAGGAGCTGCCGGAGGATACACCGCTGTTCCTGCGGCTTGCGATCAAGCTCGGCAACCGTCCGCAGCGCACCGAACAGGTCATTCCCATCGAGCTTGCAGACTGATCGTCTGGAAAGGATCAAGAAAGCTATGATTGAAGCTATCAAAAATTTTGGGCTGCTTCTGAAGAAACACAAGTTTCTGTTCGAGGAGCTGGTCAAGCGAGATTTCAAGAAAAAATACAAACGCACGATCTTGGGAATGCTCTGGAGCCTGCTCTCCCCGATGATGCAGCTGCTTGTTATGAGCATCGTGTTCACCAACTTCTTCGGACGGGACAAGCCGCATTACACCATCTACCTGTTCGCCGGGAACCTGACCTATTCGTTCTTCCGGGATTCGACCTACGGCGGCATGAACTCCCTCATGGCAAATGCCGGCATCATCACCAAGATCAATTTGCCAAAATATATGTTCCTGCTATCGAAGAACGTGGCGTCCCTCATCAACTTCGGACTGACGCTCATCATCTTTCTGGTGTTTGTGGCGGTGGACGGCATCGCCTTTCATTTCCGGATGCTGCTGCTGCTGTATCCGATCTTGTGGATGATCGTGTTCAATATCGGGTTCGGCTTTATCCTGTCGGCGCTGTTTGTGCTGTTCAAGGATGTGCAGTATTTGTATGATATTTTCACGCTGATGCTGATGTACCTGTCTGCGATCTTCTATTATACAGCCGATTATCCGGAGCACGTGCAGAAGCTGTTCTACCTCAATCCTCTGTATGTGTATATCACGTATATCCGTGCGATCGTGATCGACGGGTATATACCGGGGCTGCCGACGCATTTCCTGTGTGCCTTCTATGCGCTGCTGGCACTGGGCGTGGGCGCATTCATTTACAAGAAATACAATTACAAGTTCCTGTATTATATGTAAGGAGGCAGTTATGCCAAAGATCGAACTGCACGATGTGTCTGTGTCCTACGTAGTCGGTGATTTCTCGACGGTAGGGCTCAAGGATGTTGTGATCGCAAAATTGCAGGGCAAGCAGATCGCCAAGGAATTTGTGGCGGTCAAGAATGTCAGCTTCGAGCTGGAGGAAGGCGAGCTGCTCGGCATCATCGGTGCCAACGGCGCCGGTAAATCCACGCTCCTGAAGGTCATCTCCGGCATCATGCGCCCCACCACGGGACAGATGGCTGTGCGTGGACAGATCGCATCGCTCCTGGAGCTCGGCACCGGCTTTGACGGTGACCTGACGGTCAAGGAGAACACCTTCCTGCGAGGCGCCATGCTCGGCTATACCAGAGACTTCATGAACCAGACGTACAAGAGCATCATTCAGTTTGCGGAGCTGGAGGAGTTTGAGGACAGACTGTTCTCGCATCTGTCCTCCGGTATGAAATCCCGACTGGCATTCTCAATCGCTTGTCTCGTCAAGCCCGATATTCTGATTCTCGATGAAGTCCTGTCCGTCGGTGACGGCGCCTTCCGGAAGAAGTCGGAGGAGAAGATGCTGGAGATCATCCAGGGCGGTGCCACGACCTTGCTGGTATCCCACTCCCTCGAACAGATCCGCCGCATGGCAACCAAGGTCCTCTGGCTCGACAAGGGCAACCAGATCGCCTTCGGCGAGACCAAGGAAATCTGCGACCGGTATCAGGAGTTCCTGAATGGGAAGTAGCGTTTCGGGCTATCGCCCGATTAGGGGACGCTGTCCCCTTACCCCTGCAAGGGGCTCCTCGCCCCTTGACCCTCGGCAGGACGGTGACCGTCCTGCACCTGCAAGTTAATTTCATCGAGGTGCAGGGGATCGCATCCCCTGCCGAGGAGGGTTTAGGGAGGGCGAGCAGCCCTCCCTCATCGGGCGCCAGCCCGAAAAAAAACTGCGCTAATTTTTTTATCCGACGCCCTGATTGTCCTGAAAATGACACACTGTTTGTGGTATAATAGAAGTATGAAAGGAGTGTGATCCCATGCCGGATACCGCCAAGACCAATCAACGCCTGAAAATTCTCTATCTTTACAAGATCCTGACCGAGCAGACGGATGAACAGCACCAGATCACCATGCCGGAGATCATCGATGCCCTGGAGCAATACGGCATTTCCGCCGGGAGAAAGGCGCTGTACGAGGACATTGAAGCTCTGCGTGCCTACGGGGTGGACATCGTGTCCGGCAGAGGGGCAAGCTCCGGGTATGCTGTTGTCGGACGGGAGTTCGAGCTGCCGGAGCTGAAGCTGTTAGCCGATGCGGTCTGTTCCGCACGTTTCCTCACCGAGCGCAAGGCGCAGAAGCTCGTTTCCAAGCTCTCGAAGCTTTGCAGTGTCCATGAAGCCTCACAGCTCCGCCGGCAGGTCTGCATCACCGGCAGGAGCAAGGAACAGAATGAGCGTATCTACATCACCGTGGACGCCATCCAGCGTGCCATTGACGAGCACAAGCAGATCTCCTTCCGGTATTACCGCTATGACCTCAACAAACGCAAGGTCTACCGGGACAGCCTGCGTGTCTGCACACCGGTGGCATTGCTGTGGAGCGAGGAACGTTATTACCTCGCCGCCAACTACCCCAAGTACCCGGACAAGCTCACCAATTTCCGGGTAGACCGCATGGAACGCACCGAAGTCCTCGACCTTCCTGCCGAGAGCCCAAAGGAGCCATTTGACCCCAAGACCTACCAGAATGCGACCTTTTCCATGTTCAGCGGCAAGACCAGTCAGGTCAAGCTCCGCCTGGACAACGCCCTCATCAACGCCGTGATCGACCGGTTCGGCAAGGACATCGCTGTGATGCCCGATGGGGATACGCATTTCCTTGTCACCATTCCCGTCAAGGCAGAACAGCCCTTGCCGTTTTTCGGGTGGCTGTTCCAGTTCGGGGCACAGGCGGAGATCGTATCGCCTGCCGGGCTGCGTGCGCAGTATCACCAGACCCTCACCGAGGTGCTGCAATTGCATCAGGATGCATGATAGTCTAAGCTATCAACAAGTTGCCGGGGCAAACGTGGAAAATGTGGAAAGATTTTGCGCCTGTGTCCGGTTGCAAAGATGGGGGTGATGTGATATAATATACTATGAGGTGATATATCTTGGGAATGAGTTTTGAAGAAGCCGATGAACGCTTCGGCTATGAGGGGGAACTGGGTGCTTCCTATTCACGGACGCAGACAGTATTCCGGGTCTGGTCACCGGAGGCAGAACGAGTTACCCTGAATCTATACGCAAATGACACAGAGGAACAACCCCGTGCGACCTACCCGATGGAGCAGGTCGAGGGTATCTGGAGATGCGCCGTTCCCGGCGATCTTCATGGGATGTTCTATACCTACACCTTCCTGTCCGAGGGGTGGGAGCGAGAGACAATTGATATTTACGCCAGAACAGCCGGTGCCAATGGTATCCGTGGCATGGTGTTTGACCCGTCGCTGACGGACCCGGACGGCTGGGCAGAGAGCAAGCCTGTCAAGCTTGCTAAGTATACCGATGCGGTGATCTATGAGCTGCACGTCCGTGATTTCTCCATGGACCCGGAGGTGCCGTTCCGGTATCCGGGCAAGTTCATGGCATTCACGGAGGAGGGGCTGACCAATGCGCAGGGGCTGCCTGCCGGCATTGACCATATCGCATCTCTGGGCGTGACACACATCCACCTGCTGCCGGTCTATGACTTTGCGACTGTTGATGAGACGTCCGATGAACCGCAGTTCAACTGGGGCTATGATCCGCTGAATTACAATGTTCCGGAGGGCTCCTATGCGACTGATCCGCATGACGGCACGGTTCGTGTCCGGGAGTTCAAGGCGATGGTGCAGGCGATCCACAAAAAGGGCATGGGCGTCATCATGGACGTGGTGTACAATCACACCTATTACACGGCAGATTCGCCGTTTTCCAAGACCTATCCGCATTACTACTACCGCCACAACCATCACGGCTATTCCAACGGCTCCGGCTGCGGCAATGAATTTGCATCGGAGCGGCGCATGGCGAGGAAGTATATCAAGGACAGTCTGTGCTATCTGGCGAAGGAATACAAGCTGGACGGCTTCCGGTTTGACCTGATGGGTCTGCTTGACACGGAGACGCTCAACGAGTGCGCAGAAGCCCTGCGCAAGATCAATCCGGACATCATCCTGTACGGCGAGGGCTGGACAGGCGGCTCATGTCCGCTGGAGGAATTCCGCCGTGCGATCAAGTGGAATGCACGGAGTGTGCCGCAGTTTGCGATGTTCTCGGATGATTTCCGTGACAAGGTCAAGGGCTCGGTATTTGACGACCGCAGCTACGGCTATGTCAACGGTGCAGCCTCCGGCAGCATGGCGCAGCAGATGCGTGCGGTGGTATGCGGCAATGTCTACCATCCGCAGAGTGGCAGAAGCGAGAACGAGTACTGGACGGATTCCCCGTGCCAGTGTGTGAACTATGTGGAAGCCCACGATAATCTGACCTTCTGGGATAAGCTGTCCTGTTCGATGCCGGGTGCGCCGTCCGAGGTCATGCTCTCGTGTGACAAGCTGGGGTTAGCGCTGGTAATGCTGTCGCAGGGTATCCCCTTTATGCAGGCAGGGCAGGAATTTTTGCGTACCAAGCCGCATCCCAACGGTGGCTTTATCCATGACAGCTACAATTCTCCCGACAGCATCAACAGCCTGAAATGGTACCAGGCAACGCTGCACCGGGACATGGTGGCATACTGCCGGGGACTGATCGCAGTCCGCCGGAAATTCCCGGAGTTCCGTCTGGGGACAGCAGAGGAGATCCGTGAGCAGATCCGGTTTGAGGATCGGGATGACGGCGTACTGCGCATTCATCTGGGCAAGGATCTGCTGCTGATCGTCAATCCTCTGGGACACGAGGTCGAGGCAGGGGTATCCGGTATGGTCTACGCTGACAAGATGCGTGCATCCGACCAGCCGATGTATCGTGTCACAGAACAGTATCCCTGTATGCCCCGCGGCATCCTGCTGGTCAAGGTAGACGGCGGATCGCCGCTGATGCAATAGCGGTTATTTGAAGTTCATTTCCTAACGAACGCAATGCCCCCCAATGGCTACGCCAAAGGGGGGCAAAGCTGTATTTGTAAAACTGCGGGTGCTTCGGCTGCATAGTCCTGCCGAGGGAGGTTTAGGAGGGGCGAGGCTGTGTTCACATCTAAGCACAGCACTGCTCGTCTTCGTACAGCATCCTGACTCATCCTCGGTCGCAGCCCCTCCTAAGTCGGCGAATAGCCGACAAAAAGCCTCACCCCTGCTTTTCCGCAAAGCGCTGATACTTGCGCATCTGGATGTGCTTGCCGAGGGGCGTGGAAAGGAAGCCGGCAGGAAAGCCGATGATCCATGCGAATTTCCAGTGCAGCAGAACGCAGAGTGCCACGACCAGTGCGATCACCAGGAGCCAGAACACGACCAGAAAGACCGCATTTGCCTTGTGCATTTCCTTGAGGATATCCGTTCCGATGACCGTGTGAGGGGCAGTTTCGATGAAGTCGGCAGCTCCTGCCGTACCCGGACAGGCACGGAAATCATCGCTGCACGTTTTGGCAGCCTTGGCGTACTGCTTGTTGGCGAGGACTTCCTTGACCATTTTGCGGATGCCCTCGGCGGAGTCGTCTGTCAGCATCACGCCGGCACCCATCTCTGTGACACGTCTTGCGACTGCCTGCTGCTCACCGGTCTGCGGATAGAGCACCATCGGCGTCGCCATATACAGGCTTTCGGAAACGCTGTTCATGCCGCAGTGCGTGATAAAGACATTCGCTTCGGAGAGCACGGCAAGCTGATCGACGGACGGGAACACCTGTATATTCTCCGGCAGTTTGCCAAGGGCGGCGATATCCACGGAGCTGCCGCAGGAAATGACCACATCCACATTGGCATCCCGGAGGGCTTCGATGCATTTGGCATAGAAATCCGGGCGGTCGTTGATGACTGTTCCCATCGAGATAAAGACCAGCGGACGCTCATGCAGCTTATCCGGTGCCGCATTGGAAAAGACGGAGGGTCCCACAAATGCGTAATGTCCGGTAAAGCTCGGTGAATAGGGCTGGAATTTGCGTGAGGTGTACACGATGGAATCCGTGTCGTTGTCGCTCTGCACGAGGGAGAGAGCGTTTTTCACATGATAGCCCAAGGGTTCGAGGGTCTTGAGCTCCTTGGAAATTCTGGACAACCCGAACACCATATCCGCAATTTCCTTCGAGGAATTCTTCATGTACTGCGAGGACAGCTCATTAAAGGCGAAGGTACTGGTGGAAACGACCATTGGTACCTGATGCTTCCAGGCGTTGAGCTTGCCCCAGAAGCAGACGGAGTCGGTGTAGACCACATCCGGCTGAAAGGCTTTGAACTCGCCGTCGAGGAAGGTGTCGAGACTGCGTGTGATGCGAATTGCCTGGATGGTCATTTCCGTGGTGGAAACGGCTTTCAGCCCAGCTTCCTCCTGTGCTGTGAGGGTAGGGAGGTAGGAGTCGCAGGCAATGAACTCTGCGCCGGACGCCGTGATCTTCTCCTCGAACTCCCGGAACGAATAGAATTTCACCTGATCGCCCCGGCGCACGAGCTCCGCAGCGACCGGCAGCATGGGGTTGGTATGTCCATGCGCAGGAATACAGAAAAATGCGATTTTTTTCAAAGCGTGACCCCCTTTGCGGATGTGCTGTGCATAGTATCATTATTATAGCACAAAACTCCGAAAAAGTCAATGAGGTTGACGTGAGGGGGGAGTGCCGGGCGGAGCCCGGTAGCCCCACCCCCAGCCCCCTCCCCGGAGGGGAGGGGGAGCTATTGAGCCGGGGCTGCGCCCCGGCACCCCCTTTATACTTGACGGGGGAGCGGAGCCCGGTTGCCACTCTCCCCCAGCCCCTCCCCGGAGGGGAGGGAAACTATGAGCCAGGACTGTGCATGGCGCCCCCTTTATGCTTGATGGGGGAGCGGAGCCCGGTAGCCCCTCCTAAGTCGGCGTGAGCCGACAAAAAGCCTAAGAGGTAATCATCTTCACATAAGACAGGAGGCAATGTATGATACAGCGAATCGAACTTTCCGACCTTGCGGATCCGGCACTGGAGGTCTATCGTTTGCCGGAGGTGCAGCTCAGACGGTATTTTGAGCCGGCGGAGGGGCTGTTCATTGCGGAAAGCCCCAAGGTCATCGGCAGGGCGCTGGATGCCGGGTATGAGCCGGTGTCCATGCTCATCGGCAGAGAGGATGCCGAGACCGCCGCTTTGCTACAGCGCTGTGAGGGCATTCCGGTCTATACTGCTGCGGAATCCGTTCTCACGCAGCTCACGGGATACCACCTGACACGGGGTGCGCTGTGCGCCATGCGCCGCAGACCCCTTCCCATGGCAGAAACGCTCTGCGCCGGGAAGCGCCGCATCGCCGTCCTCGAAAACGTCGTCAATCCGACCAATGTCGGTGCCATCCTGCGTTCGGCGGCTGCCATGCAGATGGAAGCTGTGCTGCTGACTTCGGGGTGCAGCGATCCGCTGTACCGCAGGGCTGCGAGGGTGAGCATGGGGACGGTATTTCAGGTGCCGTGGACGTATCTGCCGTCGGAACGTGTGGAGATCGACCTACTGCACCGGATGGGATTTGCGGCGGCGGCGCTTGCACTCCGGGCGGATGCGGTGAGCATTGCAGACCCGGTACTCCGGCAGGAAAACCGCCTTGCGGTCATTCTCGGAACCGAGGGCGAGGGGCTTTGTGATGCGACCATACAGAATGCCGACCACACGGTCATCATCCCCATGGCGCCGGGTGTGGATTCCCTGAACGTTGCGGCTGCAAGTGCGGTGGCATTCTGGGAGCTTGGTCAATGCGCAAAAATGCCTTGAAAATCCGGCACATTTGTGGTACAATCATAGTATACCATAATGATAGGAAAAGAGGGCTTGTCTTTGCGTGAGTTATGCATTCAGGGAATCGGCTTTGCAGCGGTTGCCGTGTTCATCCTGTCTTACCAGATCAAATCGAACCG
>CACXGK010000101.1 GCA_902767115.1 uncultured Ruminococcus sp.
CAGCTTATCCAAATGGGGCTTCTCCTCACTGGAATTATCGGCTTAGTCTACACGATCTATCGTGACCATAAAAGGAAGTAACCGCCCCAGCTCGGCAAAGTGAGGGCGGTCGCTTCTGTGACAACTATTACTTTGGGAGCAAGCCGTCAATCGGTGTGCTCTTGTACTATTATTATACCACGGATTCTCCTTGCTGTCAAGGGGTTCCGAGCCGGCACTGGCGGCAGGCTGAGCCTGCACGCATGATAGCGGTTCTTTCAAGTCCTTGCTCCGATAAACGCAATGAGCCCAATGCTTCGCAAAGGGCTCAAAGCTGATTCTATGGTTCCTGCCGATGCAGTGTTAGAATATAAATGTTCAGTCCGAGGATACAAAAAGTTTAAGATTTAAGATTTTAAGATTCACTCCCTGTACTAAGAGCAATTCTTGATTCTTGCAAGAAGCCATCCCTCACAGCATTCTAATTTTCGTCGCCGAAGGCGACACCAATTTTATTCATGATTCATTATTCACTATTCTATATTCATTTCTTCCCCTTCCGGTTGACAAAATCCGCCAAAGGTGGTATAATGTACGTGTTCGTGAAATTTGTAACATAGGAGAGATAGAAATGAAATGTAAACACTGCGGCAGAACGTTGGATCCTGATTCCCAGTTCTGTAAATACTGCGGTTCCAGACGTGCCAGACCTGCCACCGGGCAGCGTCCTGTCGAGTCTCAGCCGCACCGTGAGATTTCTGATGACGAGCCGACCACCTGGTTTGCTGCCGAGCAGAATGCCCGTGTCGCTGCGCAGAATCGCCAGCAGGATGCCCCTCGCCCCTCTCAGGCGATGCCCCGTCCCCGTTCGTCCCAGCGTCCGCCGGAACCCCATACCAAGCCTTCCGATAAGCTCTACATCCAGGACGAACCCATGATCCGCAAAGCCCCTGTGTCTGCACAGACTGCCCAGCTCCCCAAATGGATCATCCCGGCGGTCTGCATTGCGGCTGTCGCTTTGCTCCTGACCGGCGTCCTCGTCATGCTCGGCGGCAAGCAACCCTCTGACCCCACGCAGGAGGTCATCCTCGAAACCACCCTTCCCATCGAGACAGAAGCCACCACCGAAGTCCCCTCCGAAACCGAGACCGAACCCGAAACGGAACCTCCCACCACCGAGCCCGTCTTTGAGTGTGATGCCGACTGGGCACAGGCGTATTACGACCAGATCCTTTCCTTCGAGAAGGCGCACAAGGATATCAACGCCGACAGAGGCTTGAAGTACCGCCTGCTCTACATCGACGATAACGAAGTCCCGGAGCTCTATATGCAAGCCGGCGACGCCAATGCCCTCTATACCTACGAGGACGACGAGACCGTCAAGATCTACGAGGCGAAGTCCGCTGACGATGAGAAGCTCGTAGGCGTGCGTACCAGACGTGGCGTGTATTTCTCCAGCCGTATCAATGAGGACGGCGAGCGCTATGCCGTCAATGCCCTCAAGGACGGCAAGGTCACTGAGACCGAGACCTACCGTGCCGCAGGCGATGAATACACCATCAACGGCTCCTCCGTTGACCTGGTGGAATTTACGCAGTATGTCCGTGCGAAGCAGGCGAATTACCAGCTCACCGATATCCCGATCTACACCAAGGCGGAGCTCCTCGATGCCATGCAGGACGCCGCCGAGAGCGAGGAACTCCCCGAAATGGCGTCTGAGGAAGCCCCCATCGATATCCCCGACCACGAGGAGGACGAGGACGATGAGGACGAGGACGGCGAGGAGACCGGTGAGAAGCGCTTTGAGGTCTTTGCCGGCGATGTCACCTGGTCTCAGGCACAGGCTCGCTGCAAGGAGAAGGGCGGACACCTTGCCTATATCAAGTCCGAATCTGACTGGAATGCCGTCATGGATGCCATCAAGAAGGCGGACAGCGGTCTCTCCTACCTCTGGGTGGGCGGTCAGACGACCATCAACTCCGATGGCGAGACCGTGACTGCCAAGTGGTCGGACGGCAGCTCTACCTCCTACCTCGACAGCGCTAAGCTCTGGTTCGGTCACGAGCCCTCCGGTAAGGACGGCAGCACCCTCGAACCCTACATGATGCTCTGGAACCCCGGCAGCGGCTGGAGCTTCAACGACAACAGTGATTCCTGTGTCGGCATCTATGCGTCCGGCACTATCGGATATGTGTGTCAGTTTACAGAATAATATCCTAAAAGTCATCTCCCCTCTGGTATGAAATGCTCCCCTTTTGTTAGACAATGTGGTATAATAGAGATATACCGAATCAAAGTCTAACGAAAGGGGGCATTTTTATGCCAA
>CACXGK010000102.1 GCA_902767115.1 uncultured Ruminococcus sp.
TACACCACAAATCCCCCGTTGACCCCCAATACCTGTCCGGTGATGAAATCCGCCTGTTCCGAGCACAGAAAGCCTGCTGCCCTGGCGATATCCTCCGGGGTGCCGAGCCTGCCGAGGGGTGTTTCATCTGCGAGGGACTGCAAGGTGTCGTCATCGTAGCAGTCGAGCATTTTCGTGCGGATGACGCCAGGGGCAATGCAGTTGACCCGGATGCCGCTGGGGGCGACCTCCTGCGAAAGTGCCTTGGTAAAGCCGATGAGCGCCGCCTTTGCCGCTGAGTAGTCCACCTCGCACGAAGCTCCGACCTGTCCCCACATCGAGCTGATGTTGAGGATACAGCCCGAATGCCGCCGGATCATTTCCGGGAGCAGCAGGCGGGAAAGCTCAATGGCGGCAAGAACATTCACCGCAAACAGCTTTTGCCGCACCGCAGGCGCAATCTCCGTCAGAAGCCCCGACACTGAAATACCGGCATTGTTCACGAGCACGTCGATATGCCCAAGCTCCCGGAGAAGCTCATCGGTCATGCGCTCGATCTCGGACTGTTCTGATAGCTCTGCCCGGACTGCCATGCCGCCAAGTACACGGGCTGTCTGGGTGCAGTCGGTGGTATTGCTGTGCAGTACGACCGTGTATCCGTCCTCAGCGAGCCGCTTTGCGATCGCCGAGCCGATGCCGCCGCCGGCACCGGTCACAAGTGCGGTTTTCATGCGTTTTCGGACGGGGCTGCGGCGTCCTGCTTTTTGGAAAAGCCCGGTACAAAGAGCAGCAGCAGGCAGCCGATGCCCAGCACGATGGTGCAGCCAAGGCTTGCCTCCAGACCGAAGTCACCGCCGGTGGCAAGGGTCACATCCGTCAGGGTGCAGCGGAACACCGTATCGCCGGAGTCGATGCCGCTGACGGGCAGACCGTAGAAATTGCCCTGCACGAAGTTCCAGATGCCGTGGAAAGCGCCGCAGATCCAGATATTCTGCGTGCGCAGCATCAGAAGCGAGAACAGGATGCCGCAGATGGTGATATTGAGCATTGCAAGTACGCCAAAGCCGTCATTCATGAAGTGGAACGCACCGAACAGGATGGAATTGACAAGGATCGCCCACCACACATTGTGGTCACGCAGCGTAGAGGTCAGCATAAAGCCTCTGCACAGCACCTCCTCGCTCATGCCCTGGAGCAGAAAGCCGATGAATACCAGCAGAAGGGAAATGCCGACCGAACCGGAGAACCCCTCGAACCGGACGCCGCCCATGAGCATATCCACGAGGAGTGTCAGTGTGAATGCCGCAAATCCGAGCCCAAGTCCGATCAGGTACTGCACAAATGCGCCCTTCTTGCAGAAGCCGAGCGTATGCAGCCGGCGCCCTTCGACGATGCGGCAGTAGAGCAGCACGAGAATGGTACCGCCGACGGTACAAAACAGCATCATCCAGACATTGGCAGGGTCAGCGGCGATGGCATTGATGGCATCCATGGTTTCCTCAGAGGACAGGCTGCCGCCGTTTGCCTCTGTCTGCTGCCTTGCCCAGTCGAAAACCCTTGGCAGGAGAAAGGGGAAGATGCAGATCGTTTCCGCAAGCTGCATGAGATAGAAGATGCCGGCAAAGATCAGCAGCTTGAGGATGATGTTTTTGGGCACCCGGAAGGTCTTGACATTCCGGATATCGTCTATAAATGGCGTATTTTGCAATTGCAGCTTCATGATAGTGTACCTCCTGTGCAGATGAGATAGATGAGCAGACCAGCCTGCCATGCAAGTCCGGCAAGCCCGATCACGTGAAAATACCAGTGTTTGGTCTTATGCCGGAACACCTGCATTGCCGTGAGCGCCCCCACAGCGCCGCCAAAGAAGCTCAGAGAGAGCAGGACTTTCTCCGGGATGCGCCATTTATGGGCTTTTGCAAGGGCTTTGTCTCTGCCGTAGCAGATATAGGCGATCAGGCTCATGATGAGAAAAAAGCAGATCACCCCTTCGGTGAGCAGCGTCATAGGGAACCTCCTTTGCGGTCAGATTTTCACATCTATCATTATAAACTATCCGGCAGATAATGTCAAGCGGTGATGCATTGGGAAAAAAGCTTGCAATCGGAGAAAAAATGTGGTATAATGGATAAAAATCATCCAGACAGGAGGAATCACAATGAAATTGCAAAAGCTGACCGCCGGACTTCTGGCGCTGTCGATGGTGGGTGCGCCCCTCCCGGCAGCCGCACCGATGCTGACCGTCTGCGCCGCTGATGAGACCCCGACCGAAGGCACCTGCGGCGAGAACCTGACGTGGAAGTTTGATGAGAGCACGGGGACGCTCACCATTTCTGGGGAGGGTCGGATGTATGACCATCCAATGGCTTTTGCCGGTATCTATGATATGAGCACTGAAACCACCGGTTTTCCTGAAATTCTCGTTAAAGGTGACGAGGTAACATCCGTTGTCATTGAGGAGGGTGTCACCTATCTCGGTAATTTCTGGTTCTACGCTATGGAGAACCTGACCTCGGTCACATTGCCGTATTCCATAGAAACCGGTGTGTTTAATTTCCGTCTTTCGCCGTGGCTGGAATCCATCGAACCGGATGAGAATGGTCTGCGCATCGTAAACGGCATTCTACTTGAAGCGTGTGATAGACCGGAGGACACACTCGTGATTCCTTCGACTGTAAAGCATATTGCGGGCGGTGCGTTTGTCTATACCGGAGAAGGTGCCCTTTTTGGCGCACCTGTGATTAGGGATCCCTCTGTCTCTGTGGAGATCCCGTCCTCCGTGGAAACAATCGGAAGTGCGGCGTTTGAGGGCTGTGAGATCACTGACATCACCATCCTGAATCCGGATTGTAAAATTCACGAGTATAGCGGTATAGCCCCTAAAGAAACCATCTCCGGTTACGAAAACTCCACCGCCCAAGCCTACGCCGAACAATACGGCTGCACTTTCAAATCCCTCGGCGCAGCCCCCGAACCTGGCGCTGACGTGCTCCTTGGCGACGTCAACCAGGACGGCAAGGTGGACGCTTCCGATGCCGCTGACCTGCTCATTGCGCTGGCAAATGTCGGCGCCGGGGCGGAATCCGGACTGACCGACGCCCAGACTGCCGCCGCTGATGCCGACGGCAACGGCACCCTCAATGCCGGCGATGCTGCGACCATTCTCCAGTATGCCGCTTTCATTGGTGCCGGCGGCACAGGCACCCTCACCGACTTCCTGAATGCCGAATGACCCCCATGTCCCCACCCCTTTCCCAAAGGGGCGGGGGCTAATTTTTTTCCTGAAACCTATTCCATTTTCGTTTGATTTGTGGTATAATAAATATGACTATATCTTTCAAACAAAGAATGGAGGTTTTGCTGCAATGATACAGCCTTACTATATGAATCGTGAATTGTCCTGGATCAATTTCAATGAGCGTGTGCTGGAGGAAGCTGAGGACCCGAATGTGCCGCTGCTCGAACAGCTCAGCTTTTCGGCGATCTACCAGAGCAATCTCGATGAATTCGTGCAGGTGCGCATCGGCACCATGCTTGACCGCAAAAAGTCCGACCCCAAGAAACGTGACGGCAGAAGCGGCATGAAGCCCAAGGAACAGCTCGACGCCATGCTCGCACGCATCGGTGCGCTCATCCCCCGGAAGGACAGAGCGTATTTTCATACCATGTCCCAGCTCCGGGATTACGGCATCGAACACGTTGATTTCACCGAGACATCGGCGGACGAAAAGGCATACCTCGAACAGTATTTCAAGCGTGAGGTCAAGCCCCTGCTCTCGCCCATCGTCATTGATAAGGGTCAGCCCTTCCCCTTCCTGCGCAATAAGCAGATCTACATCGCCGTCCATCTTGCGTCCAAAAACGGCGTCAAGCTCGGCATTATCCCGTCCCTCGGACAGACCGGCAGAGTCATTCGCCTGGGACGTGACGGGCGCTTCATCCTGCGTGAGGATCTCATCATGCATTTCGCACCGCAGGCGTTCAAGGGGCATAAAGTCCTTGATTCTGCGATTTTGCGTGTGACACGCAGCGGCGTCATCACCTACAGCGAATCCGCACCGGATGAGTACACGGACTTTCGCAATGTCATGGAGGAGCTCATCCAGCGCCGCAGCAAGCGTGAGGCTGTCCGCCTGCAAATGAACAGCGCCCTTGCCCCGGAAGTGATGGAGTACCTCCTCAAAAAGCTCGATCTCAAAAAGAAACAGCTTTTCTTCGAGGAAACACCCCTCGATCTGTCCTTTGTCTACAAGCTCCAGGAATTCAACGATTCCGCCGAGCTGCGTTTTCCGCCGGAAAAGCCCCAGAACCGCAGGGACATTTCCCCCAAGAAACCCATGATGGCGCAGATCGCATCACACGATCTCCTGCTGTCCTACCCGTATGAGAGCATTTCGCCCTTCCTGCGCCTGCTCGATGAGGCGGCACTTGACCCGGATGTGGCGTCCATCAAGATCACACTGTACCGTGTGGCATCCAACAGCCGTGTGGTCGAGGCACTCTGTCAGGCAGCCGAAAACGGCAAGGATGTGCTGGTGCTGGTGGAGCTGCGTGCCCGTTTCGATGAGGAAAACAACATCGGCTGGGCAAAGCGCCTGCAGGATGCCGGCTGCACCGTGATCTACGGACCGCATACCCTGAAAGTGCATTCCAAGCTCCTGCTCATCTCCCGCCGCACCGAGAACGGCGTGGAATACATCACCCAGGTCGGCACCGGCAACTATAACGAAAAGACTTCCCGCATTTACACCGACCTGTGCCTGATGACGGCAAACCCGGTCATTGCCGAGGATGCACGCCACGTCTTTGATGCGCTCTCGACGGACAGCCTTGTGGAGCACAGCAATGCCCTGCTGGTCGCACCGCTTTGTCTGCGCAGCCATTTGCTGTCGATGCTGGAGGAGGAGATCCGCCATGCGAAAAACGGCGAGGAAGCGTACTTTGCCGCCAAGATCAACTCCATCTCCGACAAGGGCTTGATGGATAAGCTCTGTGAGGCATCGCAGGCAGGCGTCAAGATCGAGCTTTGTGTGCGAGGCATCTGCTGCCTGAAACCGGGCGTGGAAGGGTATACGGACAATATCCGCATTGTTTCTATCGTCGGACGCTATCTCGAACATAGCCGCATCTACATCTTCGGCACCAAGGAGCGCCGGAAGGTCTACATCAGCTCGGCGGACTTCATGACACGCAATACCGTGCATCGTGTGGAGGTCGCAGCGCCTTTGCTGGATGCGAAACTCCGTGAGCAGGCGGTAAGTCTTGTGCAGCTCTGCCTGTCGGACAACACCAAGGCACGTATCGGACAGCCGGACGGCACCTTCCTGCACTGCACCCCGGAAACCGGTGACAAGGCGATCAATGCGCAGGAAATGCAGTACGAAAAGGCAGCCAAAGCCGCCGGTGCCAAGAAGTGAAAGGAGTAACGTGTGGAAGAACGTGACATCATCAAACCCTCACGAGGCGAGACCTGGCAGGAACGTGCGCAGCATTCCCTGTGGACATTTCTGACCATCGCCGCAGCGATCATATTCTACTATCTCATCCAGTATCTCGGCACGATCTCGTCGTATATTGCGATGATCTTCAATGGCATCAGCCCGGTGATCTGGGGACTGGTCTTTGCGTATCTGCTGGCGCCGATCGCAAGCTTTTACGAACGCAACATCACCGAGCTTGTAATGCGCCACAAAGCCGCCAAGGGCAAGGAAGCCACTGACAAGACCGGCAAACGCATCCGGGTCGGCTCCTCGATCCTGACGCTCCTGACAGCAATTGCGTTTATTGCCTTGCTGCTGCTGCTGATCGTACCGGAGATCTATAACAGTATTTCCGGCATCGTCAAGGCACTCCCGTCCCAGATCGAGAATTTGACAGAAAGCCTGAAAAACAGAACCATCTTCGATAATGAAACGACTCTCGGCGCCTATGCGAACAGTGCGATCCTGAACGGTTTGGATTCCATTGAAAAATGGCTGCTCTCCGACGTTTCCAAGCAGGCGACCAAGCTGATGGAATACCTGATGACCGGTGTCAAGGGTGCGTTCAGCGTGGTCTATAATCTGGTGATCGGACTGATTTTGTCGCTGTATATCACGATTGACCGGGAGAAGCTCCAGAACCAGATCAAGAAGCTGACCTATGCGCTCCTGCCCACCAAGCGTGCGCTGTCCATCCGTGTGATGTTCAACCGTGCGAACAAGAAGCTCAGCACAGCGATCCGTGGAAAGATCGTCGATTCGATGATTATTGGCATGATCCACTTCATCATGCTCAGCTTTGCGAATCTCCTGCCGTGGTTCAATTACCCCTACCCGGTGCTGCTGGCGGCACTGGTAGGTCTGACGAACGTGGTGCCGTTCTTTGGCCCGATCGTCGGCGGATTCATCACCGGCGTGCTGGTTCTGTTTGAAAACCCGTCCATGACGATTCCGTATGTCATCATGGTCGTGATCCTACAGCAGTTCGATTCCAACTTCCTCGATCCGCACATTGTCGGCGGTTCGATCGGACTTCGCCCGTTCTGGTCGATTTCCGCCTGCTTGCTGGGCAGTGCGATCTTAGGTGTACCGGGCTTCGTCCTGGGGCCGCCGATCGTATCGTTTGTCTATGAAATTGTCAGAGAAGCGTGCGACCAGCGTCTGCGTGCCAAAAAGCTCGGTGATATGTTCCAGCTACCCTCCGAGGAGGAGCTGCACGCCATGCAGGAAGCCGAACAAAGTACCGTCCAGCCCGAAGCCAAACGCATCGAACAGTTCATGCAGTCCAATGCAGAGCGTCTGTCGGAGTTCCTGCAAAGGATGAAGAAGGATAAGTGAGGAGGGGGAGTGGCGCCTGAGGGCGCTTTGGGGGCGCTGCCCCCAAACCCCCGCCAGAGGTGGGCTCGTGCCCACCTCTGGACTCCGCACGCAAAGGCTGCGCCCTTGACGGCTTTTTCAATCAAAGAGTGAAAGTCCTTTCCTCCATGTTTGTGCATTTGTATCGGGAGGTCTTTGCCCTACTAACCACGGGGGTCTCCCACACGTGGCGTTATGCATCCTGATACTTGGGGTGCAGTTCGAGCGCCCCTGGGTAGTTCTGGGGGAAGTCTTTCGAGGTGGGGTCGCATCGGGCTTACGCCTTCGCTCTTGATTGCAACAGCTTTGAGCCCTTTGGCGTAAGCCATTGGGCTCATTGCGGACAAAAGAAAATGAACTATCCCTCACCGCTATCTCGCCAGCGCCGGCTCCGGCGCAGCCCTTTGGCGTGAGCCATTGGGCTCATTGCGGACATCAGAAAACGAACTATCCCTTACCGCTATCTCGCCAGCGCCGGCTCCGGCGTATAACACAAGAAAAGCCCCGGCTTTGCAGCCGGGGCTTAAACTTTGTATCAAACCGATCAGTTTACGATGGTCTTCTCGGTCTCCTTGTCGAACAGGTGGATCTTGTTCGGGTCAAGAGCAACCTTGATCTGGTCGCCAGGACGAGCGGTGGATCTCGGATCAACCATTGCGGTCAGGGAGATGCCCTCGCACTCAAGGTACAGATAGGTGGTAGCACCCATCATTTCGGTGATCTCAACATTTGCATCGATAACGCCGGTGTAAGCGTTGGAGATGAACATTTCCTCGTCATGGATGCACTCCGGACGAACGCCGAGGATGATCTCACGCTCAACGTAGCGCTCCAGCTCAGAAACAGCCTTGCTCTCCGGAACGATGATCTGGTACTTGGTACCACGGGAGGTCTTGGAATCCTCAGAACCGAACTCAACATAGTACTGACCGCTGTCGTTCTTCTTGAGAACAGCGTCGATGAAGTTCATCTGCGGAGAACCCAGGAAGCCTGCAACGAACTTGTTGCACGGCTCATCATACAGAGCCTGCGGTGTATCAACCTGCTGGATGAAGCCGTCCTTCATAACAACGATACGGTCACCCATGGTCATAGCCTCGGTCTGGTCATGTGTTACATAGATGAAGGTCGTACCGAGCTTCTTGTGGAGCTTGGAGATCTCGGTTCTCATCTGCGCACGGAGCTTAGCGTCCAGGTTGGACAGCGGCTCGTCGAGCAGAAAGACCTTCGGAGAACGCACGATCGCACGACCCAGAGCCACACGCTGACGCTGACCACCGGACATAGCCTTCGGCTTTCTGTCGAGCAGGTGAGACAGGTCAAGGATTCTTGCAGCCTCCTCTACCTTACGAGCGATCTCGTCCTTCGGCACCTTGCGGAGCTTCAGACCGAACGCCATGTTCTCAAATACAGTCATATGCGGATACAGAGCATAGTTCTGGAATACCATTGCGATGTCTCTGTCCTTCGGCGCAATGTCATTTACCAGACGGTCGCCGATGTAAAGCTCACCCTGAGAGATCTCCTCCAGACCTGCGATCATACGCAGGGTAGTGGACTTACCACAACCGGAAGGACCTACCAGAATGATGAATTCCTTATCTCTGATTTCGAGGTTTACGTCAGTAACCGCAACGAAACCGCCCGGATACTTCTTATAAATGCCTCTGAGTGATAAACCTGCCATTTATTCCATTCCTCCGTTTACAAAAATTGAACACACCTCTTATAACCGCAGAAGCCGTGCTCGTAGACACCACGGCACAGAGATGCCGCCGGTTATCTGTCTACATACTATCATACCAAATTCTTGATTTTTTTTCAATCCGCTATTTAACTAAAGTTATAAGCTGTCATTTATCGAATATGACGGAAATTCTGAAACGATTTGAGCGCTTAGAACCGCCAAATCATATACTTTCAACAGTCTTTCAACATCGTTGTGTAAAACCTCCAAACACCCGCCAAGCGGCAGCTCCGGGGGCAAAATCATGCCGCCGATGCATACTCTGTGCAGATGCTCCACATGGTTGCCGAGCGCAGCGAGCATCCGCTTGACCTGGTGGTACTTGCCCTCGTGCAGGCAGATGAGTGCGTAATGGCCGGGCACGTCGAGGGGCATGATCTGTGCCGGCAGGCAAGCCGTCCCGTCCGAAAGCGTGATGCCGTCCGCAAGCGTCTGCGCATAGCTGTCCTCGTAGGGACGTGCAAGGCGGATGAGGTAGTACTTTGGCACATGGGACTTCGGGGAGAGCATCCGGTGTGAAATCTCGCCGTCGTCGGTGAGCAGGACAAGCCCCGTGCTGTCGGCATCGAGCCGCCCTGCGGGGAACAGCCCCTTGACCTGCATTTCCTGCGGCACAAGGTCAATGACAGTGCGGTGCTCCCGGTCTTCGGTGGCACAGATGACGCCCTCCGGCTTATTCATCAGGTAGTACACATGGGCGCTGGAGCGGACGGCTTTGCCCTGGCAGGTGATCGTCTGGGTGTCGGGATCGACCTTGCGGCTGCCGTCACGTTCGGCAGTACCATCCACGAGGACTGCGCCGTTTTTGAGGAGTTTTTTGATCTCCGCACGGGAGTGTGGGGTGCGTTCGGAGAGCAGCTTGTCGAGTCGGGTCTGCGCCATAAAATTCCCTTCTATCTGACGTGATCCCTGCATAAGCTGATGCAGGAAAGGAGCGGATGCGTATGAAAAAAACGAAATGCCTTGCAGGCGTGCTGCTTGCCGGGGCGGTGATCCTTTGCGGTGTATGGGGATTTTCCCGGCATGACAAACCGTCCGGCATCCCGGCAGCCACCGAGACTGACCGGGAGATCTACCTCTTTACCCAGGGGTGGAAGGGGGAGCCTGTCTCGGATGAACGGACGGTGATCGTTCCGGATGCGGCGGATGCGGTCTTTGCGCCGTATGCGGCATTGCAGGCACAGCAGGGCTTGCCGGTCGCAGACTTTGCCGGGAAGACGGCGCAGGTCTACACCTATCGCCTGTACCAGTCAGAGCTGTACGCCGAGCTGCTCTGTGCCGACGGGGAGCTCATCGGAGCGATGTGCTATGACCCGGCAGCGCCGGAAATGCTGTCCATACAGGGTAAACAAAATGCGGGGGCATAGGATGCTCCCGCATTTGTGTTATGTTTGTACGAAAGCCGGTTCTTACTTGATGATCTCGATCATCGTGCCAACGAACGGGATGGGCTTAGCCTTGGACTGGAGCGCAGCGATGATCTCATACACGAATGCAACAGTGGGTGTGATGCGGCAGATAAAGGAGATCAGAGCACCCAGGAACTTGCCGATTGCCGGGATATACCCGAAGATCGGAGCCAGAACAGCGCTCAGGATACCCAGAACGATGCCGCCGATGAGCAGGAGCAGACCCTGGTTCGAGTAGAATTTAGCAAACTTAGAATCCTTGTTTGCGGTCACGAGCGGGATCCAGAACAGGCACGGGATGCAGGCAACAGCGGCAACATTCTTGTTTGCTGCGATGTCCTCCGGGTCGAACTGATCGGTCATATCCACAAAAATTTCCTTTTTCTCTTCCATGATAAAAATCCTCCCTATGACTTGTTTTCGCTGTCAAACACTGCCGCTGCCTCCCGATCAAGGTCAGTGATGGCGGCAATGAAGCCTGCCACATCATTGAAATCCTGATACACAGACGCAAACCGGATGTAAGCGATATGATCGAGATGCCGCAGTTCTTCGAGTACCAGAGAGCCGATATGATCGGACGTCATCTGACTGTTCCAGCTGCTGGCGTAGGACTCCTCCACCGTGTCAGCGATCGAGTTGACCTGCGAGATGGTGACAGGACGCTTTTTGATAGCGTGATAAATGCCGGAGAGCAGCTTATTCCGGTTATAAGGCTCCAGCGAGCCGTCACGCTTGATAACGATGCGCAGGGGCTGTTCGACGATCTCGTAAGTCGTAAAACGCTTCCGGCAGCTCAGACACTCACGGCGTCTGCGCTTTCTGTCATCGGACGGACGGGAATCAATGACCTTAGAATCCTCAAAACCGCAGTAGGGGCATTTCATGAGCTCCACCTCACAATCATTCGGGAACCATTCCATGTGAAAAACACAGAAACAGGCTCCATCGCATACAGTTCAGCGATACCTTCATTATAACAAATTTGCGAATTTCTGTCAATGCGGAAACTTCACAAGATTTCACAAAACAACGGAAAAAGAATAGGGACTTATACCAAAATTCCCGATCAATATTAGTTTTTAGGAGCCGCAGCGCCCTTCTCCACGCCTGCAATCATATGCGAGAGCATCCGGTATCCGGACACGAGATCGGAGATGCCCCGGTAGTTATCCCGGTAGAGTTCGAGCATCACGGTGCAGTCCGGGCTGTACTTGTAGAGCGCCTCCAGAAAGCTGCGGATGCGGAACGTTCCTGCGCCGATGGGCAGGCAGTCGCCTTTGTCGCTGTGGTCGCTGATATGGAGGTGAACGATGTGGGAGCCGAGCATATGGAGCATATGCAGCGGTGATTCCCCAGCACGCACCGCCTGCTTGACATCGAGGACGAAGTGGGCATCCTTGCCGAGGATGCGGATCATTTCACGCAGAAAATGCAGCGAACCGCTCTGGCAGCGCTCGACATTTTCCTGTGCCACGGTGATGCCGAATTCCTCTCCGGCACGGACGAGCCGGAGGAATCGTTCACAGTACAGTGCCGGCTCGACGGCATGGCGGATGTCGTTGCCGTGAAAGACGAAGATCCTTGCGCCGAGCCGGTTCATGACCTCGAAATACCGTCGGTAGTAGTCGATCAGGTCGTCCACCCGCCGGTCATAGGAGGAGAACAGCATCAGCGGTTCGATGGGCGCTGTAAAGGGATGCATGGAGGGGCAGACCGTGCCGTAGCGTTCCATGATGGTCTGCATGGTGTGGACACGGGAACGGTTGATATCGGAATCGGCATTGACGAA
>CACXGK010000103.1 GCA_902767115.1 uncultured Ruminococcus sp.
AACCGCACCTTCCGCCGTCTGAACGAGCTGTATGCCCGCACCGATCAGGTCGGCTTCCTTACCACGCAGCGTGTGGACGGTCGTCTGATCCTGCCGGAGTCTGTCAAGGTGCTGAAGATGGCAGGCAATAAGAGTGCTGCTACCGGCGGTGGTAATGCAGGCGGTAACGGCTGATGAATCTGATCTCACTGCCTGAAACGAAAAACTATCTCCGGGTCGATCACAAAGAGGATGACAAGCTCATCCTCTCCCTGATTGACACGGCGCAGCGGCTCGTGATGGATGTGGGGCGCATGACCGAAACGCAGTTAGCAGAGAATGAGGAAACCTCCCGGCAGGCTATGCTGTATACTGTTTCGTATCTCTATGAAAACCGCAACACTGCGGATTATCATGCGCTCACTTTAACATTGCGTGCGCTGTTATTTGCGCAGAGGGAGGGCATCGTCTGATGGAGATCGGGAATCTGAATCAGCGCATTGCCGTCCTCGAAAATCATGTCAAAAAAGATGCGATCGGCAATCACAAAGCCCGATGGGAGGAGGTTTTCTCCCTCTGGGCTTCTGTGACGGTCGGTAATACGGTGGGGTCAGCAATAGAGGATACCGGCGCAGGTGTGACCAAAGAAATACAGAAAATCGAGGTCATTATCCGGCAGACACCTCAGACAAAACGCATGGGTTCAACCGTTTATAGAATCCGGTTTGACGGCATCGAATACGACATTAAGGGTGTCGTTCCGAATTACAAAACGCAGGACTATATGAAGCTGATCTGCGAATCACGAAGGGCGGGTGCGAAGGATGACATCTATTGACGATATGGCAGCGGAGATCATGAAAGGCTTGAACGAGTACGCAGAGCTTGCGGATGCATCCATGAAAAAGGCAGTCCGCAAGACTGCAAACTCTGTCAAGAATGAGATCTCTGCCAATGCGCCGAAGAAGACCGGTCGTTACAAAAAGAGCTGGGCTGCGAAGAAAACCAAGGAAAACAGCCACACGCTGGAAATGACCGTGCATTCTAAAGATCGCTATCAGATCGCTCATCTGCTTGAAAACGGTCATGCTATGCGGAACGGCGGGCGTGTGGAGGGCATCCCGCATATTGCGCCTGCGGAGGAGCATGGTGAGGAAATGCTCACCCGTCTCATTGAAAAGGAGCTTTCATGACCTACGAAGAAATCGCTGAAATGATGCAGGAAATCGGGCTGCCCTTTTCGTATCACCATTTCGCTGAGGGTGAATCCCCGGATCCTCCGTTCGTTATTTTTCTCTCGCCCGGTGAGAATACGTTCGGTGCAGATGACTTGATGTATATCAGCTTCAAAAAACTGCACATCGAGCTTTACACCGATGAAAAATCGCCGGAGACAGAGGAACGTGTGGAGGAAGTGCTGCATCAGCACAACATTTATTATGCAAAATCTGAGGTATGGATAGAGTCCGAAGAGCTCTATGAAGTACTTTACACATTGGAGGTATGACTATGGCACTTCAGAAAAACAAGGTCAAATTTGGCTTGAATAAGGTGCATTTTGCCAAGATCACAAGCTGGTCGAATGAAGGTGTTCCCACGTTCGCAACTCCTGTGCGCCTGCCCGGTGCGGTGTCGCTGTCCGTGGATGCTAACGGCGAGATGGAAAATTTCTACGCCGATGACGGCGTTTATTATGTGCTGAATAATAATGCCGGTTATGACGGTGAACTGGAAATTGCCCTCATTACGACCGAATTTGCAACGACGATTCTCGGTGAACAGCTTGATTCCAAGGGCGTTCTTGTCGAGCGCAATGATGCTGAATTTGCACAGTTTGCACTTCTTTTCGAGTTCACCGGCGACAAGAATAAAATCCGTCATGTGCTGTACTGCTGTACGGCATCCCGTCCCGCAAACGAGGGTGAGACGACAGAGGAAAGCAAGTCCGTTAAGACCGAAAAACTCAAGCTGAAAGCGGCGGCGCTTCCCAGCGGTCTGGTAAAGTCCAAGACCTGCGAAAGCACGGATGAGACCACCTACAATAACTGGTACAACTCCGTGTATATTCCGGCTGCGGCGAATGCAAATACTACAAAATCTGCATCTGAAAAATAAGGAGAAAAAGCGATGGCAATCAAGAAAACAATTACAATCGATGGTATCGAGATTCCGTTCAAGGCGAGTGCGACACTGCCTCGCCTGTACCGTGCGAAGTTCCGGAAGGATATTTTCAAGGACTTTACGGCGCTGAAAACTTCTGTGGATGAGAATGACGAACAGGAATCCTGGCTGGACATTGACAGCCTGGAGGTCTTTGAAAATATCGCGTGGACAATGGCAAAGCACGCTGATCCGCAGAACGTTCCGGATAATCCCGACGACTGGCTGGAGCAGTTCAACACATTTTCTATCTATGAGGTGCTGCCGCAGCTTTTTGAGCTGTGGGGGCTGAATCTGGAAACGCAGGCTGAATCAAAAAAATCTCTCGCCCGATTGACCGCGAAATGAACACAGGGTTATTCCTGCTCAGGTGCGTTCAAATCGGGCTGTCTTTATCTGATCTGGATCTGCTGACCATCGGCATGGTACAGGAGATGTTCATTGAACGGGAGAATGACGACTACGATGGGTGGACACAGATAGCAACGCAGCATGACATGGATGTGTGGTGAGGCGGTGCAGTTTTATTATATCACGAATTATCGGGTTTGTCTACCTACTGTGGTAGGCAAAAATAGGTTCTTTGGGGAGGTGATTCCGCATGGCTAACCGAATCAAAGGCATAGCCGTTGAGATTGGCGGCGATACGACAAAGCTATCAAAAGCCCTTCAAAACGTCGATAAGAGCATCAAAAACACACAGTCACAGCTCAAAGATGTCGAAAAGCTGCTGAAACTTGACCCGACAAATACGGAGCTTCTGGCACAGAAACTGAAGCTCCTCGGACAGGCTGTATCGGATACAAAGTCCCGGCTGGATACCCTCAAAAAAGCCAGTGAGGAAGCCGCCAAAACAAAGGACAATTATGATGACTGGAAGGCAAAATACGACCCGATCAAGCAGAAAATCACCGAGACAGAAAGCAAGCTGCGTGATCTGAAAGAGCAGAGTAAAACTGCCGATGAACAGCTCTCCAAGGGCGAGATTTCACAAGAAAAATATGATGCATTGCAGCAGGAAATCAAGGAAACAACTAACGAGCTTTCTGCGTTAAAACAGTCTGCAAAAGATGTATCTGATGAGTTCGGTAATCCGATATCACCGGAACAGTATGATGCATTACAGCGTGAGATCATCGAAACCGAGCAGGAGCTTCAGAACCTCCAGACACAGGCGACAGGTGCCAGCGAGACGCTTGCCAAAATCGGTGCTGTCGGCGAGAAAATGGAGGAGATCGGCGGCAAGATTGCCGATGTGGGAACAACTTTGACCACTCATGTCACTGCCCCCATTCTTGCCGCCGGAACTGCTGCTGTCAAAACGGCATCCGACTTTGATTCTGCCATGTCCAAGGTTGCCTCTGTGTCCGGTGCGACAGGTGGCGAGCTGCAAGACCTGCGTGACAAAGCCCGTGAGATGGGTGCAAAGACACAATTCTCCGCATCCGAAGCTGCGGAAGCCATGAACTATATGGCGATGGCTGGTTGGAAAACCGGAGATATGTTGGACGGCATTGAGGGCATCATGAACCTTGCGGCTGCATCCGGTGAGGATCTTGCAACGACATCGGACATTGTGACCGATGCGCTGACAGCTTTTGGCTTGACTGCGGATGATTCGGCGCATTTTGCAGATGTGCTGGCGGCGGCAAGCTCCAATGCAAACACCAACGTCAGCATGATGGGCGAGACGTTCAAATACTGCGCTCCGGTTGTCGGTTCTCTCGGATTTTCGTGTGAAGATACGGCGCAGGCTATCGGTCTGATGGCGAATGCCGGAATTAAAAGCACGCAGTCTGGTACAGCCCTGCGCTCCATCATGACGGCGCTTGCCGGTAAGGTGAAATTTTGTGGCGAACAGCTTGGTGAGGTCGAAATTGCAACGACAAATGCCGATGGCTCGATGCGCAATCTCAACGACATTCTGGCAGATTGCAGGTCTGCTTTTACACAGCTTTCCGAATCGGAGCAGGCATCGGCAGCAAGGGCGCTGGTCGGCAAAAATGCAATGTCCGGCTTCCTTGCGCTGATGAATGCCGCGCCAGCGGACATTGAAAAATTGCAGGGTGCGATTTCTACTTGCTCGGATGAAGTGGACGGCTACAACGGCGTGACCGAAAAGATGGCGGCTGTCATGCAGGATAATCTCGGCGGACAGCTCACGATTTTGAAGTCACAGCTTGAAGAATTATCCATTTCTTTCGGTGAAATTCTCATGCCTGCGATTCGCACAATTGTCAGCAGAATTCAGGCGCTCGTGGATAAGCTCAACGCAATGGATCCGGTCACAAAGCAGACCATTGTCAAAATTGCGATGATTGCTGCCGCCATCGGACCGCTGTTGGTTGTGATCGGAAAAACGATGGTCGGTGTCGGAAAACTCATGCAGTTGGTCTCGAATCTGCCGATGATTCTGACAAAGGTTAAGGGTGCATTCACAGCCGTGACAACCGCACTTGGTGGAATCAGCGCCCCGGTTGTGGCTATCGTTGCGGTCATTGCCGTATTGATTGCAGCATTCAAGCACCTGTGGGATACCAACGAGGAATTCCGGAACAAAATCACAGCGATCTGGGAGCATATCAAGAGTATTTTTGATGGCTTCACACAGGGAATTGTTGACCGATTAAATGCGCTCGGATTTGATTTTGAAAGCATCACTGACGTTATTATGGCTGTGTGGGACACTTTCTGCAATTTCCTTGCACCCATTTTTGAGGGACAATTTCAGCAGATCGCCGACATTCTCAAATTTGTGACGGACACGCTCCTGAACATTCTGGATGTATTCATCGGCATTTTCAACGGTGACTGGGAGAGGGTCTGGAACGGGCTGAAAGGCATCTTTGTGTCCGTTTGGGATTTCATCAAGGCAACGCTGCAAAATGCGCTGAATATGCTCTGTGGAATCTTTGGAACAGACCTCGACAGTATGAAACAAATTGCTGTCAATGTGATGACTGCCGTGCGGGATTTCTTCGTGAATATCTGGACTGGCATTTCTAATTTCATCCACGGCACATTGCAAGGAATTTCGGACTATTTCATAGGTATCTGGACTGCAATCAGGGGCTTTTTTGTCGGGATATGGACGGCGATTTATAATGAGATTTCAGCAAGAATTAACCTGATTAAAACTCTGATTACTGTTGTCTGGAATGCCGTTTATACTGCGGTCAGCACGGTGACAAATGCGATCTGGTCAGTCGTTACAACCGTATGGCAAACCATTTATGATATTATTTCTCCGCTGCTGAATGCGATAAAATATCTGGTCGAAACAATTTTCATGGCGATTCAGGTTGTCATCAGCAGAGCGATGGACTGGGTAAGCGAGAAAATCACAGCAATCTGGAATGCGATTGTTTCTTTCCTGACCACTATTTTAGAGGGTATCCGGGACTTTTTCCAGACGATCTGGGATGCGATCAGCAAGGCGATTTCCACGGCGCTGGATGTGATTGAAAAGCTCATCACAACCGTATGGGACGCTGTATCCGACTTTATTTCGACTGTTCTGAATCAAATCTGGAAAACAATCAGCAGCATCTGGGACAAGATCAGCGGGCATATTTCCAGTGTTTTATCTGCGATTAAAACTGTTGTAAACAATGTGTGGAATCAGATCAGCAGCATTGTTTCATCCGTATTAGACACAATTTTTGCGACTGTCTCAAAAATCTGGAACAACATGAAATCCTCCATCGAGGGTGTCATGGACGGCATCAAAAAAGGGATCTCCGAATCCATCAACAACATCAAAAGCACCATTGAAAATGGCTTCAATGCTGCAGTAGATTTCATCACGGGGCTTGCATCACAGGCGTGGAATTGGGGCTCCGATATTATTGGAAATATTGTCGATGGTATTCGCTCACGGATTCAGGATATTGCCAATGCCGTGACGGATGTTGCGGACACCATTCGCTCTTATTTGCACTTTTCCGTTCCGGATACGGGTCCTTTGACCGACTTTGAAAGCTGGATGCCGGACTTCATGAAGGGGCTTGCCAAGGGCATTGACAAGAGCAAAAAGTATGTGGAAGCGGCGGTTTCTACGGTCGCAGATGCAATGCAAATCACGATGGAATCGGGGCTGAATATGAGCATTGACAATGTTTCCGGCGCGATGATGCAGGGCAGTCATGATTCAGTTATTAACAATTATACGACCAACAATAATCAGACCATCAACCAGACAAACAATAGCCCGAAACCGCTGAACCGCTACGAAATTTACCGACAGACTAAGAATTTGATTCATACGGTCAAGGGGAGGTGATGCCGTGTTCTGCTTTTTTACGCTCAAAATTGAAAACACCAAGGGTGCAGTTTTTGAGCTGACACAGAATACAAAGGACTATGTGGTTGCCGATGTGCAGGGCTTGACCCGCCCGCCGACCACGATCAATACAAGTGCTTCCGCCGGCATTGACGGATCGTATTTTAATTCTGCGAGAATCGAGCAGCGAAATATTGTCATTGACCTGATTCTGCGCGGAGATATTGAAGCAAACCGACAGAAATTGTACACAATTTTTCCTGCAAAAACGCCCTGCACGGTATACTTCAAAAACAGGAATCGGGATGTGAAAATCAAGGGATTTGTGGAGACTTTAGAGGGAGACATCTTCTCTGCGCGGGAGCAGATGCGGATTTCCATCATCTGTCCGAAGCCGTTCTGGGAGGATATGCAGGCGATTTATGACGAATTATCGACTATCATTCATCGCTTTCATTTTCCGTTTTCTATCGAAGAGCCGATTCCCATTTCTGACTATGTGGGAACGGAAGGCGTGACCGTTGAGAATAAGGGCGACATTGAGATCGGATTTTTGTGCAAGGTGTATTTCCGGTCGAAAGCAAATCCTACGCTGACAAAATCCGAATTTCAAGACCCTATCCCGTCAGATGTTTTGCAGCGGTATGCGTATATTCCGCTGACAATTGATGAGTACAATCCGGAAACAGACACGCTTCATGTCACATCGACTCACCAGCCTTCCGACAGTATCGGTAATCGTTATATCACGATAGGTGGTACCCGCTATATGGAGCGCATCTACAAAACCAATCAGAGTGGTTCGACCAAAACGCTGGATATTACCCGCGCGGAGGGCGTGCCAGCGAAGGATCTGCGGTATTTTGAGCATCATTGGAACGATGTGAGCTTGTGGTTCGAGGGAACGGTCAGCCGCGTGGAACGTCCTGATAATGTTCCGGAGGATCTCAGCCAGTCCTTTGTAGAGGTGCGAGGGAAGCGCGGTGACGCCCTTGCGGAAGTGCTGCTGATGCCGGATGAATGCTCCGTGACGGTTTCATCTGAGCATATCACGGTTACAATCAACGCTGACTTGCAAAGCCGGAATTACACGGGTTTACGGATCATAATTGTTTCCAGTGACAGCGTGGATGTGTCCGGTGCAACAGGTATTACACGGCGCTCCATCACCTATCAATGGCGGTCTGAAATCTCATGGTATCCATGCCATTTTGAGAATTTTGACAGCGAAAAAGACATCATTAAAATCTATGACGGTGATGTGTTGCGGACAGATTATTCTATTACAACTCTGACCTATGAAAACGGTAAAAATGCCGATTTTATCATCTTCAATGAGCCCATAAAATCGGATATTTCCTACGAGGTTTACAAGAGCGTTTCCGGTGAAGATATCCGACATTATTCTGACCGGGACATTGACCGTGAACTGCTTCTTGTTGATCATTTACGCTTTTACAATTGGACAACTGGGCAGGCATTTGGTTTGGAATATCCGTTTCAAATCGACGATGTGGTGACGATCAATACAAAGTCGGGAGAGCTGGGTGTGACCCTGGATCGTGGCGACACTTCGATGAATCTGCTGAATGTGATGACAGGCGATTCGACCTGGATCAAGCTTGCTGTGGGTAAAAACCACATCACATTTTCAGCGGATACCAATCCCGATTTTTTGTACGCCGTGTTTGAAACTGCACTCTTGTACGGAGGTATCTGACATGGTTTTGTATATCTGGAAGTATACGAGGACTGGCGACACCGGAACATTTACACGAATTGCGCTGATCGACAATGCCTGTTCCATCATCTGGGTGCGGCGCTATCAGACCGCCGGGGAATTTGAGGTGTATGTTCCGGCAACGCGGGAATTACTCAATATTGTGCGTCAAAATGAACTGTTTATCACGCGGGAAAATGACCTCAAAAATGCAATGAAAATCCAGAAGGTCGAGTTGAATACGGACCCGGATGAGGGCGATTTTCTGACAATATACGGCAAGTCTGCGGCGTGCATTATCGGGCAGAGAATCGTTCGGCGGCTGCAAAATGTCAGTGGTACTGTGCAGGAGTGCGTTTATAAAATGATCCTCGATGAATGCATTGATCCGCTGCCGCGCAAGGATCTGAATTTGTGGCGGAAAATGGATGTGCTGACACTTCAAAGAACCGTTTTACCCACATCGACCGATTTTACGATGCAATATTATGGTCAGAATTTGTTGAAGGTCATTGAGGATATGTGTGCGGTGGGAGACTTCGGCTACAAGGTGGAATTCACCGGCGAGGGTTTTGTTTTTTCGCTGTATGTCGGGGTTGACCGAACGGTTAGTCAATTGGAGAATCAGCGTGTCATTTTCTCCGAGGAATTTGAGAACCTTGGCGAGTGCAATTACACCTACGATAATTCCGGTTTCTGCAATGCGGTCATGTCCACCGGGCAGAACAGCAACGGTACAAAAGTCAGCGTGTATTGGTTCAACCGGGACGAGGTTTTGAATTGCAAAGGGCTGTGTTACTACGAATCGACAATTGACGGTTCGGAGGTCACACAGTCCGGTGACAGCGGCCAGATGACCCCGACAGAGTATTCCGAGAAATTGAAGCAGCTTTGCAAGATTCATCTGAGCAAGGCGAAAACGCAGGATGATCTGAACGCAGAAATATTCCCGACAAATACGGGAGAATATGACCTCGGAGATCGCGTGAGCATCGTCAACCGCTATGGAGTAACCGGCGCGGCAACGGTCATGGAAATCACGGAAATTGAGGACGAGACGGGACACAGAACCATCCCCACTTTGGGTAAGTGGAGCGTACAATAAGGGGGTATTTATATGGCATTTTCATCCGGATTTTTTAACGCAAGAGGGCTTGACAGGACTTACACCGCAGAGGATTTTTGCAACTATCTCGGAAGTCTGATTTGTAACGGTATTCTGGATTCTTATGGCGATTGTTTTAATGCATCTGTCAACGGAATGACTGTCACACTTGGCACGGGAAAAGCGTGGTTGAACGGACATTATTTCATCAGTGATTCGGAGTTTGTGATCGACATGAAACAGTATCAGGATGAGGGAAATCCGCGCTATATTTCAATCGGTATTGTGCTGGATACCTCGGAGGCTGTGCGCGATGTTAAGCTTGAAATCATTCCCGGCGTGCCTGCGGGAAACCCGTCGGTTCCGGAGATTCCGGCTGACGGAGAAAGAACAGTGCTGCATCTGTATGCGGTGCGTGTGAGACCTGGGGTTGAAGCAATCACTGAGGACGACATTCTTGACTACCGTGATGATGCCGCAAAATGTGGTTACTGCAAATGTATCCTCGGAAAGTGCGATGTTACGGTGCTGATGGATAAGGTCGCAGAGCTGGAAGAGGTCATTCAGGATAACAACAATAGGATCGAGGAACTGACCGGAAGAATTGACGAGCTGACGGAGGATGTTATTGAGACAGGATACTGTGGCGATAATATTGAATACACACTTTTTGCTGATGGCAGACTGTTCCTGCGTGGAAGTGGCGATATGTTCGATTATTCTTCCCCGACTTCGGATGTTCAGAATCCGTCTCCGTTCCGTGACCGCGATGACCTGACTTCCGTGACAGTCGGAAACGGCATTACGTCCATCGGTGATTTTGCGTTTGAAAACACGGTCAATCTGACCAGAGCATCTTTTCCCCAATCACTGCAATCTATCGGAAATTCTGCGTTTATGTACGCAGACAATTATGTGGGTATTGTTCACGGACTCAAAAGTCTGCGGCTCCCTGACGGCATTACCACCATTCAGAGAAAGGCGTTTATGGGGACTGCTTTGACAGAGGTAATGATTCCGCGTTCTGTCACGACCGTTGGCGACCTTATCTTTGCAGATTGCACTGACCTGAAAACAGTGCGCTATGAAGGCTTGGAAATCGGAGCGACAATGTTTTCGCGCTGCGATCACCTCGACAGCTTCACGATTGCCGTGTCTGTTGAGAAAATCGGCACGAACGTATTTCCTTACTGCAAGTCGCTCCATTCGATTCGCTATGAGGGGATTCTCGCACAGTGGCAGGCAATTCCAAAGGGCAGCGGCTGGGATGGTCATGGCGGTATGGAGGCAGCGCAGTCAGCGCTGGAAAAGGTGGAGTGTTCGGACGGCTATATGCAGTATGACGCAGAAAGTCATGAGTGGACGGAGGTGAGAACCTGATGTGGAAGTTCCTTGTCAAGAACCAGAGCATTGAGATCGTGGAGCGTGAAATTTTAGCAGACCATCAGATTCAATATGTACAGTTCAAATTCACTTTTGATGGTGACTGGAAGCGCTTTCACAAAGTCGTGCAGTTCAGTCAGTGTGACGAGGTTTATTCGATTGCGCTTGGTGTGGAGGGTACGACCTGTTATCTTCCTGCGGAGCTTCATGCAGGTGCGGTGAAAATGGCTGTGTTCGGCTACGATACCGCATCGGATACGACTGTGAGAGCAACGACCGTTCCCGTCACACTGAACATTCGTGAGTCCGGCTTTGAGGGGGACGACCCGCCCATTCCGCCGACACTTGACCTCTACACCCAGCTCATAAAGCGCATTGAAGATGCAGAAAAGGGGCTCGATGGAAAGTCAGCGTATGAGATTGCGATGGAGCATGGATTTGTGGGGACAGAGGAGGAATGGCTGGCATCATTGCAGGGTGCTGATGGGCATGACGGTACGGATGGAGCAGACGGACGAGATGGTCGTGACGGTAAGGATGGTACCGATGGAGCGCCTGGACATGATGGAAAGGATGGCGAAAACGGTCATGACGGAAAAGACGGCGATGACGGTGATTCCGCTTACCAGATCGCCGTGGAGCATGGCTTTGATGGTACCGAGGAGGAATGGCTCGAATCCCTGAAAGCTGACGTTGACCTTTCACCGTATGCGACCAATGACCGCTCGAACGAGCAGGTGCTGTTACTCCGTGAAGCATTGACACCATTGGAGAATGTCTCCCATTCGCATCAAAATAAAGATGTTCTGGACAGCGTGACCGAACAATTCATGCAGGATCTCACCGCGTTCAAATCGTCTACTGTCGGCACGC
The DNA here is from genome assembly GCA_902767115.1 of uncultured Ruminococcus sp. Lineage (GTDB taxonomy): Bacteria > Bacillota > Clostridia > Oscillospirales > Ruminococcaceae > UBA3855. The sequence goes on from CACXGK010000103.1 coordinate 11,503, forward strand.
TCCACGGCTTATCTACCGGGCTGAGCGAGGTGTCCGCTAAGGCGCATACGCACGATAACAAGGATGTGCTTGACAGCATTAACGAACAGTTCATGCAAGATCTCACTGCGTTCAAAGCATCCACTGTGGGCACGCTGCATGGCTTGTCTACCGGGTTGAGCGAAGTATCCGCTAAGGCGCATACACACGATAATAAAGCTGTTCTGGACAACATTACGCAGGAAATGCTCGATAACATTTCCTCGATTTCGACTGTGATCGGACAGGCGCATTGGCACCACAATCTGACCATCCTGAACGGCATCACACAGGCGAAAATCAACGAGTGGGACTCCGTTGCTACGCTGAAAACACAGATGAATTCGCTGTCTACAAATCTGACAGTTGTTCGTGAAAAATGCGACAATAATTCAAGCCGGATTTCTGTCAATGAGAACGATATTGACAGTATCCAAGCTACACTGATCGACCTTCAGAATCAGATTGATGCCCTGAAAAACGGCGGCTTTACGACACTGTTTGAATACGGCGAAAATGCGCTGAGTCAATACGCCGGGAGCATCGGCATTTCGCTGAACGGCGGATACCACACCATGCAGCATTTCAGCGACCAGTATCCGCATTTCTGTTGCGAAGACAACAATTATGCGCTGTACTACGGGCAGGAGGACTTCAACTGGGATGCGCAGGTGCTGACTTGTGTTGAAAAGCCGCTGCATCTGACGTCGGACAGCAGGCTTCAGGTCTGCTACAATTCCGGAGCATCCGAGCCGGGAGAATGGTATCTTATCAATCCGCCCGGCGGTAAAATTGATGTGCCGATCACAACGTATGCGAAGTCTGAAATCGAACGGGGCAGGGCGGTTCAGCTTGATTTTGAATGGCTGCAATCGCAGAATTTCGTCACGACAGAAACGGCTTGCAACGGAATTGATCCCGGTGAGTATTATCTTGCGTGGATCGGGCGCAGCAATAACACACGTCCCATCATCCGCAGCGTGAAAATGAAAGAAATCAAAACGACGGAGGTTTCATAAATGAACGGGAGTAGGAGGCTTAGTATGAAGGAAGAAATCAGCACGGTCGCCGGTATTGTCGGCGGCTTTTTTGCGGCTTTGCTCGGTGGGTGGGATTCTGCGATGATCACGCTTGTGATCTTCATGGCGATTGATTTCACCACCGGATTCATCGCAGCCATGCTCGGCAGGTCGAAGCATAGCTGGACGGG
>CACXGK010000104.1 GCA_902767115.1 uncultured Ruminococcus sp.
CGGACGGCGACCAGGGCTTTCAGCCCTGGACCTGACCAGCTTTTTGAAAAAAGCTGGACCAAAAACTTTTGCGTTTGCTTCACGCTTTTAAGAATGGTTTTTTGACAAACTAAAGCCCCGAAGTACCAACACTTCGGGGCTTATCTTTTTATATCGCAACGCTCCTTGCATCCACATCCCGCAAAGCGACCACGGCGCCGCAGATGCGGTAGGCGGCAATGCCTTTGCCCTGGCGGACGCAATCGACCTGCGTGCCGGGCAGCATTCCGATGGCAAGCAGCCGATCCCGGAGCAGCCCACGGGTCAACAGGGCTGTGATGGGGGCAGACTGCCCTTCTGCGAGATCAGCGAGCGTTTTTGGCAGTGTTTCCATACACGGTACCTCCCCTGCTATCCTATGCAGGAGGGATGCTTACTGTTCCTCGGTCGGGAAACCGTTTGCCTGCGCCCAGGTCAGGATGGCAGCGCCGGCAGGTGCATGGATGGTGCATTTGGGTTCGAGATCCTCCAGACCCCAGTTTGCATAGTCCAGGGACGGATTTTCCACATAGAGATCGGTAAGCTGGCAGCCGGTGAGGAGCTCCTCATTGGTCTCGGCAACGCTTGCCGGGATGGTCAGCTCCGTGAGCGCCACACACCCTGCAAAGGTGCCACGGTACAGCGCTGTCACGCCGGACGGGATGTTGATGCTCGTCATGCTGTCGCAGTCCATGAAAGCGAATTCGCCGATCTTGGTCACGCTCTCCGGGAGCTGCACGGTCTCCACCAGGAACTTCGCCTCGAATGCATACTGCTCGATCTCGGTCACAGGTGCATCACCGATGTGGGAGGTGATGACGACATTCGGGTCCTTGCCGGTGTAACGGATGATGGAAGCGGTGCCGTCCTCACGGATGGTGTATTCAAAGCAGTCCAGGGAGGTAGCGCCGGCGTCGATCTCATTTTCAGCCTGTTCAGCGATGGTCACAGGCTCGGTCTCGGTGGCGTCAGCCATCCACTCCTCCACCAGCTCACTGGTGGTCTCAGGCTCCTGTTTGCCGCAGGCACACAGTGCCATGCCGGCAGCCAGGAGAACAGCGGTCATACGGAATTTTCTCATGCCTTCTTACCTCTCTGCTTTGCACGCTGCACGTTGTCGAGCACACGCTTGCGGATACGCAGGCTCTCCGGGGTGACTTCGAGCAGCTCGTCATCTGCCAGGAATTCCAGGCAGTCCTCCAGGCTCATCACACGGGGCGGAACCAGACGCAGAGCGTCATCGGAACCGGAGGCACGGGTGTTGGTCAGGTGTTTTCTCTTGCAGACGTTGACAACAAGATCCTCTGCCTTCGGGGACATACCCACGACCATACCCTCATACACCGGCACGCCTGCGCCGATGAACAGCGTACCACGCTCCTGCGCATTGTACAGACCATAGGTCACAGCCTCGCCGGTCTCGTGAGAGATCAGGGAGCCGGTGCTGCGGCGGGGAATTTCGCCCTTGTACGGGATGTAGCTGTCGAACACGCTGCTCATGATACCCTCACCACGGGTATTGGTGAGGAATTCGCTCTTGTAGCCGAACAGACCTCTGGACGGGATGAGAAATTCCAGTCTGGTGCGGTTGCCCTGGGGCTGCATGGACTGGAGCTCGCCCTTACGGGTACCCATCTTCTCCATAACGGTACCAACGCATTCCTCCGGCACGTCAACGACCAGACGCTCCTGCGGTTCGCAAAGCTTGCCGTCGATGGTCTTGTAGAGCACACGGGGTGTGGAAACAGACAGCTCATACCCCTCACGGCGCATATTCTCGACCAGGATGGACAGGTGCATCTCACCACGTCCTGCAACGGAGAAAGCATCGGTATTCTCGGTCTCGGTGACACGCAGGGAAACGTCACGCAGCAGTTCCTTGAACAGACGCTCACGAAGCTGACGGGAGGTCACATACTTGCCCTCACGACCTGCAAACGGGGAATCATTGACTGCAAAGGTCATTTCCATGGTCGGCTCGGAAATGTGGGTGAAGGGGATGGCTTCGGGAGCCTCCGGAGCGCAGATGGTATCACCAATGGTGATGTCTGCGATACCGGACAGAACGACGATATCGCCAACGGTAGCGGTCTCGGAATTCACCTGGTTCAGACCCTCCATCTGTGCAAGGGAGACGATCTTGGCATTGTAGTGCTTGCCCTCGTCGTTGGCATTGACGACAGTCACCTGCTGACCGACCTTGACGGAGCCACGCTGGATCCTGCCGACAGCGATTCTGCCGACGTAGTCATTGTAGTCAATGGAAGAAACGAGCATCTGGAACGGCGCATTTTCCTCGCCCTCCGGTGCCTGGATGTAGGAGAGAATGGTCTCAAACAGAGGTGTGAGATCCTCGCCCTCCTTGTCCTTGTCGAGGGAAGCGGTGCCGGCTCTGCCGGAGCAGTAGAGGATGGGGGATTCGAGCTGCTCGTCATCGGCATCGAGGTCGAGGAGGAGAAGCTGTACTTCGTCAGCGATCTCGTCCAGACGGGCATCCGGGCGGTCGATCTTATTGACGACAATGATGATCTTATGTCCCATTTCGAGCGCCTTGGAGAGCACGAAACGGGTCTGCGGCATGGGACCCTCAGCGGCATCCACGAGCAGGATCACGCCATCGACCATTGAGAGCACACGCTCTACCTCGCCGCCGAAATCGGCGTGTCCGGGGGTGTCGATGATATTGATCTTGGTGTCCTTGTACATGACAGCGGTATTCTTGGCGAGGATGGTGATGCCACGCTCACGCTCGATATCGTTGGAGTCCATGACACGGTCAGCCACAGCCTGGTTCTCACGGAACACGCCGCCCTGCTTGAGCATTTCGTCAACGAGGGTGGTCTTGCCGTGGTCAACGTGGGCGATGATGGCGATATTTCTGAGGTTTTCTCTGATCATAAATCTTATGCATCCTTTCTATGATACGAACAATCAATCTATTTACGCATACGGTAATAGTATAGCACAACTCGTCCCCAAATGCAATACTTCGTCACAAACTTCGGCATTTTGCGAAAAAAGAAGCAGCCGGA
>CACXGK010000105.1 GCA_902767115.1 uncultured Ruminococcus sp.
GCACTTTCATGATATACTGCCCTCTATTGCAAAGCACAACACGTTGTGCTTTGCAGGCTGCGCAGCAGCCGCCAAAGCCACATAGTGACTTTGGCAGAGGGCGTATAAACGAAGCACTTAGCGGCACACAGTGCCGCCCCGCCGTCAAAGACGGCGGATTGCAAATCGTTATTACGATTTGCAATAGTGCGTAGTATAAATTGGGATCATCGGTTCATTGTAATTCTTTACTATTTTCCGACCCTACTTATTATACCATAAACCCGGAAAAAATAAAAGGGGTTTTTTCCACTTTTTTTATGTCTGTATATTGAACGTGGAAAGCGCATAGAATGGAGCAACGGACAGGGGTGGAAGGCATAGGATGCGCATTTCATTTTTGTGCAAACTGGATGAAAAGCGACACCATGTTTATTTCATTTTTACAAATCGGAATATAAAGTATTACATTCCCCCTGTGCGTATGGTATAATAAACTATTTGTAAAATCTCACGAAAGGAAGCAAAACATATGAAACGTTTACTAAGCACCGTTATGGCAATGGCACTTCTCCTGACCGGCTGCGCTGCCAAGGAAGGCACCTCCTCCCCGGCACCGGAATCTCCGCAAGACACCGTGACAAATTTCGAGAGCATCCGTGCAGTCTGGATCCCGATGGTGCAGTATGAGACCTGGATGACGGACAAGACGGAAGCGGATTTTCAGGCGACCGTCCAGACGGCGTTTGCCAACTGCAAGGAGTTCGGCATCAACACGGTCTTTGTCCATGTCAGAGCTTTCGGCGACGCCTACTACGATTCCAGGCTGTACCCCCGTGGCAGCTACCAGACCGGCGATTACGATGCGCTCGGCATCATGGTCAAGGAAGCCCATGCGAAGGGGCTTTCCATCCATGCGTGGATCAACCCGATGCGCTGTCAGCTTGTGGAGGATATGCCGTCGATCGACACCGCCTACACCGTGCGCCAGTGGACGGACGATCCGGAGAAGAACGGTACCTTCGTGGTGGACGTGGACGGACGGTATTGGCTCGATCCTGCCTATGAGGAGGTCAGAGGCCTCGTAACGAGCGGCGTGAAGGAGATTTTGGAGGGCTACGACGTGGACGGCATCCACATCGATGATTATTTCTATCCCACGCAGGAGGAATTTTTCGACGAGCAGGCGTTCCGGGAAAGCGGCGAAAAGAGTCTGGAGGACTTTCGACGGGAGAACTGCACCAAGATGGTCAAGTCCCTGTACGACACCGTCAAGGCATATGACGAGAACTGCATTTTCAGCATCAGCCCCCAGGGGAATATTGACAACGACTACAACAAGCTGTACGCAGACGTATATACATGGGCAGGCGAACCGGGGTACTGCGACTGGATGATCCCGCAGATCTATTTCGGCTTCCAGAACGATACCTGCCCGTTTGAGGAAACGCTGCAAACCTGGCAGTCCTTTACGGACGAGGCGGCGCTCATTCCGGGACTGGCGGTCTACAAGATCGGCAACGAGGACAAGTTTGCCGGCAGCGGCTCGCAGGAGTGGATCGAAAACGACGACGTCATCTCCTCGGAAACGCAGATCATCCTTGACAGCGATTCCTGCGCAGGCGTGGTATTTTACAATTACGCATCGCTCTTTACCCCGGAGGATGCGGTCAGAAAACTGGTGGATGCCGAGCGTGAGCGTGTAGCGGCGATCATTGCACAGCATTCCGCAGACAAAAGTTGACAAAGCCTGTCAGTATCGCTCAGTCTCCAAAATCTGTGCAAAGTTTTTGTGCAAAACGCACGAAAGTTTTATGCGTCATTCTACCAACTCTACAAAAAATCTGGAACCCCTTGCAGTTTTTCTGTGTTTGTGGTATAATGAAGTATCACTAAAATCTGGTGCAGATGGGTTAGTTCTGCGCCTTTGCAAAAGGAGAGTATGAAAAATGGCGGCAAGAGTTTGTTATAACTGCGGCAAGAAGCTGCATGGTAATGGTATCAATTGCACCAACTGCGGTGCACATCAGTGGCGTGAAGGCACTGACCGCATGAGCGTGGAGCAGCTCAAGGAGAAGGCGGATGACGAATTCCGTCAGGCAAAGCTTGCCAAGGGCGATGCAAGAGATACTTTCATGGAAATGTCCATGTTCCACTATCATCTGGTAGCAGAGAAGATCAAGGATCATATTCCGCATCTGGAAGACCTTGAGCCGATCGAGCGCTGCATCCATATGCTGGAGATCATTCTGCAGCAGGAGTGGCGTGCAGAGTCTCATGGCAATGAGATCTGGCAGCAGGGTTATAAGGATATGCTCGAAGTCCTGAATAATAAGAAGGAAAACATCGTTTACGACCGTCTGGAGAAGCGTCGTGAGGAGGAGAGCAAGAAGGCTGCCGAGAAAGGCACACCGGTTGCAGCGGCAGCAGCACCGGCTATGCACGGCACTGACCCGGATCAGCCGGACAAGCTCGACGAGCTGCTCGATTATGCAAACTTCACGGTTTCTGAGATGGACGACATGGGCTCCTGGAACTTCCTGGGCAAGCCGAGAAGCAAGAACTACATGACCAGTATGTTCTCCTTCCTGCGTGACATCAAGAGCCAGCTTGCGACCCTCGACCAGAAGGAGCGTGAGGTTCTGCTTCATGTGATGTTCCAGGTAGCAGACAGCTACGAGAAGGGCACTTATCCGTTCCCGCAGGATCCGGCAAGAGCCATTGACTGGCACATGGAGGCTTCCAACAGAGGTCTGGTGCTGTCTGATCTGGCGATAGGCGATATCTACATGAAGGGCAGCGGCGGTCTGCGTCCGCAGCCGGAGAAGGCTCTGACCTGGTACGAGAAGGCTCTGGCAGCCAACAGCTCCGCAAAGGTTTCGGAGTACGCAGAGGCAGCCATCGAGCACATCAAGTACACCATGCGTGGCAATATCTAAGCTGCGATCATTTCAAACACATACACCCTCTCGAAAGATCCGGGAGGGTGTTTTTGTGTATCTCTGCGCCCCTCAACAAGTCCGCCTGTCACAAGGCAACAGAAAACCGCCCTGGTTTGGGAAACCGGGGCGGTTTTGGGGCTTTGAGGGGTTATGCCTGTTTGCCTGCGGATTTGAGTTCCTCGGCATACCATTCCGGAAGTGTCAGCGTGCCGCCGGCACCTACATAGGCTGCATATGCCAGGATGGAAGCTGCATCCGATGCATCGGTCTTGCCGTTGCCGTCGATATCGGCTGCAAGGAGCGCCTCCTCGGACAGACCGCTGTCCTCGCCGGCACCGATTCTTGCTGCTGCGATCAGAACGTCAGCCGCATCCTCTGCATTGACACGTCCGTCGCCATTGACGTCACCGTTGCCCTTGGTTTCTGTGGTAGTACCAGGCTGCTCGGTAGTCTCATCAGTAGTCTCGGTTGTCTCAGTTGTCTCGGTTGTCTCGGTAGTCTCAGTTGTCTCGGTTGTCTCAGTAGTCTCGGTTGTCTCAGTTGTCTCAGTTGTCTCGGTTGTCTCAGTAGTCTCGGTTGTCTCGGTAGTCTCGGTTGTAGTGGATTCGGTGGTAGCTTCGGTTGTTGTGGATTCAGTGGTAGTTTCGGTTGTAGTGGATTCGGTGGTAGTTTCGGTTGTTGTGGATTCGGTGGTAGTCTCGGTTGTGGTGGATTCGGTGGTTGTCTCAGTTGTGGTGGATTCGGTGGTAGTCTCGGTTGTTGTGGTTTCAGTGGTGGTTTCGGTTGTGGTGGTTTCTGTCGTTGTCTCCTCAGTCGGCTCCTCAGTCGGCTGCTCGATCGGGTCGAGTTTGAGGTATACGACGTTCAGTTCGCCCGGAGTGATCTCAAACTTACCCTCGCCCAAAACAGTCTTGTCCGGCAGATTGTAGTAGTACGGGTTGACATCCTCAACGGTCAGGGTAACGATCGCATCCTTGGGGATCTGATAGTACTTCTTCTCCGTCGCAACATTGTAGCTGCTCATGTAGAAGTCCTCGGACTTGTCGTAGGAGGAAGTGTTGTCATTATCGACCTGGAGATGGAAGTAAATGGCATCCTTGACAAGACCTGTCTCCGGATGATTGTCGAGCACGATGCGGATCATGGTGTAGAAGGGCTCTGCTTGCTCGTCGAGCGGCACAAACCTGAAGCCGTATTCCTTTGCATAGTACTCAGAGGAAGTACCCGGATATCCGTGGATGGTCAATGCAAAGCCATCCTCCGGCGGCAGATTAGAGTAGTCGGAGCCACGGTAGTAATCCAGAGAGGAATAGCTGCCGAACGATGCATACTTGTTGAGGTAAACATCACCTGACATATATGACAGTGCATCTCTGGTCAGATAGGTGGAAATGTCGGTCATGTCGAGGACAAGATCCTTTCTGCCCAGGAATGCGAGGGAATTGATGCTTGTAAAGTGGGTGAAATCTACCTTCGGGTCAGAGCCGAAGTAATAGCACAGGGTGTAGCGGGGAACATACGCTGCCTGATAGCCGTCCCAGCTCATGTAATAGGAGCACAGACCGCCGTCAATGGCTGCATATCGCTCATTGGAGGGGTCAACCTCAATGGAGCGCAGCTTGTCACAGCCCCAGAATGCGAATTCCGGAATATTGTCGATCTTGCCGCCGATGGTCAGGTGTTCGAGGCTCTTGTGATTCTGGAATGCATTGGAAAGGTTTCTGACATAGTATGCATTGCCATTGTACATAAAGCCGTAAGGAATCTCAACAGAAACAGCGTCGTCATTGACACGGATGATATCGGCAGAGCCGTAGAATTCGGTCGTGTCATCGCTATAGGTCATGTTATAACCGCTGAGTCTCAGGAGCAGATCGCCGTACTGCACCAGCTTGGTGGTGTCAAAGGTGCGTACCTCTGAGGAGTAGGTGGAAGCAGTGCCGTAGGAAGCAGAACGCGGGGTGGCCTCCGTCGTGCGCTCCGGCTCCGGAACGTACTGACGGGTCGTGGTGTAGGTGGTGCCGTTCTCGTCAGTCTCGTACTGCACCTCGGTGCTTGTGGTCGTTGTTGTCTCTACGACAGGCGCCGGAACGGTCTCGCAGAAGTTGACCGGTGTCGGAGATGCGCCGAGCGACTCGAACTTCAGACCCGTATTTTCGCAGTAGAACTGCGCATTGGAGTTGTCGTAGCCGCAGATCACGCCGTTGTAGACCTGGATCGTCGTGGTATAGGTGGCACCGTACTCGGTGACCTCACGCTCCTCGTAGTCATTGCTGAAGGTCAGAGCTCTGTACGATGACGACTTGTATTTGTAGGTTGCATAGTACTCCGGATTGTAGCCGTTGAGCAGATCAGTGAAGGAGCAGTCGGGGTTCAGGACTGTTACCTTCTTGAGGTTCTCGCACATCTCAAAAGCATATCTGCCGACTGCCTCGACCTCTGCCGGGAGGGTGATCTCGGAGAGCTGGCTGTAGCAGAATGCACTTGTTGCGATCTTCGTAACGCCAGCCGGGATCGTATAGGATCCGGTGCGTGCCGGCGGGAAGGCAACGAGCATGGTCATATCCTTGGTGAAGATAACGCCGTCCTTGGATGTGAAATCCGGATTCTCCGGGTCCACATACAGGTCAGTGATGAATTGGTTTTTACCAATGGGGTTGCCGTTGAAGGCGGTGACGCCCTTCGGAATGGTCACGCTCTTGAGTCCGTTGCTGGCAAATACGCCGCTGCCGAGCTTCTGGAGCGTATCCGGCAGTTCAACGGTCTGGAGGTTGGAGAGTCCCCGGAAGATGGAGCTGCTGAGCTCCTCGATCGTATCCGGAACAACGACCTTCACGACCTGTGTGCAGTCCTCACGGGTGATGGAATCGCTGGAGTTCGACTTGGAAGCAACAGCGGTGGTCGCACGCTGTGCAGCCTTGGTGGTCGCAATCGCCATTGTGGTATAGGGAACGTGGGTCGTGGTAGCGTCAGGGTCATAGGACGTGCTGGCAGCGGTGGTCGTGGTCGTAGCAGCGGTCGAAGTGGTGGTCGTTGTGGTAGTGGATTCGGTGGTGGGGCGTGTGGTAGTGGTGAATTCGTGCGGCTCTGTCTCAGCATACTTTACGAACAGACCGTGTGCATAATATCTCTGATCCTTGTAGTCATAGCTAAAGGAACCTGCAAGCTTCTTGACCGGCAGTTCACCGATGTAGCCGGGGATGCTGACCTCGGTCTCGTCATCCTTGACCTCGATCATCACGATCTCGGCAAAATCATTGTACTTCCTGTAAGTCAGATTATCCGTGGTCATGAGGACATAGGTCGTGGTGGTTGTGGTTGTGGTAGTCATGGTCGTGGCAGCCGTGGTCATCGTAGTGGCAGCCTTGGTGGTTGCATTGTTGGTTGTCGCCAACTCCTCCTCCTCGGCAGCCTCAGTGGTTTCCTCGCTGTCCTCAGCGGAGACAGTAGTGGTCTTGGTTGTTTTGGTCGAAACCTCGGTTGTCATGTCCTCCGCAGGCGTGGTGGATTCCGTAGGATCCTCCGCCACTGCGACTGCCGCTGCTGTGGTGGACTTGGCAGAAACCTCGGTGGTACCGATCGTGATGACCGCATCATCGGCGGCTTCCGTGGTGTCGTCGGTGCTCTTGGTATCCTCATCAGCCGGCGCAGCGGTGATAACGACAAGCTCCTCGTCCTCCGCACCGGCTTCGAGCGCAGGTGCAAATTCCGGAACAGCGGACATCGTCATCATAGCTGCCGACAGGAAACCTGCGAGCAGTTTTTTGATTTGCATTCTTGATTCTCCTCCCATATAATTGAAATTGATATGTTGCATCTCGCACAAAATGCAGCATACTCATGGCAAAAACCTTATCGAAATCTCATAAAACCCCATAACTTCGCAGTTTTTGCACACACCTATTATACCAGATATACAAACAGAATGCAAGCGTTTCCCGCAAAAAAATCCCCATCCGGTGGAGAA
>CACXGK010000106.1 GCA_902767115.1 uncultured Ruminococcus sp.
AAGTATTCCATCGACTTGCCGGAATGGGTCTGGTGCTGGGTGAGGTCGTAGTCCGTTCTGTCTGCAACACCCCAGAGCTCGCCCCAGCCGAACGGGAACAGATACTCAAAGTCGGTCGTTGCCTTGGAATAGAAGCACAGCTCCTCCTGATCGTGGTCACGCAGGCGGATGTTCTCCTCCTTGATGCCCAGACCCAGCAGGAAGTCACGGCAGTAGCCTCTCCAGAACTGGAACCACTCCAGGTCTGTACCCGGCTTGCAGAAGAACTCCAGCTCCATCTGCTCGAACTCACGTACACGGAAGATGAAGTTACCCGGCGTGATCTCATTACGGAAGGACTTGCCGACCTGTGCAACACCGAACGGTACCTTCTTACGGGTGGTTCTCTGGATATTCTGGAAGTTGACAAAGATACCCTGTGCAGTCTCCGGACGCAGATACAGCTCAGACTTGCTGTCCTCGGTAACGCCCTGGAAGGTCTTGAACATCAGGTTGAACTGGCGGATATCTGTAAAATCGCACTTGCCGCAGTTCGGGCACGGGATCTGCTTCTCACGGATATACTCTACCATCTGCTCGTTGGACCAGCCGGCAGGATTTGTGCCGTCGAAGTCCTCGATCAGGTTATCAGCTCTGTGACGGGTCTTACAAGCCTTGCAGTCCATCAGCGGATCCGAAAAGCCGCCCAGATGACCGGATGCCACCCAGGTCTGCGGATTCATCAGGATCGCAGAATCCAGACCAACATTGTACGGGCATTCCTGGATGAACTTCTTGCGCCATGCATTCTTGATGTTGTTTTTCAGTTCCACACCAAGCGGGCCGTAGTCCCAGGTATTCGCAAGTCCGCCGTAGATCTCGGAGCCTGCGTAAACATAACCTCTCGATTTACAGAGGTCAACGATCTTGTCCATGCTTTTTTCGCTGTTTTTCAGCATTTTATAAAACATCCCTTCGGATAAATTTCCTCACTGGCTGTGAGGATATTCCTATTATACTATAATCTGCGGAAATTGTCAAGCATTTGCCGAATCGTCCTTATGCTTCCACGCATAGATGCAAGGTGCAGCGATATTCACCACAACAAACTCGCCGAACACGATCAGGATCCAAACCTCACCGCTGTGATGCACGGCAAGTGCAGCAAACACGATCAGGCACATAAGCAGTCCCGTGATGACCCATAGACGCCCTGCAAAGCGGTGCGTCCTGCGCCAGCAAACCGGGTTGTTCATCGTCCAGCTCACACGGATACCGAGTGTCTGGTTGGGCTGCAAAACCGGCAGATAGTTCCCGATCGCAATGAACATGACCGCATATGCCAGCAGCATGAGACTTGCAAACGCCTGCGGTTCGATCTGGTCGCCGATCTGAGCGGCACTGCTCACGGTCGGGTACAGCATCCAGAACATGGCGATGAAATAGAGTGTGAGCAAAAGCAGCATCACTTGTGTGAGGTTTGTTTGTTTCCGGGACAGCATCGCTGTCACGAGTGACACCGCTGCTGTGCCCAGCGGCAGCACAACTACAAGCAGCAGCGTCCAGCGTGAACCAACACCGTCGCAGACCCAATGCATATCGAAATGCGTTGGCACCATTTCCGGCAGACGGTTGATGGCAAACAATGCCGCCAGCAGATGCAACACGGCACATCCGACTGAAAGTCCTCCGTAGACCAAGCCTTTATTCTGTTTCATGTTCTTTCCCTCCTGTCCCGAATGCGCTGGCGATCCCCGCCAGAAACTCCTGAAATACGGTCATATTGATGCGATAGGTGATCGTTTGTTTTTCCTTTTCGGAGACGATCAGCTCCGCCTCACGCAAAATCTTGAGATGATGAGAGATGGTCGCATTCGACACCGAAAACTGTGCTGCGATCTCCCCTGCCGTCATATCCCGGTTTTGCAGCAATCGCAGGATCTCACGGCGTGTGGGATCCGCCATGGCACCCCAGATATCCTTCATATCTGCACCTCCGTTCCGTATTTAGATATTTATCTAAATACAAGCTTTGAAGAAAGACGGTATTTTGGTATCCGTCTAAATACAGTATAGCACAGTTTGATTCGTTTGTCAAGGGGTAATCCATCATTTTTCAAATATTACAACACAGCGCCCCTGAGCAACTTGCCATGCTCAGGGGCGCTGCATTGTTTCAAAGATTTTCTCCCAGCTCAAACCGCCGGATAACCGTTTCCGTCACGAATTCCGCCTTTAGTGCGCCGAGCGCTTTGAAATGCGGTGTTTCACCGTGAAGTTGCACAGCTTGTGCATCACGCCAAACCTCCAGCAGCAGCAATTCATTTTCGTTCTCCGGGCTGAAATAGTACTCATACTTCTCATTACCCTCCTCGGCTCTGGATGCCGCCGCAATGCCGCTTTGCATTATGGCATCATAAAACGCCTGCCGCTTTCCGTCCTTCACGTAATAGTGAACTTCTACAAATCGTTTCATA
>CACXGK010000107.1 GCA_902767115.1 uncultured Ruminococcus sp.
GAATTCGAGGAAGAACTTCGCAATATCGACCATACAGTTGTCCTCGTCCATAACGATCAGACCGCCGGAGCCCATCATGGAGCCGATTGCGATCAGGTTGTCATAGTCGATCGGAACGTCGTAGTTCTCCGGAGAGATGCAGCCGCCGGAAGGTCCGCCGGTCTGCGCAGCCTTGAACTTCTTGCCGTTCGGGATGCCGCCGCCGATCTCCTCGATAACGGTGCGCAGGGTGGTACCCATCGGCACCTCAACAAGACCGGTGTGCTTGATCTTACCGCCGAGAGCAAATACCTTGGTACCCTTGGACTTCTCGGTACCCATGCCAGCGAACCAGTCAGCACCCTTGAGGATGATCTGCGGGATATTCGCATAGGTCTCAACGTTATTCAGGATGGTCGGCTTCTGGAACAGACCCTTTTCAGCCGGGAACGGAGGTCTCGGACGAGGCTCACCACGGTTGCCCTCGATGGAGGTCATGAGTGCAGTCTCCTCACCGCAGACGAACGCACCTGCGCCGAGGCGGAGGTCGATGTCAAAGCTGAAGTCAGAGCCGAAGATATTCTTGCCGAGCACGCCGTACTCACGAGCCTGCTTGATGGCAATCTTCAGACGCTCAACAGCGATCGGGTACTCTGCACGAACGTAGATATAGCCCTGTGTTGCGCCGATTGCGTAGCCTGCAATTGCCATTGCTTCGAGCACAACGTGCGGGTCGCCCTCCAGTACGGAACGATCCATAAATGCGCCGGGGTCACCCTCGTCGGCGTTGCAGCATACGTACTTCTGGTCAGCATTCGGAACGATGGTACGAGCCAGCTTCCACTTCATACCGGTCGGGAAGCCGCCGCCGCCTCTGCCACGCAGACCAGAGTCGAGAATGGTCTGGATAACGTCCTCCGGAGACATCTCCTTGATGACCTTAGCCAGTGCCTGGTAACCGTCCTTACCAATGTACTCATCGATATTTTCCGGGTTGATGGCGCCGCAGTTACGCAGAGCCACACGATGCTGCTTCTTGTAGAAAGAAGTTTCGTTCAGACCCTTGATATTGTCGCCGTCAACGGTCTCGTCATACAGCAGCTCCTTGACAGGGTTGCCCTCTACAAAGTGCTCCTTGACGATCTGCGGAATATTTTCAGCAGTGATTCTGGAATAGAAAGCGCCGGACGGATACACGATCATGATCGGTCCGAGTGCGCACAGGCCAAAGCAGCCGGTCTTAACGACCTGGATCTTATCGGTCAGACCTGCCTTCTCGATCTCCTCACGCAGTACACGCTCGATCTCCGGAGAACCCGAAGATGTACAGCCGGTACCGCCGCAGATCAGAACCTGTCTCTCGTACTTGCTCTTAGCTTCCTTGGAGCCGACATTACGCAGCTCAAGCTCAGGATGCATTGCGTCACGAATCGCCTGGATTTCCTGCAACGATTTCATGTATAGTTTCCTCCTTGTTATGTAAAGTCCCAAATCCGGGGATTATTCATACTTCTTCAGAATATCGGCAACTTCATCCACAGTCAGTCGGCCATAAACGTCCTCATTGACTGTCATAACAGGTGCCAGACCGCAGGCACCGATGCAGCGGCAAGCCTCAAGCGAGAACTTACCATCAGCCGTGCATTCGCCGCCGGCGATTCCCAGAACCTCCTGCAGCTTGTCATAGATGTCGCCCGAACCCTTTACATAGCAAGCTGTACCGAGACAGACAGAGATATTGTACTTGCCCTTGGGATACAGCGAGAACTGTGCATAGAATGTAACAACGCCGTAGATCTTCTCCATCGGGATGCCCATCTTATCGGAAATGATCTTCTGTACTTCGATCGGCAGATAACCATAAATTGCCTGAGCGCCCTGAAGAACAGGCATCAGCGCACCCGGATCAGCCTTGTGTTCTTCGATCACCTGCAGAAGCTGTGCTTCCTGCTCAGGCGTGCCGTTGAACGGAACGGTTTTCTTAGTAGCCATTGTGTAACCTCCATGTTAGTTTTACATAAGCCAAATCGACGCTCCCGACACCTTGTCCACGGTGCCTCGTCACGCAAATTTTAGTGAGCCAGCGAAACAGCGTTGCACTGGCTTACACGCTTGACATTATTATAACATATCTATCGATAAAAATCTATCCGCAAACTATACTAAGCAAACACAAATTTCTTGTGGATTTTGTACAAATCCGTCGTTATTTATCGCATTAAATCGTCAAATTTATGTGCAGTTCTCCGATTTCAAAGCCTGAATTTGTGATAAACTTTGTACAGTCTGCCATTTTTGCATTTTCTGTCCAGAGTCTCCTCGTGAAGTCATACGTATCACGAATTAAACTGTCCGTTGCCGATGAACTCGCAGACCATCGAATCGGGCGTGATCTGGGACGCATCGAGCGCCACGCACCGCTCCAGAAAGGCAAGCATTTCCCGGATGATGGGGCGATCGGTCATTTCCCGGAACGCCTCGATCAGGAACGGCTTGTAAGCACAGATCTCATACGAAAAGAACGTATCTACGTCATAATTTGACCGGTGCTTATAGGGCATGATGTACTTGTTCTCGCCCTCCTCGACGCTGTCGAACATCATGAGGGTCTCCGCAAACGAGCGCTTCCGGAACAACAGGTCACGGACAAGGCGGCGCATGAGGCGGATCTTGGACGGGTGCAGTTCCCTGCCGTCGAGGGTGATGCGGGTGCGCACGGAGACATAGACCTTGGCGGTCTTTTCGTCAGGAAAGTCGATGATGTCAGGGTTCAGGCTGTGGATGCCCTCCAGAATGACGAGCTCACCGGGTTTGCGGTGCAGCACGGTGCCGTCAAAGAGCCGTCTGGATTCCTTGAAATCATAGGTCGGGAGCCGCACCGGTTCGCAGTTATAGATCTGCGTGAGCTGCTCACTGAGGAAGTCCCGGTCAATGCGGTTCGGAGATTCGAGGTCGAGCTTGCCCTCATGAAAGAGCCTCTTCTGTGCATCCGACAGCGGCGAAAAATAATTGTCCAGCGAGAGCGTGTGTGTCTCAATCCCCTGCTCATCGAGCATCTTCTCGATCATGAGCGCAGAGGTGGTCTTGCCCGAACCGGAGGGGCCGGAGAGCAGAATGATGGGACGTTCGTCCCGGTGCGCCTTGATGTCCCTGGCGATCATGCGCAGACTTTCGAGATATTCCGCATTCGTGCGCCGCACGTAGCCGGGCGCATCACGGGTGATTTCAGAATTGATCTGTTCAAGTGCAAGATTCATAGAGAAGCCTCCTTTTTGGAAATCTTGGTATGATAGATATACTATTACATCTCCTGTTTATAGTATACCATATTCCACTCCACATTGCAAGTATTTTTTGTAGAATTTGCGGAAATCCACACGAAAATTTGCGAAATTCTTCACAATGTGCTATAATATGGTACTGGTAATGCTTTCAAGAGAGGTGGATGCAATGAACGAAACCAAGCGCAGTCCCCTGACCCGGACGCCCATCGTGGCGCTCGTGGCGCTGATCTGCTGTATGCTGTGGGGCAGCGCCTTTTCGGGGGTAAAGGTCGGGTACCGGCTGATCGGGATCGATGCGCAGGACTGGGCGTCGCAGATGGTGTTTGCCGGGGTGCGGTTCCTGATCGCCGGCGTCATGGCAATCGTGGTCGGGAGCATTGCGGAAAGAAAAGTCCTGCTCCCCACAAAGACCTCGACCCCGAAATTCATGGTGATAAGCCTGTTTCAGACGATATTTCAGTATTTTTTCTACTACATCGGGCTGGCGCACACGACGGGCGTCAAGGCGGCGATCATCGTGGCAGCGAACGTCTTTACGGCGATTCTGATCTCGTCGCTCCTCTACCGGCAGGAAAAGCTCACGGCGAAGAAGCTCATCGGCTGCGTGATCGGCTTTTCCGGCATCGTGCTGGTGAATGCCGCCGGACTGGAAGGCGGACTGCATTTCTCGCTGTTGGGGGACGGGTTTATATTCCTGTGTACGGTGGCAAGCGGCTTCTCGCAGGTCTATATGAAGCGCTTTTCCGCCACGGAAAACCCGGTGCTGCTCAGCGGCTGGCAGTTCGCATTCGGCGGTGCTGTGATGTGGCTGTTCGGTGCGGTCTGCGGCGGTCACATGACGCTTGCGACCCCTGGGGCGTGGGCGATTCTGCTGTACCTGTCATTCGTGTCGGCGGCAGCGTACTCCCTCTGGGCGAACCTCCTCAAACACAATCCGGTCTCCAAGGTCACGGTCTTTGGCTTTCTCAACCCCATGTGCGGCGTTATCATTTCGACCATCGTCCTGCGTGAGGACGGCGCCTTCGGTCTCCCCGGCTTCGGCGCCCTCCTGCTGGTGTGCCTGGGGATTTTGATCGTGAATCGGGGGAATGCCTCCGGCGGCAAGGGGACTCCGTCCCCTTGACCCCTGCAAACTTTTTTTAGAGAAAAAAAGTTTGATCAAAAAAACCGAGTTAATAGCTTGAAAGGCATTGAAATTGAACTATTGGAAAAGTTTTGGTCAAGCTTTTTTCAAAAAGCTTGCGAGGGTCAAGGGGCGAGGAGCCCCTTGTCGCCGTCCGCAGACGGCGAAATCCCCATCAAAAAGCCCCCTCGGTGTGAGGGGGCTTCTTTTACTGCTGTGACAGGACGTCGCTGAGTTTTGTGAGGAGGACGCCGACGTCAACGGGCTTGGCGATATGCGCCTGCATTCCGGCGGCGTAGGCGGCTTCCTCGTCCTCCTTGAAGGCGTTTGCGGTCATGGCGAGGATGGGAATTTGCGACAGCACCGGGTCGGGGAGCGAACGGATGGTTTTGGCGGCGGTGTAGCCGTCCATCACGGGCATCTGAATGTCCATGAGCACCGCATCGAAATGCCCCGGCTCGGACGCCTTGACCATATCGACTGCGATTTGCCCATTCTCTGCCGTTTCCACCTCGAAGCCGGACTGCGTGAGCATCATTTTGGCAATCTCCATGTTGATGAGATTGTCCTCGACGAGCAGCAGCCGCTTTCCGGTGAAATCCGGTGCTTCGGCGGTGCAGACTTCCTCCCTCGCATCCGGGATATCCAGCGCATCCGCAAGACGGCATTTGAGGACGAGGATCATCTCCGTGCCGTCGCCGGGGGACGTCACGACCTCCACGGTGCCGCCCATCAGGTCGAGGATGCTCTTGCTGATGGAAAGCCCCAGTCCCGTGCCTTCGATGCCGCTGACGGTGGACGTGCGTTCACGCTCGAACGGACTGAACATCCGCTCTGCGAATTCCTTCGACATTCCGATGCCGGTGTCACGCACACGGAGCTCGTAAGTCCCGTACCCGTCCTCGCAGGCAGTTTCCGCCGCCGTCACCGTCACGGTGCCGCCCTTGTCCGTAAACTTGTAGGCGTTGCTGACGAGGTTAAAGAGGATGCGGTTGAAATTCTTTTCATCGAGCCACACATACCGGTGCTTGACCAGATTCGTATGAATGGCGAAATCAAGCCCTTTCTTCCTCATCTGCTCCTCGAACAGCTCCGCAATGCCGTCAAAGATGCGGCACAGATCTGTGGGGGCAGGTTCGAGCTCGACCTTGCCGCTTTCGATACGGCTCATCTCCAAAATATCGTTGATGAGCGTGAGCAGGTGGTGGTTGGAACGGTCGATCTTTGTCAGGTAGTCGTGAACCTTTCCGGCGTCCGGTTCCTTTAGCGCCAGCTCCGTGTAACCGATGATGGCATTCATGGGCGTGCGGATATCGTGCGACATATTGAACAAAAACCGGCTTTTGGCAAGGCAGCCTTCCATCGCACGGATCTTTTCACGCTCGGCAGCTTCGTGCTTTTTGCGCACGAGATTCTGGACGTATAGCATGATGCGCAGTCCCACGAAAATCAGAATCAGCAGCACCGTGCCGCCCCCGATGAGGAGCGAACGCATTTCCTCGGCAGTCTGCTGCGCCATGAGGAGCTTTGCAAGCCACATGAAGCCTGCGTAGATCAGCAGCGCAAACAGCACCACGCCCGATGTGGACATTCCGCTGTATTCCGCCAGTGTGCTGCGCTCCACGGTCTGCCAGTAGAACACGAATCCGAGCAGACACCAGATCGCCAGCAGCAAAAACGCCTCGCCGCCCATTGCTTCCATGGCGGTGAGTCTCGGAACGAGCTGCACAATCACGAACACGACCGAAATGGCCGTGCCGATCAGCCCTGTGATCTGGGGTTTCCGGGCATTTTCCGCACGGGCGAGCTTGAAGGACGCAGCCGACGTGTAGCCAAACCCCACGATCGCCCCGAAGGACGTGAGGTCTACGAACCAGCTTAAAGTATTGCGCCCCAGGAGCGCTAAGATCACGGAGATCACCATGACAAAGAAAATGCAAAACCCCGTCTTGGAGAAATGGCTGGACAGGATCTTGTCCTCCGCCATGATATGCAGCACCCGGATGGCAGCCCGGTAGCCGCCGATGATGCCGGTGAGCACGGCTGCAAGGGCGGTCACGCCAATCAAGATCAGCCCTCCCCTGCCCATGATGGTCTGCGCCGCATAGAATGTCGGCACAGAGAGCGTATCGGAGAGCGTTCCGAGCGCATTGATGTAGTCCTGCCAGCTTGCAAAGCCGTCCGGCACGGACGCCACGCCGACAATGGTCATTGCCGTATACGCCACGGCTGCGAGCAGGATTGCCGCAAAGATGATGCCACGGGAGCGTCCGATGGGAAACCGGAACTGCGACGTGTCAAAGGCGATCACGTCAAACCCGACAAATGCCCACGGCGCCAGGAACACAATGCTGAAAATGCCGTAAGCCCGGTTGGTTCCCTGTGAGCCGAAATCCCCCAGGTGCGATGCCGCATACGGGATGCACAGCGCCGCCACGATAAGAATACCGGCAAGCAGCACCAGAGACAAAACCGTGTGCAGCCGTCGTAAAAGCGGCTTTGCGCACAAAAGCAGCAGCCCCACGCCGGCAAGTGCCGTCACGGAAATGAGGATCTCACGCAGATAGATCTGGTTGCCGGCGACGGTGTAATACGGTCCTGCCTGCACCTTGCTCCCCAGCATCGTGCGCAGCACCAGAAAGAGCGCTGTGCCGTTGAGGAACACGATGGTCAGGTACGACAGGCACAGAAACCACGAGCTCAGAAACGCATGGTCACGCCCGAAGGCTTCCTTCGTGTAGGTGTAAACGCCGCCCGTTCGTGGTGAGCGCTGCATGAGGTAGGAGAAATTGTACCCGATGACGAGCATGACCGCCGCACCGATCGCCATGGCGATGATGGTGCCGGCGGGGCCTGCTACCGGGAGAAAGGTCGTGCCGGGACTCACAAAGGCGCCCCATCCGACCATACAGCCGAATGCCATTGCCCAGACGTCCAGCCACGACAGGTCACGTCTGGGGGCTTCGGGAAGAATTGTCGTCTGCATCACATCACGCCTCCACTCCATTCCGGTGCCCGGCTTCCCAGATCAGCTCCTCCAGCGTCTGGTACAGGCGTTCCGGCTCCACGGGCTTGGACAAATGGGCATTCATGCCGACCTGGAGCGAACGCTGCACATCCTCGTCAAAGGCGTTTGCGGTCATGGCGATGATGGGAACGGTCTTCGCATCCGGACGCTCCAGCGCACGGATGGCAGCGGTGGCTTCCAGACCGTCCATTTCGGGCATCCGCACGTCCATGAGCACGGCGTCGTAGTAATCCGGCGCACTCTCCCGGAACATTTCCAGCACGACCTTTCCGTTTTCCGCATGGTCGATCTCCATGCCACGGATGTGGAGCAGCTCCTGCATGATCTCGGCATTGATGATGACGTCCTCTGCAAGGAGGATGTGTCTGCCTTCGAGATCAGCACGCTGCTTTTCCTTGAAGAACAGCATATTGTTCTTGCGTGCGATGCGTTCAAATTCCTCGATTACATTCGAGGCGAACAGCGGCTTTGCCAGGAAGCTGTCCACGCCGACGTGCAGCGCCTCGTCCATGATCTCGTCCCAGTTGAAGGACGTGAGGATGATGACCGTGGTCTCCCGGTCGTAGAGCTTGCGAATTGCCCTGGCGACCTCGATGCCGTCCATATCGGGCATTTTCCAGTCGAGGAGCACGAGGTTGTACGGCTCCTGCTTGGTGTGCTGAAGTTCGAGCATATGCAGCGCTTCGCCGCCGCTCATGCAGGTGTCCGCCTTGATGCCGGCTTCGTCGAGGACAATGCGTGCGTGCTCCGCAGCGATCTCCTCGTCATCGACCACAAGGACACGTATGGACTTCGGGTCGATGAACACATCGTCCGATGAGCTGTGCTCGCAGTTTTTGAGGGTGACAATGACGGTAAAGACCGTGCCTTCGCCCTTTTCGGACTCCACGGAAATGGTGCCGTTCATGATGTCCACGATATTTTTCGTGATCGCCATGCCAAGTCCTGTGCTGCCGTACTTGTTATTGCGGCTGCTGTCCTCCTGCGTGAAGGTGTCAAAAACCTTCGGGATGAAGCTCTTTTCCATGCCGATGCCGGTATCCCGGATGGTGAACCGGATGGTGGACTGATCCTCAAATACCGCCGTCCGCTCCACACTAAGCGTCACCGCACCCGGCGCATCGGTAAATTTGATGGCGTTGCTGAGGATGTTGATGAGCACCTGTTTGAGCTTCATGTCGTCCCCGATGTAGAAATCCGCCACGCCCCCGACCACCCGGCATTCGTATTGCAGTCCCTTGTCGCTGCACTGGGTCATGACCATGGTGTTGATCTGTTCAAGCATCACACGGAAGGAGAATTCCTCCTTGCGCAGCATGACCCGACCGGATTCGATGCGGCTCATGTCGAGGATATCGTTGATGAGCCCCAGCAAATGCCGTGCGCTGCCGCCGATCTTTTCGAGGTAATCCCTCGTTTCGGGGTCGAGCGTGTCCCGGCGCAGGGCAAGGCTGTCCAGACCGATGATGGCATTCATGGGCGTGCGGATCTCGTGGCTCATGTTCGAGAGGAAGGCGGTTTTCGCACGGTTGGCTTCCTCGGCGGCGGCAAGGGCTTCGCTGAGCGCCTGGTTATTCGCCATGGTCTCACGCATTTCGCTGTCGATGTTGGTCAGCCCCAGACCGATGGCGTGAACGATGTGATCGTCCCGGTCAGCGGCGTGGCGGACGCCTGCCATGCGGATCATCTCGTAATATTCGAGTCCCCCACGGCGCACAAGATAGCGGTAAGCGATGATGAGATTTTCCGAAAGCGCACTGCGGACGTGATCGGGGTCGATGAAGCGCAGGAAACCCTCCCGGTAGTTTTCGTCCACGGAATGCTCCGCATACCACCGGAATCGCTCGTAATACGGGAAATGCACGCCCTCCGGCGTCTGGTCGTGATCGTCCGGGTCAGCCCGGTAGCAAACGCCGTCATTCGTGTCGAGATCGACGTGGTACACACTCCGGTAATCGGACGCTAAGGCGGTGATCATTTTATCCTGCTGCTCCCGCTGCGCCTGCTCCTCGATGAGCTTTTCCTGCAAGGCAAGGCGGCTTTCGAGCGCCTGCTGCTCCCGTCTGGCGGTGATGTCGGAGATGAAAACGTAGTAAATACCGCCATATGCCTCGGTTTCCGTGTAATGTCCGTAATCATCGACCCAGCGCACGGCGCCGTCCTTGCGGATGATGCGGTATTCAACGGCATCGAGATTCTCCTCGCTCGCACCGATCTGCTCGACGATGGAATCCGACACCGCCTGGTAGTCGTCCGGGTGGAGCATCCCCTTGAAGGTGTAGCCGGTGAGCGCCTTGAATTCGTCGAGCGTGTCGCACCCGAAAATGCGCAGGACAGCGTTATTGGCGTAAAGCAGCTCCTCGCCCTGCGCCTTGTAAATAAAAAAGCCGCCGGGCATCTGCCTGCCCATTTCGATGATGATGTGCAGCGTCTGTTCGTTGAGTTGAAAGTGTTTTCCAAACATAGGTGTCCTCCGGTTTCGGTATCTGGCAGTCCAAATAAACGCCCACAAGCTCTAATCTTGGTTTTTTTGATCAAACTTTTTTTCCCTAAAAAAAGTTTGCGAGGGTCCAGGGGGCTGTGGTCACATCCTTGCACCGCACTGCTCGTCTTCGGGCAGCATCCTGCCTCATCCTCGGTCGCAGTAGCCCCTGGTCGCCCGTCGCAACGGGCGAAATCCCCTCCCCTTACAAGCTGCAAAGCTTCTCAAACTGCGCCTTTGCCTCACGCAGGAGGGGGGCGTAGTCTGCCGGTGTCCGGGAGCGCAGGAGCTCGGTCATTTCGCTGATGGGCTCGGTGAGGGGGGTGAGGGAGAGGTTGGCGTACATTCCTTTGAGGGCGTGCGCTGTCTCAAAGGCGGCATCGAGGTCGCCGGCGCTGATCTGGGCTTCGAGCTGAGCGATGCGCTTGTCCTCGATGGCTTTGCCGACGAGTTTGAGGTAAAACGCCTCCATATTCATGCACCGCACGAGCCCCTCGTCCACGTTGGCACCGAAGTCTCTGAGACTATCCAATGTGAGCATTTTCGCCCTCCTTCTGCGCTTTTTCGATCAGCGCTTCAAACTCCGCAGCCGGCAGCGGCTTGGAGAAATAGTACCCCTGGATGATGTCGCAGCCGATGGCTTTGAGCAGTTCCATCTGCTCTGCGGTCTCGACGCCCTCGGCAATGACCGGGACTTCGAGCAGCCGTGCGATCTCGATCATGATGCCGACCAGACGGTAATCCTTTGGATTTTTGGCGATATTACGGATAAATTTCATGTCGAGCTTCAAGGCATCCATCGGCATGGAGGTCAGCATATTCAGGGACGAGTAGCCGCACCCGAAATCATCCATCTCGATCTTGTATCCGAGCGCCCGCAGCGCCGAAACGGTGTCAATGATCTGCTGGGAGTTTTCCGTGTAGGCGGATTCCGTGATCTCCAGCAGGAGCTCGGCGGCGGTCAGGTCGTGGCGCTGCAGGATCTCGTCGAGCTCACGGGCGAGCGTCGGGTCGAAGATGTCCACTCTCGACACGTTCACCGACACCGGCAGGCGGAATCCCAGCCGGTCACGCCAGTCACGCACCTGCGCAGCGGCGGCATCCCAGACGTAGCGGTCGAGCTTGTGGATGAGACCGTTGTCCTCGAACAGCGAAATGAACACGCCGGGGCTGACCATGCCGTATTCCGGATGGAACCACCGCACCAGCGCTTCGGCGCTCGTAAGGCGTGGCGTGTCGCCCGTGATGTCGTATTTCGGCTGGAAATACACCTGGAACTGCTGCTCCTCCAGCGCCTTGTCCATGTCGTTGATGAGCCGTTCGGCAAACAGCTCCTTGGAATGGAGCTCGGCGTCGTAGAACTCGAAATTCGTGGCATAGGTATTGCGCAGCTTCCGGCAGGCAAGCCTTGCCCGGTCGAACCGATGCTCCATGCAAACCGGCTTGCCGTCGTCGGAATCCACACCGATGCGGAAGCTGATATTCGGGTCGCCGATGGCTTCCTGGATCTGCGAGATCACGCCGGGGAGCCTTTTCGACAAATCCGGATTGTGCGGAATATAGACAAAAAATGCATTGCTGTCACTCCGGCAAGCAAGTCCGCCGGTTTTCTGGACGAGCTTGTGGATGGTGGTGCCGATGGTCTGGAGGACGTGGTCGCCGTAGGGTCTGCCGTAGAGCTCGTTGACGATGCGGAAGCGGTTGACATCGAACACGACGGCGTCCATCGGGCTGTGGTTATTCTGCGCATCAAGGCGCTTGCCGTACTCGAAGAAGAATTCCCGGTTGAACAGTCCGGTCAGCTCGTCACGCTCGGTCTGGTGGATGATGACGCTGTCCTCGGCAAGCTCGATGGAACGGCTCACTCTCGCACGGATGATTTCGGGCGCATCATAGGGCTTTGTGATGAAATCCGCAGCGCCCATCCGCAAGCATTCAACCTCCGAATCCTTCTCGGCAGTGAGCACGATGACCGGGATGCGGCGCAGCTCGCTGTCGGAGCGGATGGCTTTGAGCAGACCGTAGCCGTCGAGCTCCGGCATATGCAGATCGAGCACGATCAGCGAGAGCTTCTGTACGCCGGAGCGAATGATATCGAGCGCCTGCAAGCCGTTCCCGGCGTAAATGACCTCGAACAGATCCTGTAGCATGACGCCGAGCATTTCCCGTTCAATGATCTCGTCATCCACGATGAGGATGCTGCGGTGCAGACCTTGTTTGCGTTCCAGTAATTCTTTCATAAGCGACCTTTCTGACGGCGACCGTCCGTAGACGATGGCAATGGGTTTTCGTCGAATATTGTAACCATTATACCACATTTTGGCGAATTAGTCAATACTGAAAGACGAAATTTGTTGAAAAATGTGCAGTATTATACAAATCCTAAATTTTTCCTCCGAAACAACCCTACGGAAATTTCTAAAACCTCTGTGCAAACAAAAAACTGCGCAAGCTTTGACACTTGCGCAGTCTTGTGTTTTAGTTGGATCGCACTTAGCGGATCGGGAAATCGCTCTGCTTTACGAGCTCAACAACGCACTTGAGGATGTACAGGGAATCTGTCTCATTGATGTTGTTGTTGGCATCCACGTCAGCGTTTGCCTTGCCGGCATCGGTCAGCTGCTGACGGCCGAGCAGGTACTTGTTCAGGCTGATAACGTCGAGGATGGAAACACTGCCATCGCAGTCAGCGTCACCGTACATGGTAACCGTTGTTGTCGGGGTCTGGGACGGAGCCTGGGTCGGTGCCTGAGTGGGTGCCTGGGTAGGAGCCTGGGTCGGTGTCTGAGTAGGTGTCTGGGTCGGGGTCACAGAGCTGCTGCCCTTCTTGACAGCGGAAACGAGCGTGTAGCCCTCCTTCGGCCACCAAACGTATACGTCAACAGTGGATGCATTGGTGGTGTTCTTGTAGGTCACAGTGAACTCGCCGTTGTTGTTGACATCCGGCTTTGCGGTGTAGTCGGTCGGCTCCCAGTA
>CACXGK010000108.1 GCA_902767115.1 uncultured Ruminococcus sp.
ATATACTGCCCTCTATTGCAAAGCACAACAATGTTGTGCTTTGCAGGCTGCGCAGCAGCCGCCAAAGCCACTATGTGGCTTTGGCAGAGGGCGTATAAACGGAGCGCATTGCGGCGCTATGCGCCGCCCGCCGTCAAAGACGGCGGATTGCAAATCGTTATTACGATTTGCAATAGTGCGTAGTATAAAATCCCGTCAATACGCTGTTTAGCGGAAAGAAAAGCAGATTTGTTCATATAATCTCATTGACTAAATCAGCAGTATATGGTATAGTAAGAGAGAAGTGAAAATAGGAAGTGATAGTTTGGAATACTTTTGGCTGATTCTTGCCGCCCTCGGTGCCGGTATCGGAACGGGGATGGCAGGGCTTTCGGCGGCAACGGTCATGGTGCCGATCATGATCACACTCTGCCCCTCCTTCACGGGAGAAACCGGCGCTTACCAGGCTACGGCGATCGCACTGGCTTCGGATATTTTAGGCTCGGCGGTCACGACAGGCATTTACATCCGGCACAAGAATATCGACCTGCGGCGTGGCTGGATCATGCTGGTCTGCATTCTCAGTATGTGTGCGGTCGGAAGTCTGGCGGCATGGATGGCAGGCAATGTGGTGCTGGGCGGTTTCACGCTGTTTCTGACATTCTGCATCGGCATCCGCTTTCTGGTCAAGCCCGATTCCTCCGACCGTAAGACAGCCGTTAAGGGCGAAAAGCTCGACTGGAAGGGCATTGCCATTTCCCTGTTTTTCGGACTGACCATCGGCTTTGGCGCCGGATTTGTCGGGACGGGCGGCGGCATGATGATGCTGGTGGTGTTTACGGCATTCCTTGGCATGGATCTGAAATCTGCTGTCGGAACAAGTACCTTTATTATGACCTTCACAGCGCTGATCGCAGCGGTCAGTCACATTTTCATCCATCCAGCGATTCTGCTGGAGAAATGGCTGCCAATGACGGTCTGCATCATCACCGCAACGATCGCATCGCTTGTCTCAGCGAAATTCGCAAACCATGTGCAAAACCGCACCGTCGGGCTCGTCACCGGTGTGACCCTGACGCTCCTCGGCGCTGCCATGATCGTCCTGCACTACCGGGAGGTGATCGCACAATGGCTCTCCTGACGCAGATCCTGCATTGCTTTGTGTCGATGGTTGTCTTTTTTATCCCGTGCATCCTGGTGTGTATGGTTGCGAAATATGTCCTAAAAGCCAAAGGCTTTGTGTACCGCAAGCTGCTGCATCTGATCGCCGTATTCAGTCTGCCGTGGATGTCCTATCACGCAGAGACCTGGTACGCCGCAGCGCTGACTGCCGTTTTGCTTGCCGTTGTGTTATATCCGATGCTTCTGCTTTGCGAACGTGCAAAGTGGTACGCCGCCTACTTTGAGGAAAAGAGCACGCACGAGATCCGGCGCAGTATGCTCATGCTGTTTCTGATGTATGCGGCACTGGTGACGGTCTCATGGGGACTTCTGCAAAGACCAGACCTGTGCGCTGCATCCATCCTGATGTGGGGCATCGGTGATGCGGCAGCAGCGCTCATCGGCATCCCCTTCGGCAAACACAAGCTCCGCCTGCCGCACATGGACGGCAAGAAATCCGTGGAGGGCAGCGCCGCCATGCTTCTTTGCAGCCTTGCGGCAGGCTGCATCTCGTATCTGCTGTACGGCACGCTGACACCGCAAAGCACTTTGCTCGTCCTGCTGCCAAGTGCGCTGGCTGGTGCTGTCACAGAGTTGTACTCGCCGAGCGAATGGGACACCGTCACAGTTCCCTGCGCAGTCGTTTCTGCACAGATCGTGCTCCTGCTGCTGCAAGGGGCGCTCTGATGCTTCATCACAGGAGGTGATCCGGAACGGGTCACCTCCTGCATTTTATCCGCCGCACGAACATGACAAAACTGTAAGATTCAGATAATACTGCTGTAAGATTGCTGTGCTATCATAATAGTATAAGAAATACAAACGGGAGGGCATCGTTATGGAACTTTTGAAAGTAGAGGATCTCTGCAAGGTATACGGCAAGGGTGAAAATGAAGTCAAAGCTGTGAACGGCGTGTCATTCAGCGTTCCCAAGGGGCAGATGGTCGCCATTGTGGGCGCCAGCGGTTCGGGAAAGTCCACGCTGCTGCACATGATCGGTGCAGTGGATCGTCCGACCTCCGGCAAGATCTGGCTGGACGGGCAGGATATCTTTGCACAGAACAACCGGGAGCTTGCGATCTTCCGCCGGCGGCAGGTCGGGCTGATCTACCAGTTTTACAACCTCATCCCCGTGCTGACCGCAGAGGAAAACATCACGCTGCCGATCCGCATGGACGGCAGAAAGCCTGACAAGGCGCATCTCGAACGCATCCTGGATATGCTCGGACTGCAAGAGCGCCGGGATCATCTGCCATCGCAGATGTCGGGCGGTCAGCAGCAGAGAGTCTCGATCGGACGTGCGCTCTTTACGTCGCCGCAGGTCATCCTTGCGGACGAGCCGACCGGCAACCTCGACAGCCAGAACAGCGCCGAGATCATGGCGCTGCTCCGCCGTTCCAACCGGGAGCTGAAGCAGACCACGCTCATCATCACACACGATGAGCATATCGCTGAGCAATGCGACCGCATCATTGTGCTCAGTGACGGCAGGATCATTTCGGATGAAGCGAATTCCACGCAGAGGGAGGCTGACAGCCATGAAATATGAAAGCCAGCTCGCCTCACGTTACATCAAGGCGCAGAAACGACAGTCCATCTTCACCATCATCAGCATCATCGCCGCAGTTGCGATCATTACGATGGTATTCGTGCTGTACAGCGTGTACATCCATTGCAGACGCAACACCGCCTACAGCGCCAGTCCGTTTCATCTGGTGATCCATGAGCTGACACCGGAACAGGCGGAATCCCTTTCTGGCATCGAGCCCATCCGCCGGCTCCGGCTGGACTACGAAAAGGACGGCAAGGTCGGCGCCTACATCCTGTTCGGCAGCGACATCGGCGACCGGGAACGCTGGTTACAGGACGTCACCAACCAGATCGGTGCGCAGGATCTGTTCACCAAGAACAAATACGAATGGAACAACGAGCTTCTGAACCTCGACTCCATCGGTGACGAAGCGCATTTGTCCAATCTGCGCATTTTCTGCATTTTCTTTCTCTTTGCGGTGATGATCGCCTTTGCGCTGCGGCTTGTGATCGACACGGCGTTTGAGGTCTCGTCGAAGGAACGGGAACGGCAATACGGCGTTCTGCAATCCATCGGCGCCACCCCGGAGCAGATCGTCCGCATCATCACCTCAGAGGGCTTGCAGCTCTGCATCATTGCAGTACCGCTGGGACTGGCGGTCGGCGTGGGGCTTGCTTACCTCATGTACCACGCATTGCTTGCGGCAGGGCTCTCGCAGATCTTTCACGGCATGACCAATGCCAAGCTCAGCCTGCCGTTTTCGGTAGACCCCAAAATGCTCCTGGTTTCGGCAGCGGTCGGCATCCTCTGGGTATTCCTGTCGGCTTACGGCGTCGGGATGCGTGTCATCCGCAAGACCCCGATGGAAGCCATCACGACCCGTGCCGCAGACGTCAAAAAAGTCAAGCGCCGCACACTTTCCGGACTGCTGTTCGGCATCACGGGCAGCATGGCATCAAGAAATGCACGCCGCCAGAAAAAGCGCTTTGCCATCACCGTTCTGACGCTGACGGTATCCATCACGATGTTCGCAACATTCGGGACGCTGCTGAATTCCGTGGAATACAGCATCACCCAATTCATTGGGCAGAATATGTACGACTGCGATTTCATCGTGACGCTCAATGCCGTGGACGGGCATTCCTACAAGGAAAGCGAACAGCTCATGCAGGACAGCGGCTTGTTCCGGGAGCTCGGCATCTCGCAGAGCTGGCTCGTCAAGGAAAAGGAAAGCAAAAAGGATCTCCTGATCGAGTACGTCAACGAGGAGCTCTACCTGAAAATGTTCGAGAACGATCCGCCTGTCAGCTATGCGGAGCTCGTGTCCTCCGGCGGCTACGTCTGCGACCGGAACAACGATAAGTACGCCTCGCTCTCCTCCGTCATCGAACAGGGAACATTCCCCGTCACCACCACCTACTACGAACGGACAGAAGCCGATACGGACGATGCCCAGGAAACCTGGAAGCTTGCCAAAAAAGAGCAGCGTGAAATGGAGGTCAGCGTGCTCGCCGCCGGCAACGCAAAATTCACCGTCTATTCCGTTCACGGCTTGCTGATCGGTGCTCTGGAAACGTATGAATCCATCGAGCACGACTATTTCTGCAACTATGAAAGCAGTGCAGAATGCTATGCGTATTGTATGTCGGACGCCGAACCCAATGCGGCTGACTCGGAAAAGATGTCAGAGTGGTTTCTGGAGCATTCGGAAGAAATTGAGCTGCTGTTCGATGCCTACCGTGACAAATGGATGACGCACAATGTCATCTCTGCCATCCGGACAGGCGTGCTCATCATCAACGTACTCATCGCCCTGACAGCACTCATCAACCTGATGAACATCATCTCCACCGGCATCGCAAACCGCCGCAGCGAAATGGCTTCCCTGCAATGCGTGGGCATGACGGACGGACAGCTTGCAGGCATGACGGTCATCGAGTGCCTGCAATTCACAGGTGTGTCGGCGATCCTCTCGCTTCTGCTCTGCGTGATCGTGGTCTTTGGCACAGAAAAGGGCTTGACAGCCCTTATCAGCACCACCTTTGTCGGGGAAACGGAAGCGGTGCGCAATATGATGATGGGGCTCATCAAATTCGACCATGTGATGCCCTTTGTGCGCTGTGTGGGCGCATCACTGACAGCATTCGTGGCAGGCGGCATCACATCGGTCATCATGCTGCGGATGCAGCGCTCTGAGAGCCTGTCCGACCAGATCCGGGGCACGGAAATGCAGCTTGATGCGCCGAAAACGCATCTTGTCCGGAATTGTGCCATCGCAGCGGCAGGTGTCGCCGTTCTGGTGATCGCCGGACTGCACACCTACAGCGTGATCGCCTATCACAACGACCGCAAGGCTTACGAGCAGGCAGGCTACCTGCATCTGGTCGATACCAGTGACGGCAAGCGGAATGTCTACCACACCGGCGCCGCCAACGGCAAACACACGATCGTGGCACTGGCAGGACAGGGCGCCAACTGCTTCCCCGTCCTGACAACAGAGCTCAACACCCTGCTCGGTGAGGAAAACACCATCGTCTATCCCGACCGTGCCGGCAACGGCTTCAGTGAGGATTCGCACAAGCCCCAGACCGTAGAGCAGGTCGTGCAGGATTACCGGGAAAGTCTGCAAAACGACGGATTCCAGGCGCCTTACGTACTGATGGCGCATTCCTACGGCGGCTACTATGCGATGTACTGGGAGGCGGCGTATCCGGAGGAGATCGAAGCGATCGTCTTTCTCGACGGCACGCCGCTGCCGAAGGATGAGATCTGGATGGCAAGCGAGCTGGACGGCTATCATTCAGATGCGGAAGCTGCGGCGGAAACACGCAGGCTCCAAATGCGCTCGTGGCTCGGACTGAACCGGCTGTTCCCGATGGAGGAGGACGAACACGCCGTTTACACCGGCACAGCGATCTTTCCACAGGAGGCGTTTGATTTGTGGAAACGCAGCGACAATCGTTTTGTCACATCTGCATTGGGCTCGGAATTCATGCTCGAACAGCAGGAGACCCTCAAGCTCTTGCACCTGGTGAAGCCAACCGACACTCCAAAGCTCTATCTTGCGACCACGCCGACCAGCGAGGCAGATGTGCTCGAATCCCTCCGGTTCATGAAGGCGGACTTTGATGCGGCTGGCAAGACATTCAGCAGCACTCCCGAAGCGATGGCAAGATCCATGTGGAAGCAGGAGGGCTGGTACTATCAGGCAACCTATGCAAACGATATCAAACCATTTACCGAACGGCTCGGCAACTGTCGGCTCATCTCCTGTCCGGGTGAGCACGCCATCATCTATGCACAGCAGCCGCAGCGCATTGCGGATGCGATCCGGACATTCCTTGGGGAGCAGGAGGATTGATCCTGGAGGCGGACGGCATCCTTCACGCAGATATAGCGGGTGCAGGGGGCGCAGCCCCCTGCAAAACAGCCCCCTCCTTGGGGAGGGGGCTGGGGGTAGGGGGATTGAAACGTGCCTGTTCTTCTACCAGAACCCGAAAATGGATTTGCGTGTGCATCCTCGCCGTCCGCTTGCATTTGGAGCAGGATTATGGTATAATGAAGGCAGCACAATAGAAACTACGTGGGGAGGTGGATACCATGTCCAAAATGTTACTGGTCGAGGACGATGAACAGCTTGCAAGATTTCTGATGCGGTTCCTCCAGTCCGAGGGCTTCACGACCGACTACGCCACCGGGCAGAAGGACGCCCTGCGGCTGTTTGCGGAAAATGTCTACGACTGCGTCCTGCTCGATATCTCGCTGGGCGACGGCAACGGATACTCCGTCTGCGCTGCGATCAAGGCGCAAAACGACACGCCCGTGATCTTCATTACAGCATCAGCGGATGAAGCCTGCACGGTTGCCGGATTTGAAATCGGTGCGGATGATTACATCGGCAAGCCCTTTGGCACACGGGAGCTGCTGGCTCGCATGAAAAACGTGATGCGCCGCCACCAACGTTCCTCTCCCCTGCTGCAGTGCAGCAATGTCACGATCGACCCGATCAAGGGACTGGTGTACAAAAACGGCGCAGAGCTCACACTTTCAGCACTGGAATACCGTCTGCTGCTGGTTTTCTTCTCGAACAGGAACCAGATCCTCTCCCGTGACCGGCTTGCAGAGGAATTGTGGTCGCTGACCAAGGAATTTGTCTCGGACAACACCCTGAGCGTTTACATCCGCCGCCTGCGTGAAAAGATCGAGGACGATCCGCAGGAGCCACGCATCATCCTCACCATCAGAGGGCTCGGCTATAAGGCGGTGGACGGATGAGCGTCAGAAAAAGGCGGCTTCTCCACATTTTCGTGACCGCAGCGGCGGCAGCAGCCTGTGCGATTTTCAGCATTCCGTGTGCCGTTGTAGTGCTTGTACTGTCGGCGGTGCTGTTCGGGCTCTATGAATACGACCTGTCTCACCGACATGACAAGGTCATGCAGCTTTGTGACGATATCGACCGGATATTGCACAATGACGACCGAATCTCGTTCGATGAGTACAAGGAAGGCGAGCTGAGCGTGCTTGCGGCGGAGATCCATAAAATGACCATCCGCCTGCGTGAGCAGAATGCAGAGCTGCTGCACGAAAAGCAGTTTGCAAAGGAAGCGCTGGAGGATATTTCCCACCAGCTCCGCACACCGCTGACATCCGTGATGATGATCCTCGGTCTGATGAATGCCTCGGAGCTGACAGAGCCGGAACGCATGGAATACCTGCGTGACCTGTACGAGCTGCTGGCTCGCATGAAATGGCTGATCGAAACGATGCTGAGTCTGTCACGCATCGAAGCAGATGCGGTCAGATTTGCAAAGCAAACAGTCTCCTGCCGGGAACTGATCGCACAGTCCGTGGATACTGTTTCCGTCACGGCGGAGCTCAAGGGTGTGGAGATCCGGACGGAGATCACCGGTGAGCCGACATTCACAGGCGACCTGCGCTACACCTCCGAAGCGGTCGTGAATCTTCTGAAAAATGCGATCGAACACACTCCGGCTGGCGGCACAGTCACAGTCGCCGCCAAGGGGAGCCATATTTCCACAGAGATCACCATTTCCGACACCGGCGAGGGCATTCCGGAAGCGGAATTGCCGCATATTTTCGAGCGTTTCTATCGTTCCTCGGAGTACACCAAGAACGGCTTTGGCATCGGGCTTGCCTTTGCCAAGAAGGTCATCACGGCGCAGGACGGCAGTCTCAAAGCCACCAACCGCCATCCGCACGGTGCGCAGTTCGTGCTGCACTTCTACAAAACGACTATATAAAAGGAAAAGCCCGGTTCTCCGGGCTTCATTCTTTCCACAATGTACTTCCGCAGAGCACGCTGCCCATAAAATGTCAACAATCAAAATCAAAAAGCTGTATGAGTAATGTGCTCACACAGCTTTTTTCTGTTGGAATGCGTTCTTACAGCACGACCACGATCCGGTTCGTCTGTTCCTGATAGGAATACTCGATCTTTTGGGACATCTTCTTCATGATCGTGACGCCCAGGCTGTCATCCTCCTGCGAGAACGGGTCATACTGTCCGCCCTTGCACGATGGCTCGATCTGAACGGTCTGGTCGGCTTCTGCATACAAGACCTGCAGCAGCATTTCCGGCTGCTCATGTTCCTGATAGCAGTTCCCCAGCATTTCAAATACCAGCTCCTCACAGCAGACATCCAGACGAAAAATCCGGGGCTGGGACAGTCCGTATTTCTCTCCGAACTCCTGCACGCCGCCATGAAGCTGCATCAGGTCGAATCCACGTTCGGTGATGGGGAAGGTGAAATACTTGATCTTGCGGATAAAAGCGATCGTCTTTTCACGCTGCGGCGTATCAAAGATCTGCGCCGGCGACCCGTCCTCATAGATGCCGCCGTCCGCAAAGAACAGCACTCTGTTCGAGACCTCCCGTGCGAAATGCATCTCATGCGTCACGATGATCATGCTCATGTCACGCTTGGCAAGCATCCGGATCACCGCCAGCACCTCGCCGACCATCGTCGGGTCAAGCGCACTGGTCGGTTCGTCAAACAGCAAAATCTTCGGCTCCATCATCAGGCTGCGGCAGATCGCAATACGCTGCTGCTGTCCGCCGGACAACACCGACGGCCAGGAATGCGCCCTCGATGCAAGTCCGACCAGCTTCAAAAGCTCGTTTGCCTTCTCCTGCGCTTCGTCCTTGGACATTCCCTTGAGCTTCATGGGGGCAAGGCAGAGATTGCTCATGACGTCCATTTCGGAAAACAGGTGGAATTTCTGAAAGACCATGCCCAGACTGCGCCGGATGTGATCCACATCTGCGCCCTTGGCGGTGATCTCTTTGCCGTCGATCAGGATCTGCCCGGCGTCCGGCTTTTCCAGCATGGTCAGGCTCCGGAGAAACACGCTCTTGCCGCAGCCGGAGCCGCCGATGATGGCAATGCGCTCCCCCTGCTCCACGGTCACATTGATGCCCTTGAGCACCTCCAGACTGCCGAACGACTTCTTCAAGCCCTTGACTTCGATCAGGCTCATGACTTCTCACCCCTCCTCCGTTTCTGGATGCGGTCTGTCAGCGCAAAGGCGCCGAATAACAGATAGCTCAGGGCGAGATACATCAGCATACCGATCGTGATGGTCAGCAGCGGCTGCATCGTGCGTGCGGCGGTGTTATTGATGACACGGGTCAGATCGGTGATCGTGACATAGCCCACCACGCTCGTCCACTGGATGAGGTTCACCGCCGTGGACTGGTAGACCGGCTTTGCGATGCGCAGCACCTGCGGAAATGTGACCAGCCGGAAGGTATCCCATGCGGAAAAGCCCAGGCACCGTGCCGCTTCCGCCTGCCCCTTGTCAGCGGCAAGCAGTGCCGAACGCAGGAGCTCTGCAACGTGCGCAGAGACATTCAGCGCAAAGGTGACCACCGCCACCATGACCGGTGCCAATCCTGCATGGGCAAACACGCCGTAATACAGCAACAGCAGCAGCATCAGCACCGGCGTGCCACGCAGCACAGCGATATACACCGCCCCGATGCCGGACACAATGGGATTTTTCCGTGTGCGCAGCAGGCAGATGACGGCGCCGAGCACCGTTCCGATGAGCAGCGCAAGCACCGATATTTCGATCGTGACCCAAAGTCCGGAGAGGATGGTTTTCCACGAACCTCCCTCGATCAGGATCTTATACAATTTATCAAATATCGACATACTATCATTCTTTCATCAGGATTTGAGGAATGGTATTCTCCTGTTGTATGCTGTTACTTGAGCTTGATGCCCACATTGATGTCACGGAAATACGGGTCGGTCACGACTGTGCCCTCCGGCATATCCATCTTTTCCTTGACCTCCGGCGGAATCGCTTTGCGCATTTCCTCCAGGAGCTCATCCAATTCATTGCTGCCTGCCGGATTGCTCTTGCGTCTGTCGTCCATTGCCTTGTCTGGTGCCTCACCCTCCTCCGGTGCCTTGCCGTCCGGGAGACCGGTCACAAGACTGACTCTTGTCCAGAAAACGGCATCCGCTGTGCCGGAGGAAAGCGCTGCCGCACGGCCTATGCTGTCGGTCTGAACGAGCTCGATATGGATGCCCAGGCGCTTGCCGATCTCGGCGAGGATGGCGGTATTAAAGCCTGCAAACGTGCCATCCGGTGCCACATAGTCCATCGGCGGCAGAGAGCCCGTAACAGCGACCTTGATTGTCCTGCTGCCATTGTTCTCAAACTGGATCGGTTCAAGGCTTACATTGTCGATATAGGTTTCAACGAGCTTGTCCAGCGTGCCGTCTGCCTGCATCTCATCGATCGCCTTGTCGAATTCATCACGCAGGTCCTTGTTCTTCTCGCTGAACATGAAGGCGAAACCGTTGGCGGTGGCATCAAGCGCCATTTGTACATCCATATCGCCAGATTGTTTGATCTTCTCGATATCCTCAAGCGTCATCTCTCCGTACATTTCGAGCTTATCGTTATTTGCAAGCAGGTATTTACCCGTGGACAACGGCACCGAGATGGAATTGACCGTTCCGGCTTCGAGTCCCATGACCATCGAATCGAGCGTGTCGAAGTAGATATGCTGATTCTGATCGACCGAAGTCGGCTCGGTCTGCGTATCACCGGCGATATAGCCCTTTTCACGCAGATACTGCTTGGCAATGTCAAGCTGCTTACCAACCGCTACACTCTCCTCCTCTTTCATATTCAGCACGGTCAGCAAACCGATCTTGTTGGTTGCCTCTGTGCTGGCGGCAGTCGATGCGGTATCGCCGCCCTGGTCTGCTGCCGGTGCGGCGGCACAGGCGGTACAGGTGGCAAGAAGCATTGTGGTCATACAAAGTGCTGCGATCATTCTTTTCATGTTTGTTCCTCCTAATATCATTATCGAAATATACGTACAGTAGATGCGCCATTTGGAAGCAATCCCTATATTTGCTATTATAGCATTCCTAATATGCAATGTCAACAGATTTTTGGCTAATCTGTTTAGCTTCCATATGCTCATAGATTCCAGATAGTATATTTACATCCTGGAATATCTGTGCGTAAAAGTGAATACTGCATTCTCAGCGCAATTTCCGCTATTTTCTCCGTTTTATCACTTATTTATCACACAGCCATCATATAAGTCATATATAATGCAATAAATTCTGCGAACTGTTAAAAGAAAAGCAGCATTTTTGACAACTTTGATACAGGGCGAAAGCCAAAGGAGGACTTACTATGGAAATCACAACCTTTAATCCCATGATCGTCTCCCCCAAGGGTGACGATATCGTCGCACTGTTTGAGGCACTCGGCTTTGAGAAGCGCCATGAAGTCATCAATGTGGACGGTCATGATACGACC
Organism: uncultured Ruminococcus sp.; assembly: GCA_902767115.1. Taxonomy (GTDB): domain Bacteria; phylum Bacillota; class Clostridia; order Oscillospirales; family Ruminococcaceae; genus UBA3855. The sequence continues at coordinate 11,483 of CACXGK010000108.1, forward strand.
AGCATCCGCATGAAGAACGCAGACGGCTTTTGCGTGGACGTAGCGTCGGTATCCATGCTTCCGCAGGATATGCCCATGATCCGCATGAACGTGGACAATTTCGATGAAGCTTACGAGCTTCTGAAGGCAAACGGCTTCACAGCGCCGACCGGCAATGTATACGAATCCAAGACCTCCAAGACCCTGCGTTTGCAGTCCCCGTCCGGTTTCTGTATCGTGCTCATCGAGCATCTCAAGAACAAGTAAAAGATACATCTCTGTATCTTATAAAAAACATGAGATTAAAATATAGGAGGAATTAACAATGGAAATCACATCTTTCTACCCGATGATCGCAACCTCTGACCTTGAGGAAACCCAAGCTGTCTTTGAGGCGCTCGGCTTCAAAAAGGCGCACGTTCTTCCCGATCTTCTGGGAAATGACCCGAATCGCAACCACTTTATTATGAAAAATGAAGACGGGTACCGCATCTGCATCTATACGGACAGCAGCATTCCGGAGGGTCAGTCGGGCACCAGCATCTGGATGAATGTCCGGGATTTTGAAGGAGCCCGTTCGCTGTTCCGTGAGCACGGCTATACAGAGATCACACAGGTGTTTGAGCTTAAATACCTGAAGTGCGTGTCCCTGCAGGCTCCCTCCGGGTTTGTCATTTCCGTTTTCTATCACATCCGGGAACACGACTGACGGGGGTTCCTCTTTAGGGGATGCAACTGGGACATTTTACCAATCAAAAGGAGAATGCTACTATGGAAATCACATCTTTTCACCCGATCATCAAGACTAATGAGCACGACGACACCGTAAAGCTGTTTGAGGAGCTGGGCTTTTCGGTCGCACATCGGTTTACGCACACACATGAAAGCGACAAGGGCGGTCAGTCCTTTAACATGAAGAACGACAACGGCTTTGCAGTGGATGTCGCAAATGTACCCCCGGAAGAACTGGATAACGGTCACGATCGGGTCATTATCCGCATGAATGTCCGTGATTTTGATGGTGCTTGCGAGCTGCTCAAATCCCACGGCTTCCAGCAGTGTACCCCGTTGATCGACCAGGAACACGTCACGTCAACGACCATGCAGGCACCGTCCGGATTCCAGATCGCAGTCATTTATCACAAGCGCAAGCACGAATAAACTGTGAATCTTTCTGCGCAGCCCTTTCGGTTTGGAGGGGCTGCTTTTTTGTTGCAGAATTTACAAAATCCACTTGCCATTTTGCGAAGAATATGGTAAAATAATAAATAGCATACAGTGCTCTGCCAACAGCAGAGGATGTACAAAACCAAGGAGGTGTCAGATTTGCAAAAGCTCAAAAAACAGACTATGTCATCATCGCAGACACCATCACCCTGAATGCCAACTGCGTCAATGTCAACTACGGCAGCACCTATGCGCACACCGTTGGCACAGAATGGGAAAGCAAGTCTGCCTATATCGCCAAGTTCAACAGCTATATGATAGACGTCGAGGCAGACAAGGTACTCGACCTGCTGTCGCAGTATTACACCGTCACCCCGCTGGATGCAGGCGAATTCTCTGCCATCAGCGTTTCCGCACCGCTGGCACCTGGTTTCGTAGTGGATATGGACTTTGACGTGCAGCAGTACGAGGTCGAGGGCTACGGCAACCTCTCCATCATGAAGACCGACGGCGTTCAGCAGATGAGCACCATCGTCCTGACACCGTTCAATAAGGATCTGCCGCTGATCTCCACGGACTATATGTTCATGGGCGAGAACCGCATTTCCTACATCGAGTTCTACGGTCTGGGCATGCGCATCTTCTCCCAGAATCCGGAGCTGTATGCCCAGATGCTGGAGCTCCAGCGCAATGTCGGAAAGCCGGGCGGAAGTGTGGCACTCTCCATGTTCCAGGTGGAGATCGGTATGCTGACGGTACAGAATCACATCGAGTATTTTGAATCCGATGCCGCTGCTGCTTACTATCGTGATGTTTTCGACATTCTCCTCAACAAGCCGGAGGACAATGCGATCCTGTTCCACTGTGCCGGCGGTAAGGACAGAACCGGTATGATCTCCATGCTGCTCCTCGCTGCGATGGACTTCGACAAGGACGTGATCATGCAGGACTATCTGCTGACCAACGTTGCCAATGCGCAGAAGATCGAGGATACCCGTGCCGCTGCGGAAGCCTATACCGATGATCCGCAGATGATCTATGATTTCGTATTCACCGCTGCTGCATATCCGGAGGTCATGGAGACCAACTATGACGACCTGACTGCACAGTACGGTTCCGTCAAGAACTTCCTGCGTGAAAAGGTCGGTCTGACGGACGCAGATTTCCAGAAACTCAAGGAGTTCTATCTGGAGGACTGATGACGCCTTTGTCTGAAGTGACAGAAACCATTTCATAATAAAGCAAGCTCTCCCAAAGTGAACCGCTTGGGAGAGCTTGCTTTTTGGTTATCGGCGAGGAATCGCCACACGCTTTCTGCCGGGGGTGATCGCCTTCTGCGGACAGACCAGTACGCAGAGATGGCAGCCCACGCAGTTTTTCGCATGAAAGACCGGCTTTCTGTCGGCATTCAGCGAAATGGCGCTATGTCCGCCGTCGGCGCAGGAGAGCTCGCAGCGTCCGCAGCCGATGCACTGTTCCTTGTGGAATTTCGGGAAGATCACGGTATCCCGTTCCAGCACATTGGTGGTCTCGCTCACGGAATCCAGGGCAAGCCCGACCGCTTCCCTGACACTGGACATTCCCTTCTGCATCAGGTAGTAATCCAGACCCGATCTCAGGTCGTCAATGATGCGGTATCCGTACTGCATGACGGCGGTCGTGACCTGCACGCTGCCGGCGCCGAGCAGGATAAATTCTGCGGCATCCGACCAGCTTTCAATGCCGCCCATGGCGCTCAGGTGCATCCCCTGCAAGGCAGGATTCTTGCCAAGCTCCGCAATGAACCGCATGGCGATCGGCTTGACTGCCTTTCCGCTGTAGCCGCCCACGGCGGACATTCCATGCACGGCAGGTGCGGTCACATACGTGTGCAGGTTCACACCGATGAGGCTTTTGATCGTGTTGATGGCGGCGATGCCGTCTGCACCGCCACGCCTTGCCGCCTCCGCCGCCGGGCTCATAGCTGCGACATTAGGTGTCAGTTTCGCAAGGACCGGGATGCGGACAGCGCTTTTCACAGCAGCGGTCAGCGATTCCACCAGCTCCGGGATCTGTCCGATATCGGAACCCAGTCCGCCGTCTGCCATATTCGGGCAGGAGAAATTCAGCTCCACGACATCTGCACCGTTTTCCTCGCACTGTCTTGCGAGTGCAGCCCATTCCTGTTCCGTTCGTCCCATGATCGAGGCAAGGATCACTTTGGACGGATAGGCGTTTTTCAGGCGACGAAAGACCTCCATATTCTCCGCAACACTGTGATCGGAAAGCTGTTCGATATTCTTGAAGCCGATCAGCGTGCCGTTATCGCCGGTGATGGCGGAAAACCGTGGGGATGCCTCGTGGATCTCAAATGGGCAGATCGTCTTGAAGGCGGCGCCTGCCCAGCCAGCTTCAAAGGCTCTGGCGCACATATCATAGGTACTGGAAACCACGGAGGAGGACAGCAGGAACGGGTTCTCCAACGGAACACCGCAGATATCCGTGCGCAGCCTGTCCGCATCAGACGGCAGCGGCTGCTCCAGATACGGCTTCACGTTCTCGTGCAGGGTCGTCATCAGGTGCCGGATGGCGACCTTACCCGGACGAACGCAGGCGCTCTCACAGGGGGCATCGCATTGGATGCAGGGATTCTGGTCGGGCAGCTTGCCGGCAGCGACCTTTTCGTTCTCAAACCATGCGCTGCGCAGCATGGCAGCCGGATCCAGATGCGGACAGACCTTCGTGCAGGGCGCATCGTGGCACAGCACGCATTCGAGCATATCGGAACGGGTGATTTGCTGATGAAAACGTAAACTCATATGACGACCTCCTTTTTGATGCAGCTTTGTTTTGATTATATTATACCATAAATGTATTTATTTTTCAAGCGCTTTTATGCTTTTTGTATTCTGTTTTCAACAATCCATTGCAGGTGTCTCACGCAGGCAATCATCATGCTATCCGTTGAATTTTGGTGATAAACTACATATCGTATATTATTATTGTACAATCCGAACAAATATGAGTTCTCAATTTCATCAATACGATGAATGCACCCTGAAATGATTGACAAGGCAATGGGGGCTGTGCTACAATGTGAATATCGAATGATTGTCAAAAGGGGATTGACAGTGATGCTTCGACATGATATATGCACGGGAACACAGAATATCCACATTCTGCACAGCATTGGCATTTGCTGGGCAGTTTTGTCGTTCCCTGTTTCCGTGCATACAAATTTGGCATAAAAAGCACTTTCCCGGTAGGGTGTGACCTGCCGGGGAGGTGCTTTTTAACGTTTTATACATGATGAAAGGCGGATCAGGAACATGAAAAACAGCAGCTTCAAAAAGCGGACACTCGCCGGACTCCTGGCGTTGTGTCTGGTATGCGGCTCGACGCCGATGGGAGAGTTCTCACCGATCTTCGGGCAAACTGCCATCGTTGCCGATGCAGCGTCGGTCTTCACCCATGCGGACTTCGCAGAGGGTCTGGTCGTGGAACCTGGTGACACGATCCAGTTTCCCGTTGGCTGGGCGGTGACGCTCCGCACCGACACAGGAGAATACGTGCGCTCCTACGATGCAAACGAATGGACAAACATCTCCAATACCGACTTCGTTGTCCAGTCCTATCAGGAATCAGAGGATGCCCTTACCATCGTCATTGACCTGAGCGTGGTGGAAGGACAGGCACCGGAACCGGTTTCGTCCTCCGGTCCCCTTGTCTACAACGGCGAGGAGCAGGCACTTGTGACGCTGGATACTTCCCTGCTCAAAAAGGGCGAATCCCTGGAATACCAGACAACCGACCCGTTGGGACAAGCGGAGAAGATCGAGGGCTTGTACCTGAAATTGCTGGAGGCAGCACAGACAGCGGAGGGGCTGGATCCCACCATTCAGGATGACCTTATTTCCATCGGTGACTACGGCAGCCGCTGCGTCCGGAATCTGATCGAGGGTGAGGAGGAAAGCGCCAAGGTCAACTTTGGTATCCTGAGTGCGAAGTACAATGACTTGTCTGCGGATTACCAAGAGCTCACCATGACCGATCTGCTCTGGATCGACCGGACGCTGGATTCTGTTGAGGAGATCCGGTCTGCACCGGAATCCCTGGACGACCTGAAATCACGTCTGGCTGGCTTCAAATGGAGCAAGGAGCTCCCCACTGCCAAGGATGTGGGGACGTACCAGGTGGGCTACCGTGTGCTGATGGGCGACCCGAAAGCAGAGCCGAAGGTCAAGTATGTCGTGACAGAGATCACGTCTTTAGTAATCTCACTGGAGGACGCTCACCTCGAATATACCGGCAAGGAGCAAACCCTGCTGGATACCTCCGCCATCCCGGATACTGTCAACATACGCTACTGCCTGACCGGGACAGATGTCCTTTCCCTTCCAGATGACCGTGCGGAAAAGCAGCCGAAATTTGATGATGCTATGGACACCTTCCGCTATGATCTGGACATCTCCAAAGATGAACTGAAAGAACGCACCGCTCAGAAAACCAAGGGGGACGCCACGGAGCAGAAACAACTCGATGGCTGGGAGGCGTTCAACGAGGAATTGGAGAAGATCTACAAAGAGCTGGAGGATGGGACATTTGATCTCACGGAAGCCGATGACAGGCTGATGGCACTGTACCAGTCCCAGAGAGAATCCTTCGGTTACAACGAATATGCAGACCGTGTCCTCGGCAGCTTCGGATGGGCGATCCACTATGCCAAGGAGCTGTATCCGGCACTCGAATGGAGCGAGGTGCCGCCCAAGGCGACCGATGCCGGCGAATACCGCATCTGGTGCAAGTTTCCGGACGGCGTTGACCCGAATGTCCAGTTCACGCCGGAGCCTGTCTACAATGCCTTGTACGTCGATTCCGTCATCAGCCCGAAGGTGCTCGATGTTTCCGTGACCTCGGCAGAACGAGTATACGACGGCAAGCCGTTTACCTTCGAGAATTTTACATTCGAGGGCAAGGACATAAAGCTTTTCCAGAGCCTGCTCAAGGAGCGTCAGGTAGGAATGTTCTGCGAAAGTGAAGCCACGCTCCTGGATGGCGACTGCATCGACCCGGCGCAGTTCGAGACCACCATGGATCGGTTCCGCAGCAGCAGCGGCATAGAGGGCGGAATGACTGCCCAGCAGTACAACGACTATCTGTCGTCCATTTCCGGCAAGTACTTCAACCCTGAGAGCTTTGTAACGGAAAACGGGGAGTACACCTCGCTCGACATCTGGTACAGCAACGTGGAAACCTACATCACCGTGGATGGCGTGACCTACCAGAACCCGTCTGATCTCGTCATCACCCCGGAGCAAGTGGTCGTGTATGACACGGAGCAACAGTCCCCCGAAACCATCCCGATTCCCAGGGGCAAGTACCTCCGGCTCACCTCTGCATCGGCAGATTCCAAAGCCAACACGATCGAGCTGGAATTGGACATTGCGGATGCGATACAGGATACCGAGTGTGTCTCTGTGGGGATGTACCATGTGTATTTCACGCTCAACGATACAAATTACGCCCTCAGTTCGTCCGAATGCGACGCTGAGATCAAGCCGGTCTCCTTCAATCCGAAGGGTTATTCCGGCAAGTATGACGGCGCATCGCATCCGCTCATTTCGCTCGATGCAGAGATCCCTGGCGACGGCACAAAGGTTTACTACGCCGTCGGCGATGCAGAGCCGTTCCCGTCCGTCATCCTCTCGGCAATGCCCGATGGCTGGAGCACAGAGGCTCCGACTGCCAGTGAGATCGGGGAATATCCGGTGCAGTTCCAGTTGTATCACGAAAATGCGGATGTGCTCCGGAACTATGCCCAGACAAGCGGCAGCGTGACCGCTGAGATCACCTCCGCAAGTCCGGACTATGACATAGCACCACACCTCGCCGATGGACTGACCTATGACGGCACAGCACAGGAACTTGTGACGCCGGGTATTTCCCAGAACGGCACAGTCGTCTACAGTCTCGACGGCAAGAAATTCTCCGAGACCATTCCGACCGGCAAGGACGCAGGAACGTACACCGTTTCCTACAAGATCAAGGGCGAAGACGGCTTTACGGATTCTGCGGTAGAGTCTATGGAGGTCACCATCCAGCCTATGGAGCTCTACGTCGCATGGGCTGACAGCTTTTTTATTTATAACGGCAAGGAGCAGACATTCACCGCCAAGCTCAAGGGTGCTCTCAAGGGTGACGAAAAGGCGCTCAAGCTGACCCTCGACGGCAACACCGCCACCAATGCCGGTGTTTACACTGCAACCGCAGTACTTTCCGGAGACAAAGCAAAGAATTACGCTCTCATGGAGGATGAATGTGAATGGTCCATTGCACAGGTGCCTGTGACCGTCAGGGCAAATGATGTCACCATCACCTACGGTGACAAGGTCAAGTTCGATGGTGTCACGATCGTCGGTCTTGCCGAGGGCGATACGCTCGGCGGCGAGCTGAAGCTTGCCTGCGATTACAAGCAGTTTGGCGATGCCGGCAAATACAGCATCACCCCGTCCGGCATGACGAATGACAATTACCTGATCACCTTCAAGAAGGGCAAGCTGACCGTTGCACCGAAGGCTGCAAGCTTTGTCTGGGACGAGAACGTGACATTCGGCTATGATGGCAAGGCAAAGGCCGTGACCGGCAAGCTCGACGGCATCGTCAACAAGGATGCCATCGAAGTCACCTACACCGGCAACACCCAGACCGATGCAGGCGAATACACCGCAGCAGCGGCATTTACCGGCGACAAGGCAAAGAATTACGAGATCACCGCAGAGCCCTGCAACTGGAGCATTACAGCAGCGGATCCGGATGTCAAGGCTGACGGCTTTGACGGTGTTTATGACGGCAAGGCGCACGGCATTACCGTCCGGACGGAAGCCGCAGGGGCAGCGATCTATTTCTCCGAGGAGAAGCTCGATGAAGCCGACTTTGTGAAGGCAAAGCAGACCAAGAGCCCGACCTACACCGATGCGGGCGCCTATACCGTTTACTACTGCATCACCGCCCCGAACTACAAGACTGTGACCGGCAGCAAGACCGTCACGATCACGGAAGCAGCCATGACACTAAAGCTGACTGCCAAGGGCTGGACAGAGGGCGAAAAGGCTCCGGCTCCCGTGCTGACCGGTGCGCCGGAGGGTGCAAAGATCACCTATGCGTACTTCGTCAAGGGCAGCAAGACCGCATTAAAGGCGGCTCCCACAACTGCCGGTGATTACACCGTCAAGGCAACGGTAAGCGCAAAGAATTATCAGACAGCTTCCGCAGCAGCGGATTTCACCATCGAGACAAAGCCGCAGGAGACCACCGCAGCGACCACTACCACTGCAACAACAACCACCACCCAGACCACTACGACCACCGATACCACAACCACCAGCACCACAGCTTCGACCTCCCAGACCAAGCCCACACAGACCACAACGACCACATCCACCACACTTCCGGCAACGACGACAACGACGACAACAACGGCAACAACAACTACCACCTCCACGACCCCTGTGACCACTACGACCTCCACGCTCCCGACAACCACCACCACAACAACCGAAACCACCACAACTACCAAGCCTTCCGATACCACGACCACCACTTCTGCAACGACCACCAGCACGACCCAGACCTCTACGACCGAAACCACCACGACCACAGCAGTGACAACCACCAGCGCTGCGACCACTTCCGCCGCCACGACCAGCACCACCGAAACCACCACAACGGAGACCACTTCGCAGGAGCCTGAGAAGCAGACTGTCACCAAAACCATGACGGTGGGGGATGACTTCCAGCTTCCGAATGACGAGGGGACGGTTTACAATGTCGGTGACAGTAACGTCGTAACCGTTGACGAGGACGGCAAGCTTCATGCTGTACAGCCGGGTAATGCCGTGGTCGAGGTGACATTTCCGAAGGGTGCGGTGATCGCTTACCAGATCACCGTTGAGGATGTGTTCAACCGTGGCGATGTGAACCTCGATGGGAAGGTCACTGCTGAGGATGCAGCGCAGATGCTCATTTACGCTGCTGCCAAGGGCGCCGGTGCGGACACGAAGCTGCTTTCCGACGACGAGGCTCTTGAAACCAGGGCGCTGCGTCAGGCGGATACCAACGGCGATGGCAAGGTCAACGCCGAGGATGCCGCAAATGACCTGATTTATGCAGCGATCGCCGGCGCAGAGGGCAAGGCTGACTGGAGCACGATCCTTGGCACACCGGACGAGACCACAGCCTGAGTTTCCTTTCAGACATTCCATACGCCGGACAGCGTGAATGCCGGCAAACCAAACGAGCTGATACCATCGCTTTTGATGGTATCAGCTCGTTTTTTGTGTAATCCTTAATTCGCCTGGAAGGAGAACTTTACCATATTGTAGACATGAGGCTGGATGCTGTTGTTGTCGTGACCGCCTTCCGGGATGGGATTCCAGAGATGCGGTACGCCGTTGCCATTGAGGATGTTGTGGTAGTTCTCCGGGTTATTCCCGACCACGCCGTCATACACCGCACCGCTCAGGAGCATCATGTACGGCTGCTGTGCAAATTTCAGATCAGCCGGATCCAGCATTCCCGGTGCAAGTCCCGGCGCTGTGCAAACGCTGCCCACGTAACCAAAACGATCAGACATCTGCGTGCCGATGTAGAACGACTCACGGGCGCCCATCGAAAAGCCGCTGATCGCTGTGTTCTCACGTCCGGTCTTTACAGAGAAGTTCTGCTCGATCCAGGGCATGAGGTCGGCTTTGAGGTCATAGATGAAATTGTCGTAGTTCTGGTTGTTCGTGCCGTCCATTCCCGTGCAGTAGGGCATGGTCTTGCTGGTATAGATGTAGGGGAACACCACAATCATCTTCCTCGCCTCTCCGCTGGCAATGAGGTTGCCGATGATCGTCTGCAAGCCGGACTCCGGGTCGGAGAGGGTCTTTTCATCGTTCCAGTAGCCGTGCAGGAGGTAGAGTACGGGATAGGTCTCGTTCTCGTTGTAGCCTGCCGGGAGAAGCACACGCACCGGTGTTTCACGCTCACGGGTCGTTGACCAGTAGGTGCAGGAGCGCATTTCGCCGTAATCCACGCCGTTTTTCACATCTGCCGCACCGGCAGGGAGCTTGTTCACGATCTGATTTCCGATCTGGTTCATATATTCCTCCGGTGTCATGGCGGCAGCAGGTGCAGGCTCCGTGGGCTGCGGTGCGGGATCCTCCGGCTGCGGCGCCGGCTCATCGGTCTGCACTGGCGCAAGCAGCATCCGTTTGAGCAGGGACAGGTCAAAGATATCCACACTGCCATCCTCGTACACATCCGCTGCCTGCTGATCTGTCAGTGTGCCGGTTTGCAGGAGATATTTTTGCAGCATGACCGCATCCAGAACCGTCACATTCCCGTCGCTGTCCACATCGCCCACAAGCCAGGTAGCCGCCTTGGTGTAGACATTCTCGTTCATCGTCTGCGCCCAAAGCTTTCGCATCGCCTCGTAGCCGTCTGCATTCGGATGCACGCCGTCATCACTCAGACCGCTTGGATGCTCCTGGAAATAGCGCTCGAAATCCGGACCGTGAACGAGCTTTTCGCCGTATTCACTGTAAAGCTGTTCGATCACGGCATTGTGGGCGCCGACATATGTCCCGACGTCGGGATTGGATGCGTATGGGATTTTTGGGAGAACCGGAATCTTTCCGGCATTCAGCACGGCGTCGATCATGTATTTCGTGTTGTCGTAGTAAAGCTCTGTGCTGTTCATATTGCCCCACGAATCGTTGGTGCCGTAGGCGATGCTGACGTAATGCGCAGCCGTTGCCGCAAGCCATGCATCGATATGCTCACGCCCCTCTGTGCTGGAAATGCCGCCGATACCGCCGTTCTGCTGCAGCGGGGTGAGGTTCGCATCGAGCGCATGAACGTGGGAAGCATAGCTTGTTCCCCACGCATTTCCCATGCCGCCGGCGGTGATGGAATCGCCGTAAAAGATCCAGCTGTCGTCTGCTCCCTGAGAAGCATCGTGAACGTCGAAATTGAGCGAGATCCCCTTCTCAGCCCCGGTCACACGCATCCGGATCCAGTTGGCGCCGTCCATGTCGAGCAGATGGGAACGGGTCGAAAGGGTGTTGCCCTTAACGGTTTCGAGCACCTCCCAGCCGTCCTTCGGGCAGCTCCCGCCGGGGGCACGGTTGATCTCGATGGTGTAATCGGTCGGTTCGCCTTCCACGGTGATGTAGCGCCCCACCCGGTCAAATGTGCTGTTATTGTACCAGACCGCAAGGACTTTGTGCCGCTGCGATGCCGGAACCCCGGAAAGGTCGTAGGCAAGGCTATCCGGCGCATCGGAAGTCCATGCAGTATAGTAGGCATCGTCATTGCCCTCGAAGGCTTTGCCGGAACCGGCATAGGCAGGCACGCCACGGCTGATGATGGGATTCGGGGAGAAGCGGCTGCGCACGTTCCCCTTCCCTTCCACGGTCAGGCTGTCGAGATATGTCCAGCCCCATCCGCCTTCGATGGTGACGGTGTTCTCACCGGCTTTCAGCTCAGCGGACAGGCTGACCGTCCGGAACTGGTTTTCCCCGGTATAATCACAAGCGATCTCCCCGGCATTCTGCCCGTTGACTTTGACCGTCTGGAGCTTGCTGCTTTCCGCATCATACGGCTGGCAATAGCGGATGGTGAGCGTGTGGGCGCCTGCGGATGCGGCAGTCACCTTCACGGTGACGGCATCACCGGCATCCTTGAGGTCAACCGCCTTGCCGCCGCTGGCACCTGTCAGGCTGACAACGGCAGTCTCATTCTCACCAATATCGGTAATACTGCCCTGCTCCAGCTCATACACGGAGCCTGCCGCATACACCGGCATTGCAGTCAGCGGACAAAACGCCAGAGCTGTGGTCAGAAACAGTGCAACTGTTTTTTTCATGAGAATTCCCCCTTCATGTCTGTTTGTATACTTCTATCATACAACAGATCGGCGCTTTTGAAAATGATATTTTGCGCCATAAAGAATTCCTTTTGCATCAATTTGCGCCTGCGGTGAAAAAAGCTTTGCCGGTAATAAGCAGAACTCCCGGCATAATACCGGGAGTTCCTCCTCGAAAAATAAGATTGGACAGCGCCGCAAATGACCGCAGGCTCGCCCACGCTTCTCTTGCCTGAGAGGGGGTGATGCCGTGAAAGCGCTGAAAGGCTTTGGCAAAACTGTCAGGAGAAGCATAGCCGTATCCCCTAAAGCTCCCGGTCCGGCACATCTGTCACGCATCAAAATGATCGATCAGCTCCACGGTGTATTTCAGGATGAGCAGCGAATCGGTGGAATCCAGTGTATCATTGCCGTCCACGTCCGCTGCCGCTGACTGCGCTTTCGTGAGGGTTTCAGACCCCAGCAGATACCGGTTCAGGCGGATGACGTCCATAATGTCGATGGTGCCGTCTTCATTGACGTCGCCTTTTTTCAGGGTTTCGGCTGGTACATCATTCCATGCCGGCAAAGGCGTGCCGATGCTGTGAATGACATACTCCTGCGCAAATGCCGAATTCCGGAGCGTCAGTTCCGCACGGCAACGGTTCAGGTAATTGTCAGTGAAATGCTTCGTTTCCTCTGCCTGTGTGGAAAGCGTGAGCTCCATGTAATTGGTGCCGGAATGCGACAGCTCCAATGCCGGGGCGTTCCCCTCGAACCAGTCCGCCGGGAAGCCGAAATAGGCTGCACCCTTCTCCTGCATTTTCGCTCCGGACGGAAGCGATACATCCCCCAGATAGACCTCCATACTGCGAAAGCTCTCCGGATACTGTCCATACATCGGGAACAATTTCTCCGCATCCGGGAGTGCATCGTCAGGCGTCAAGCCGTACAGCTCGCAGTAGTCCCGGTAAACTGCCATGTCGTCCAGTTCGGCGTAATACGCCCAGTTCTTCGCAGTATCCGGTGCGTAATACTGCGCCGTGTCATAGAGCACCATCCCGATATCCGGGTGGTTGTACAGGTAAATGAGCACCTTGTTGTACACATAGGGCGCAGGATATCCCAAAACGGTATCCGTCGGTGCATAGCGGTGGAAGGCAAGCTGGATGTCGTCCTTGAACATGGGCGACTGCGTGACCGATGCGACCAGCTCTGCCGGGATGCCAAGCCGTGCAAGGAGCTTTTCCCCGAAATCCGCATCAGACGGCGCCCCGTCCAGCGTCACGCCGTCCTCAAAGCGCAAGGTGACAGAGCAGAGCATCTCCGGTTCCTTTTCACGCAGCTCCCGGTAGTGCTTCTTCACATCCTCCGGAACCTGCGCATCATCTAAGATCGCCGCATCCTCAAGCGCCAAGAATTCCGCAAAGCTGTAGGGAAGATCATAATACGACTGCCAGTCCTCCATGTCAAATCCCAGCGCACCGAAATCTCCCTGATAATGGTGCTGCATCGCCGCAAGCCCGGACTGGAACGTCAGCCAGATCACAACACGGTTCGCCGTGTAGGCATCGCAGTCCTGTGCAAATTGCAGGCGCAAGGGGTAGGTGCCGCCGTAGTAGTCATACGTCCCGATCTCACCGACCAGTGTCTCCGGGATGCCCAGTATGTCGCAAATGGCTGTCTTTTGCGCAGACGCATCGTCAGGCAGCGCTGTATCATCCGCCAGCCGGAAGATGAGCTGCGGCACACCGAATCTCTCACAGTCCCGTGTGCGGCGGAAGGCTTTCTTCATCGCATTTGACACCGCCGGGTCGTCCAAAAACGCCGCATCGTCCATACTAAGCAGCTCCGCAAAGGTATACGGCAGCGCATTGCTGTCCTCGGCGGATGCTGTGAGGGTCAGTGCTGTCAGGGGCTTGGCGCTTGGGAAGGAAAAAGCTGTTCCCATCAGAAGCGAAGCGGTCAGCATTGCCAAAGCTCTCGTGTTTTTCATAAGATCTCCTTCTTTCATTCTGTCCGGAAATGCTCCGGGAGGTCAAGGGTCAGCAGGCGGCTGTCACTGCCGCTCATCACCATGATATAGTTCCCGTCCGTCCAGCAGACGGTATATTCCGGGCTTTGTTCGGGAAATGTGTATGTGATAACAAAGCCGCTGATCTGCGCCACGGGCATCACATCTTGCAGATTTTCGACCTGCACAGTGCCGCTGTCCCAGTAGATCTCCTGCGAGAATCCGTTCATCGGGAATTGCGACAGCAGCCAGTAACGCCCCAGCTCTGCATCATAAAGCTGATACAACCGGAAGGGGCTGCTGGCGGAGTCGTTCGTTTCCACCGATTCGATGCGGTAGCGCTCGCCCGTGATCTGATACGGCAGCTCGAAAGTCTCCGGTTCATCCCCCATGCAGACGGGCGTGATCGTCCATTGCATCCCGCTGACCTGGGTGTGGAATGCCGGCTCGCCGGGGTAGGGGGCATCTCCATGAACCGGTGCTGTTGCGCCGCCTGGGGGATCCGTGTCCATGGACGGTGGATCGGTCGTTGTGGTTGGGCGTGTTGTGCGCTCCGTTTGCACGGTTTGGCTTTGCGTTGTCGTTTCGGGTGCGGCAGACGTGGTTTCAGGGAGCTGTACAGCAGTTGTATCCATTGGCGGCTCCGTCGTGATAACCGGCTCCGGGTTGGGTTCCATTGACACGATGGCAGTCGCTGCCGTCCTCGTCTGCACGGAAACGGCAGTCGTCTGCGTGGTGAGCCCTGTGCTGCTTGCCAAAGCAGCGGACGCCGTGCCTGAAGACGTTTGCGTCCGGAAATGCGCTGCCGTGGAGGTTGTCTGCGTCGTGCTAAGTGCTGTTGTCTGGGTGGTGGTCTGCGTTTGCAAAACCGCAGCGGTTTCCTGCGGCGGACGGGATTCGATCTCCTGCTGCCCTGCCCAGATGCCAAACCCCAGCCCTACCGTAACAAACAAACAGGCGGCAGCAGACACCCCGGTGAGAAACGGCTTGGATACGAGGAAAGTGGTTCGTTTGGGCGGTGCTGCATAGGCAAGCTCCTCTGCAACATCCTCCTCCGGAAGCTCGCCAAGCGCTTCCATCAGATCCATCGGTCTCACAGCAATCCCTCCTTTCGCAGATGCTCCTTGAGCTTTTTGCGTGTGCGGAACAGCGTCACTTTCACGGCACTTTCACTCATGTGGTTCTTTTTGGCAATGGTCTGAACGGATTCCGCCATGTAGTAGCGCTGCATGAACAAATGCCTGGTTTCGGGCTTTAAGGAAGACAGGAACGCTCGCATTGCCAGCATCAGCTCCCGGCATTCCACGGCGGATTCGACCTGCTCACCGGAGGGGAGGATCTCGGCAAGCTCGTCCAAGGCAAGCGTAAACGCACCATTCCCACGTTTCTGACGGCTTTCGTACTTTGCTTTGTTGATCGCAGCATGGCGAACGAGCGTGATGAGATAGGCTTGCAGGCTCATGGGGAGGTTCGGGGGGATGCTGTTCCAGACCGCCAGGAGCATATCATTGACGCATTCCTCCGCATCCTGGCGGTTTTCCAGGATCCGGTACGCCATCTGGCAGCAAAGCTCTCCGTACAGCCGGCGGATATCCTGCAAAGCGCTTTCATCACGCTCATGCAATCGACTGATGATGGATTCGTCACTGACCATTGCCTCACCTCCTCTACCCTCTAAGACAACAAACCGGACGTGAGGTTACACGTTCCGGGAAATTTAGTGCTTGGGTATGTTCTTATTGTAGCACTTCCTGATGGGAAATGCAAGGGGGATGGGGCAGTTCAAACGTTCGATGACAAAGGCAATCACCATTCCAAAACCCATTCCGTCACCATGCCCGGAGCGGACTTCATTGGTTCCTGATAAAATGCTCTATCTTCGCATAGCCCTTGAAAACGCACCGCAGTTATGCTATAATGGAACAAAAGGTCAAGGGAGGTCAAGGCATTGCATCAGATCACAAGGACGGAACGGGATCACTATGCCGTACTCGCCGGAGCATTTTTCATCTCGTTCCTTGTCAATATCCTACGGTATACCGTTCCGGCGACCATACCGATACTGCGGGAAATACTGACTTTATCCGCAAGACCTATTCGATCAAAGGCGGCTGCGTGACCTGGAGTGAGGACATCTCCGCCCTGAACCGGCTCAACAGCGACATTTCGGACCTGACAGAGCGTATCGCAGACGAAAATGATCTGATCGAGGAA
>CACXGK010000109.1 GCA_902767115.1 uncultured Ruminococcus sp.
AGGGGTGAATTTCAAAAACAGTCCGGTGGACTGTTTTTGGAAGAGGGGCACTTTTTTGCAAAAAAGTGCCCCTTCTTTCGTCTTGAATTGTTTTTCCTGCCGCCTGTAGGCGGCAAAATAGACTTTTTCGACAAGCTGACCCTCAGTCCGAAAGGACTGAGGGTCTTTTCAATGCATTCGTCACCGAACGGCTTATTCGTTCGGGCTGAACTTGCCGTCCACATAGCAGATCTTACCGCTGCGCAGGAGGGGCAACGTGGTTTCGAGGATGCGTCCATAGCGGACATAGCCCTCACGTACCAGCTCTGCGGCATCCATCGGCTTTGCGTAAACAGCACGCAGTACCACGGTCTCTGCCGGGGTAGGCTCCTCGCTGACAGGGCGCTGCTGCGGCATCGGGGGATTCGGCAGCGGGTCGGAGAGATCGGTATCGGTCTCCTCCTCAGGTGTCTCCTCCGGCACCTCGTCCTCTGCCGGCTCATCGGGGGTATTTTCCACAGCGGTGAACTTCGGCTCGATCTCAGCAGACTCCTCGGCTTCGGGTTCTTCCTCTGCCTGTGCGGACTTGGCAGCCTTGGCTTCGAGCAGGGCGATCTTGGCAGCGGAGAAAGCGGAATCGCTCTCGTCTACCATCACTGCCAGCGATACGTCATCACGGGTATGCTCTGCGGCAATGTCACCGATCGCCTCGGTGATGTACTCGTCACCGGAACCAAACAGCGTGCAGGCTGCTGCGGTGCGCAGGATGGTCTTGCCGTCCTCGCTGCGTGTCAGGTGATTGGCGCCATCGGTAAATACCGCAAATGCGAGGAAATTGGACTGCTCCAGTGTGCCGCCCCATGCAGCCATATGCGCATCGGCGCCGTCCATGTCATTGGTGTAAACGGTGCGGTTCTTGGGACCTTCACGATAGGGTGCGATCAGAACAGACGGCTGCATCTCCTTGTTATAGGCAACAACGGTGCCGTCGCCGATGGAAATTGCAAGGAATTCGCCGTTCGAGCGAACTGCCACAGCCGAAACGGTCGCACGCAGCTCCTCATACTGGAACTCACCGCCGCCGGCAACTGTCTCCAGCGAGCTGTCGAGCATCTGCAATGCTCTTGCCTTGAAATCGTTCTTTTCAGCGATCCGCCAGATCGCCGGGTCACGGAAGAACGCAATGATGGTATCCACATTCACACGGGCAGCAGCGGCAGCCGCAGCCGGTGTATTTCTGCCAGCCTTACCGTCAGCAACGGCGATAATGCTCACATCCTCGTCACTGTAGCACTCTGCGAGATCCTGGCAAAGGCGCAGATCGGGGTCCGTTTCAGCGGCATGACGCCGACCGATCACATATCCAAAACCTGTTTTCATTCTGCTGCGCCTCCCTTCAGAATACCCATTTCCTCATAATCGAGCATCAAACGTTCGAGAATATTGTTCCACTTACGGAAGCTGCATCCAGCTCCGTTGACATAAATGCGCTCCAGATCGGACAGGAATGCATCCGGCACATCCTCAGCATCTGCCAGCATCGGCAGCATGGAAGCGAGTGCATCGCTGCGCTCCTCTGCGCCAAACAGCAGCAGGAAGAACACACGGCGAACCGCCTCATCCCGGTCAGCCGGGGTCTCCCACTCGGTCACAAGGCACTTGCCGGAAGCGAATACCATCGTATTCTCCGGAACCGGCACCTTGCCGTCGCTGCGCTTCTTCATCTGCACGAGCAGATTGGCGATTGCAAAGGTACGGGTGGTGAAATCGAGTGTGTCATCTGCGAGCGTTGTCTGGTTGTACTGCTCCGGCAGCAGGCTGCCCCATGCGTCATGGAAGTGCTTGCCAAAGAGCCGCTTACCGCCAAGCTCCGACAGGCAATCGCCCTTTGCAAGCAGTCTGCCGTCCTCGGAAGCGTAAATGCCGGGAATGACCTCGGACTGGATCACGAGGAGTGTATCATCATCGTCTGTAAGGGTGCTGTCCAGGCGGCTGATCTCATCGAGCGCCGGCTTTGCATCCCACTTGCCGTCAGCGCAGAGCGCAAAGTGATTGGCATTGATGGAACGGCTGAGCACCTGTGCAAGATCGGCAGCCATCTGTGTCTTTGTGACAACGATCAGGCGCTTTTCCGGCTGGAGCCGATAGATATTCTCCACGAGCTCCGGTGGAGCAGCGCAGGTGAGTGTCGGCAGGTCTGCCGCAGCTTCAGGGGCTTGAGCTCCTTCCTCAATAATAAGCGCCTCTGCATATTTCACCAGGAGTGCGATCTCCTCAGGGGAGAGCACAGTTGGATCCTGTGCATTGAACCGGGTCGTTTCGTCCATGTTGAATTCCTCGCTTTCTTTTGTGGTATATTGTTTTGTTCATAATTCCCAAGTCACACCGGGAAAAACAAGCTTTCATGTAACATTATACCATTTTTGACGGTCTCTTGTCAAGGCATTGCCGACATCTTTCGGGATTTAGGCACTTAGCCGAAATTTCGTCCCCATATCTGTGCAACTTTCACATAGCGTTGGAACGCCGGCAAGTTGATGCTGCTACGTATCAAAAAAGCCCCCATAGAGGGGGCAAGGGGTTTCGGGCTCACTCCACGCCTTCCGTGGAAATCTCGATAGACGACCCATCGCTCACAGCGACGATATTGCCGTCCTGGTAGGTCACGTAGGTCTCGACATTCCGGTCGGCAAGCTGCTGCATCGTGACTGCCGAGAGGTTCTCGTCATCGGTGGAAACCACGCCGTATTCCGGCTTGACAGCCGCTAAGAACGATGGGAGATTCGCAATTTCACGCCCGTGGTAGGGGACTTTCAGCAAATCGCAGTCTCCGATGTCCATGATCTCGCTCAGACGCTCCTGCATGGCGTCGCCGGTAAAGAGCAAGGTCTCGTCATGGTGTGTGACCTTGACCACGAGGGAGCAGTTGTTGTCAAAGCCGTCCTGATAGTCCGCAGACTCGTGCGGATAAACCGTAAAAAGCGCATCATCAAGCTGAAAACTGAATTCCTCTGTCGGGCATTCCAGATGCAGACCGGCAGTCTCCATCGCCGCAGACAGCTTCTCAAACTCGGAGGAATCCTCACCGTAATCCGCCCCGACAACGTGCCAGACATTGAAATTCTCCACGACCTTGGCAGCGCCGCCGATGTGATCCTGGTCGTAATGCGAGAGGATCATGTAATCGATGTCCGTCACGCCGTATTCCTGCAATCTTGCGACCATTTTCTTGCCGTCGGACTTCTCGCCGCAGTCGAGGACGACCGTGTGATCGGCGGTCTGGAGGATGATGCCGTCCGCCTTGCCGACCTTCATGAACGTCACGGTCAGAGGGGTCGCAGGAGTTGCTTCTGTAGTGTCCTGCACGGAGGACGTGTCCGCCGTTTTGCCGCACCCGACAAGAACGAGTGTCAGTGCGCTTACCAATGCTGTCAGTTTCCGTTTCATGAGGGATGCACTTCCTTTCGGGTATGCAAAATGACCCCGTCGGGGGAGACGGGGTATTTCGCAGAGATATCTTTTGAGAGGGTTATCGTATGTTCATCATCTTTCGAGCTTGTATACAGTATACCCTCTCTGGCTTAAAAGAATCTTAAAAATTTCCAGTTTTTTGAAAATCATCGTCCAAACTGCGGGTGCAGGGCTGCATAGTCCTGCCGAGGGTGGTTTAGGAGGGGCGAGGAGCCCCTCCTAAGTCGGCATCAGCCGACAAAAAAACTGTGAGCGCTTACGACTCTCTGAGCTCTGCGCCCATCTTGGCAAGTGCCTTGAAGACACGCTTCATGGCGGCATCTGCCTGCTCGGTGGTCATGGTCTCCTCGTAGTTGCGCATCACGATGTTGAAGGCAACGGACTTCTTGCCGGCTTCGATCTGCTCACCACGGTAAATATCGAACAGCTCGACCTTTTCGAGGTATCTGCCGACTGCCTCTGCAATGGCTTCCTCCAGGTCGCCGACTGCGATCTCCTCTGCGCACACAAGTGCGATGTCACGGGTCATTGCCGGGAACTTCGGCAGGGGCTTGTAGGTCACCTCGGTGTTGGCAACGGCAAACAGGGTCGGAATATCGAGCTTTGCAACATAGGTTCTCACGCCGATGCCGTAGGTCTTCTGCACGTCCGGGTGGATCTCACCAAAGATACCCACTGCCTTGTCACCCACATAGATCACTGCGCTTCTGCCCGGATGGAATGCGGACTTCTCGTCATACGGGCAATTCTCGTCGCATCTGGTGTACTTCATACCGGAAATGCCCAGCTTGCCAAGGAGCGCTTCGAGCACGCCCTTGAGGGCGAAGAAGTCAGCCTCGCCGCCGTACATCCCCACCGTCAGGCGGTGCGGCTCCTCCGGGAGCTTGTCGGGTTCGGTCGGGAGGTATTCCTTGCCGATCTCAAAGAGATTTGCCTGCGCATTGCGCTTGTTGTAGTTATTCGCCAGAATTTCGAGCATTCCGGGGATGGTCGTGGTCTGCATCACGCTCGTGTCCTCACCCAAGGGGTTGGTGATGGTGACGGTCTTGCGGAGCTTGGAGTCCGCCGGCAGACCGATCTTGTCGAAGTACTTCGGCGAGATGAAGGAATAGGTCAGGATGCCGTAGAAGCCCAGTCCTGCCATGGTCTGCTCGATGGTGCGGTTGAATTTCTGCTCCGGGGTGAGCTGTGCATTCGCAACACCCTTGACAACGGTCGAGGGAATGTTGTTGTAGCCGTAGATTCTTGCAACTTCCTCTGCAATATCTGCCGGACGTGCAAGGTCAATGCGGAAGGACGGGGAGATGCACTCGCCGTTTTCCACCTTGATATCGAGGCTGTTCAGATACTTGACCATGTCCTCTGCCGGAATGTCCGTGCCGAGGAAGGCATTGATCCATGCCGGGTCAAACGGGATATGGTTGGGCTTGGGGTCTGCGTGGTTGCAGTCAATGGTCGTGCCGACCGGCTCACCGGCGCCGAGCTCCTCCACAAGCTGTAATGCACGGGCGAGGGTGATGGGCATGGAGGTCTCGTCCAGACCCTTCTCGTAGCGTGCGGAGGCATCGGTACGCATACCCAGACGCTTGGCAGTCAGACGCACCTGCACCGGCTCGAAATACGCCGACTCGAATACCACATCCACCGTATCGTCCATGATACCCGAATACTCACCGCCCATGACACCTGCTACCGCAATGGGCTTTTCGGCATCTGCGATGATGAGCATATCGTCTGCAAGCTCTCTCTCTACGCCGTCGAGGGTGGTGATCTTCTCGCCAGCCTTGGCATTTCTCACGCAGATCTTGCCGTCCTTGACGAAGCGCAGATCGAATGCGTGCATCGGCTGACCGTATTCGAGCATAACGTAATTGGTGATATCCACAAGGTTATTGATCGGGCGGACGCCGGAGGCTCTCAGGCGCTCACGCATCCATCTCGGAGAGGGTCCCACCTTGACATTGCGGACGAGACCTGCCACGTAACGGGTACACTTCTCGGTATTCTGAATTTCAACCGAGAGGGTCTTGGTGATGTCCTCATCGGAACCGTTGAACTTCGGGGTGGGGACATTCAGCGGCACGTTGAAGGTCGCAGATGCCTCTCTTGCCAGACCGATGACGGACAGGCAGTCCGGACGGTTCGAGGTGATCTCGAATTCCACAGACACATCATCCACACCAAGTGCGGAAGCAGCATCCTGACCGGGCTTGCAGTCCTCCTGGAGCACGAACACGCTCACCGGGTCTGCATAGGGGAAGTCGTTCTGGGTCAGTCCCAGCGTCTCCAGACCGCAGAACATACCACGGCTCTCTACACCACGCACCTTTGCGACCTTGATGGTCATGGACTCATTTCCCTCGTGGACGGTCGTGCCGGGAGTGGCAACGATCACAAGGTCACCGGGCTGTACGTTCTTCGCATTGGTGACGATCTGGACAGGCTCTGCCTCACCCATATCCACCTGGCAAACAAAGAGCGCATCGGCGTTCTCATGCTGCTTCTTTTCGAGGATTTTGCCGACCACAAAGCCCTCTAAGCGCTTTGCCTCCTCCTCGTAGGCTTCGACCTTGGAACCGCTGAGGGTCATCTCAGCGCAGAATTCCTTGGGGCTGACACCAGTCTGGACATAATCTGCCAGCCATCTTAATGATAAATTCATGGGGTATACCCTCCTTAATGTTTTTGGGAATACGGCGAACCATTGGGATATTTCGCCTTCATCATATAGTAATCGAGCTTCACCTTCACCTGATCGTGATCCTGCACAATGGCAGCACGCTGGCGGACAAGGAGCTTTGTCTCAAAGCCGTCTGCTTCGGTGAGGATGAGGTACTGGTCTTTGAGCGTACCGGTCAGTGTACTGAAATGGTCACCAAACCGCCATGTGGCAATATCCGCATAGCGCAGCAGCAGCCGTTCATGCGGCGCATAGAGGTAGTTCTTCAGGAAATAGAACGTCCCATACCGCAGCTCTGCCATCGAGACCTCCTGGTCAAGCGCCCAGAAGCCGGCTTCGGAGATACGGCTCAGGCGCTCGGCACGCTTCTGCATTTCCTGCTTTGCGTGGCGGCTCTCGTGAGCGGACACCAGGATCATCATCATCGTGAACGCAAACAGGAGCACATGCAGTCCGATATTCTGTGCGATCATCAGGTCATTCCGGATCTCCCGGCTCTCGATCGCCCAGACCCCTGCAAAGTCGCCCCCGAACATCACGAGCAGGAATGCGGCTTCCGTGACCTGTGCTTTCCACTTGTTCGGCAGCAGCCGCCGGTACAGCGGACACCCCATCAGGGCGTCATCGGGTTTGAACTGCGACACGGATTCACCACCTTTTTTAGTGTAAAGTTAGAAGTTAGGAGTTAGAAGTTGTGGTGTCGCCTGCGGCGACGGATTTTAATCAGCTAAAGCAAGGGGTTCAAATTCTATAGGGGCGGACTCTTGAGCCTCTTGAGCTTCTTGATTCAGCACACTAAAGTATAGACGGTTTATGAGACACAGCTTTGACCGCTTGCGCAAAGCGCAAAGGTCATTGCGGTTCCCGAAGG
The DNA here is from genome assembly GCA_902767115.1 of uncultured Ruminococcus sp. GTDB lineage: Bacteria > Bacillota > Clostridia > Oscillospirales > Ruminococcaceae > UBA3855. Next base: position 7,002 of record CACXGK010000109.1, read on the forward strand.
ACGGACTCTCCCTCACCGCTATCATGCGTGCAGGCTCAGCCTGCCGGCGCTTACTTGAACTGTTCGAGGAAGCGTGTATCGTTCTCGAACAGGAGGCGCATATCGGAGATGTTGTATCTTCTCATGACGATGCGCTCCAGACCTAAGCCGAACGCAAAGCCGGAGTACACACTCGAATCAATACCGGAATTCTCCAGTACCCACGGATGCACCATACCGGCACCGAGGAGCTCTATGTATCCTTCGTTCTTGCACATACGGCAGCCCTTGCCCATGCACTGGAAGCACATCACGTCTACCTCCGCAGACGGCTCGGTGAACGGGAAGTGGTGCGGACGCAGTCTGATCTTGCAGTCGTCACCATAAAGTCTCTGCATCAGAAGCTCCAGTGTCCCCTTCAGGTCTGCCATCGTGATGCCCTTGTCGATGACCAGTCCCTCGATCTGGTGGAACAGCGGAGAATGCGTTGCATCCACAGCGTCACTTCTGTAGACACGCCCCGGAGAGATCACACGGATGGGCGGCTTCTGGGTCTCCATGACGTGTACCTGCACGGAGGACGTCTGGGTTCTCAGCAGGATGTTGTCAGTGATGTAGAAGGTATCCTGCGTATCACGAGCCGGATGGTTCGGGGGGAGGTTCAGCGCCTCGAAGTTGTAGTAGTCATACTCGACCTCCGGACCGTCTGCCACGGAGAATCCCATACCCAGAAAGATCTCCCTGACCTCGTTCTCCACGATCTGGAGAGGGTGCAGGGTACCGGTCTTAGGCGCTGTGCCGGGGCAGGTGATGTCCAGTGTCTCGGCTGCAAGCCGTGCATTCTGTGCCGCACTCTGGAGTGCCTTGGTCTTGTCAGCGATCATGGTTTCGAGCTGGCTTCTGACCTGGTTGGCAAGCTGTCCCATCGCCGGACGCTCCTCTGCGGAAAGCTTGCCCATCTGTTTGAGAATACTGGTCAGTTCGCCCTTCTTGCCGAGGAGCCCTACTCGCAGCTCCTCCAGTGACTTGAGGTCAGCAACGGATGCAATGGCGTCCTTTGCACGTTCCTCGATGTTTTTGAGTTGTTCCTTCATTTCTTCACCTCATGTAAACTTTTTGAAATTAAAAAAGCGTCCCTCATCCAATCAGGACAAGACACGCTTGCTTTACCACCCATTGGAGGGGAGCTAACACTCCCTTTGTCCTTAATGCGGACACCACATCGCCGCTTACAACGAAAGCTCGCTTCGGCAGCGCCACTCGTGAGTGAACTTCACCATTCCGGTCTGACGGTACACTTCCAGCAGCCGTGTACCTCTCTGTAGAAAGACGAAGGAATGCCTACTCTCTCAGTCAACGTGTTATCTTCTTCTATTATACCGCATTCCCCTCACAAAAGTCAAGGGGGGAAACGAAAAAAGCCCCCGAAATTCCAGACGGATTTCCAGAGCTTTTTTGTAGAAAGTAGCCAATGCTCACCTCTGTTCCGGCTTGTCCGGGGGTGTGACGCCACGCATGGCGAGCTTCGTATAGAACGGTGTCACGAGGAAGATCACGAGGTACGCCAGTACAAAGCCGATCAGGAGCTCTTTGAGGAGCATGGGGACATAGGGCGGCACGCCCTCCCCCATCTTCCGTATCTGGAACCACGCACGGGTGACCATCACGAAGGTCATGATGGGGGTATAGATCGCATCAGAGACCAGAGTCTCGATGGCTCTTGCCTTCATGGAGCCGGGAACGAGCTGAAACCTTCGGGCAAGCGCCTGATTGATCTTGGGCATCGGCACGATCACGCCGATCAGGAGCGCCACAACGACACTCAGCAGAAAGCTCGTGACAAACGCCGGCACCGTAAAATGCCCGGACGAGATCAGCCCCACGCCCGTCAGCAAAAGCCCCATCGTCACGCTCATCAAAGCGCTCATCCGGAATCCTGCTTTTTTCATAAACATCACCTTCCATTGTGGAATCTTTTATTCATTATACCACAATCCCCCCACCTTGTCAAGGCGGCGGATCGGCGCTGGCGAGATAGCGGTGAGGGAGAGTCCGTCCTTCGGTGTCCGCAATGAGCCCAATGCTTCGCAAAGGGCTCAAAGCTGGGTTTTGCTCTCTATACGCAAACTGCCCCCTTTGGCGTTAGCCATTGGGGGCAAACTCATCAGCGGCGATCCGCCGCCAAGATTTCCATTTTTTGACCCGCGGAAATGTTGATTAATCCCGAAACAGAGCCATTTCAGGGGTCAAGATTTCAAGATTTTCTCTTCCTTATAGGGCGGTGATAGATGAAAGGCTTTCGTCTATCAACTCTAAAATAATTCGCCATTCGCCGCCGTTTCACACGACAAGAAAACCAAGCTTTCAAAGCCGTGCCACGCACGGCGAAAACCAAAAGCCCAGCTTTGCGGCTTTTGCCGATAGGCATTAGCCGCATTGCGGACACCGAAGCAAGGACTTGAAATAACAGCTATTGCATCAGCGGCGATCCGCCGCCCCAACGTTATCGATCTTGAGGTCGTGGACAGCCCAGCCGGTGAGACCGGCGTTATCGAGGGAGAAGCGCATTTTGCCGGCGAAGTAGGTATTCTCCTCGTCAGCGATCGCCATGATGGTGGGGCCTGCACCGGAGATGTAGACCGCATACGCACCGTGCGCATAGGCAATATCAAACACCTCACGGGCGTGGGGGATGAGTGCCATCCGGTAGGGCTGGTGGAGCTTGTCGTGGACGGCAGTCCGCAGGTTCTCAAACTTTCCCGTCAGGAGCGATGCCGAAAACAGCGCCGCACGGGACAGATTATACACCGCATCCCTGTGCGTCACCTGCTGCGGCAGGCAGGCTCTCGCCTTCTCGGTTTTCAGCTCGAAGTCCGGTATCATCGCCACAAACCGCAGCTTTGTAAAGACCTCCTGCTTGACCCAGTGTACCCGTCTGCCGTCAAATACGGCTGTCACGATGCCGCCGAGGAGTGCCGGGGCGGTGTTGTCCGGGTGTCCCTCGATCTGTGCCGCCAGGTCTACCAGATCATCCGTACCCAGAGGGTCGCCAAGCAGGTGATTGGCACCCACCAGTCCTGCCACGATGCAAGCCGAACTCGAACCCAAGCCCCGTGTAAACGGGATCCGGTTGGTCTGCACGAGCTTTAGCCCCGGCAGTTTCTTGCCGCAGACCTCGTAGAGATCCTTGGCGGAAATATAGATCAGATTATGTTCATCGGTCGGAATCGGTGTCCCGTCCGCAGAGGTGATGTCGATGCAGTCGGATTCCTCCATTTCCACATCGTTGTAAAATTGCAGCGCCAGTCCCAGCGCATCAAAGCCTGCTCCCAGATTCGCACTGGTGGCAGGGATCTGGAGTTTGATCATAGGGGGTAGCTCCTTTCATTTGTTTCAGTATATGCGAGTGGATACGCAGACGGCACTCCATCCGGAATGCCGCCCTTAAATCATTAAAACTGCGGGTGCAGGGCTGCATAGTCCTGCCGAGGGTGGTTTAGGAGGGGCGAGAAGCCCCTCCTGATCGGTCGCTTGCGACCGAAAACAACTCTTACGCTTCCGGAATCTCATCCGTCGGTGCATCCTCTGCACTCTGTCCGTGGTCGTCGGTGTCCTCGTCGGCATCGGCGGTCTGCGCCTTGGCAGCACGCACGGGAGCCTTCTGCTCACGGCTCTTTGTCTTGGCACGGGCAAGGAGGATCTTGTTGTTCTTCTTGTCGTAGAAATAGAACATCACGCACATTCCTGCACCAATGATGAACAGGATCACACCGGAGACAAATCCCGGCGGTGTGTAGCTCATGGAGATCTTGTGGGTGCCGGCAGTCAGCGGTACGTAGATCATTGCCTTGAGGATCTCAGAGGTCTTGACCTTTTTGCCGTCCACCTTCACCGTCCAGCCCGGCTCATACGGGATGGAGGTAAAGAGCACCTGTCCGTCCTGTGCCTCCACCGTACCCTCGATGTGGGTCGTGTTGAAGCGCTCGATCTGGAGCTGCTGGTCTTTGAGCTTGTCGATATCCGCCTGGAAGGCATCACGGTCGAAGTAGTAGAAGAACGGCTCCTTGATGATGGTCGCATTGTCCTTCTCCAGAACGGTCAGACGCAGAGCGACCTGTGTGCCGGGGGTGAAGTGACCCAGGCTCAGGATGCTGTAATTATGGGTCTCGAAGTACTGCCCGAAGCCGTTGGTGCCAAAGACATAGTCCCCCAGTTCCTCGTCATAGACGCCCAGCCAGAGGTTGACAGCCTGCTCGTTCTCGGTCTTGAGGAAGAACATGACCTCGTCGTCACTGTCCACGGTGAAACGGTAATCCACCGTCGGGTCGCCGTCGGGCTGTCTGGTGTAGCAGGCCTGTCCGTTGTAGTCCGAAAGTGTCACCGCACCCAGCACAGCATCCTCGATCGGGATGCGGCGGTAGTAGGAGGACGTCGAAGCGATCTGCCCCTCCTCGTCAAACTCGGTCTGTCCGAGCATGGTGGAAAGCAGGACGTTCTGGCTGTTGAACGGATTGTCATTGCCGAGGTGGTCGATGCGCAGGAGGTCATCATCGACCATGTAGCCGATGGAAAGCGCATTCGGGTTCTCGTAGATACCGATGGTGGTCTCCGGCTTATCAGAGCCGTCGGAGTTCTTCTCCGTGTAGCTGTGGGAATCTACGAGCGTGTAGGAATCATGCAGCATTGTGCGCCAGCGCTGGTTGATGGTCGCCACATCGTCACCTGCCTGGGGTGTTGCCTTGCCGTCACGGTCGAGGACATACTTGATGCCGAGCAGGGAATCCGCAAGCTCCGTCGTGCCGTCATACCGGGTGTAGTAGCTTCTGGAATTGTAGCCGAGTGTCTCGATAAAGCTCAGGATCTTCGCATTCATGACAGAGCTCGAATGGGTCAGACCCTTCAAGCCGAATGCCATATTGTCGTTGATGCATCTGGTATAGGTCTTTTCGGAACGATAGAGCCCGTTGTCGTGCTGCTCCATCTTGTCCACGGCAATTCTGCCGTTTTCCACAAAGCCCTCATAGGAAGCCTTGGTGGAATAAGCGACCTCCTCATCGAGGTCATGCATGGTCTGTACCGCATTGAACACCAGCTCACCGGAGATGATGCACAGGAGCATGATGGGAACCAGACGCTTGCCCTCACGCATCTTCTTGACGTAGAGGATGATGAGATATGCACCGGCAAGTCCGATGGAGAGCCAGATCGAGCTCATCACATCGAGATGCTCATAGCCCAGACCGTGGATATACAGGATAACAGCCATTTCCCCGAAGAAGATGGCCCCCAGATGCTTTGGCTTGATGCCGTCGAGATGCTGGAATGCCGTTGCCGCCATCGACAGCAGAATGAAGGAAATGATGAAGGAATACCGGAAGGGAAGCCAGTTCGGCACCTGTCCGCCGTGCCACCACATATCCACCGGCTTGATGTACATGGAGAAGAACATCACCGTGCAGAGGAAGCCATAACCGAACTTCCTGCGCAGCGAAATTTTGGAATTCAGGAAGAACATCGGCAGGAGCACCACGGTCAGGATGCCGCAGTAGATCTCCGGGCTGCCCTGGACATTGACGGAGTCGTACTGTGCGGTGAGGAGCTGTGCCAGGATGGTCGCCGGCTCAAACTGCACCTGGAAGCTGAAATCCGGGTCGGTGAAGTCGAACTTACCGAGCTGCAATGCATTATAGACCGGCAGGATCATGAATGCCGAGAGCATCACAGCCACGATGGAGCTGACGCCGTAATTGCAGCAGGTGTAGAGGTAATCCTTCACCTTGCCACGGCGTTCCTCCTTGCCGAAGAACAGGTAGTAGATAAAGTAGATCGCTGTGAAGATGCCGATCATGTAGCCGATGTAGAAGTTTGCCACGAACATCAGCGCCAGCGGAATGATATAGCCGAGCTTTCTGCCGTCGTCGATGAGGTGTTCAAGTCCCAGTGCCACCAGCGGCAGCAGCACCAGACCGTCCAGCCACATGGGGTCTACCGTCTGGATGATCATGTATGCCATCATCGAGTAGAGCACCGAGAAGATGGTCGCATTGAGGGGTGTGAAGCCCTTGGACTTCTGGAGATAGAGATTGAAGGTCACGCTTGCCGAACCGATCTTGCACAGGATCATGATGAGCAGGCTCGTCAGGATCATCTTGCGTGGCAGGAGCATCACGATCAGGGTAAAGGGGCTTGCCAGATAGTAGCCGACCACGCCCATCATACCGCCGGACAGATTACGCCCCCAGCTGTAGAAGAAGCTGCCGTCGCCCCAGAAGGCGTCACGCAGGTACTCGAAGTAGTAGACGTACTGTGCATTGAAGTCCAACGCCAGCACGGAATTCTCGCCAAACGGATACAGCCCGAAGATCGCATAGGCGATGTACATCAGGATGACCGGAATGAAGAAGGCGAGAAAATAGAACCGGTTCCGTGACAGCCATCCCATCAGGACGCTGCCGATGTCGGATCCGGCAGAAGCCGGCTTGACAGCCGCTTTTGCATTTGCCATGATTTCCTCCTCATCTGACCAAAATGGTGGTCACTCATATTTGGTCACGTATTTTTTGCAGTGAAAACCGCAGATGTACTTATTATAACACGATTTCACCGCCTTTGCAAGGGGCTTTCGAGCTTTTTGACACGTCACACGGTAAGGCGGCGTCCGCCCTGTGCGGCTTTTGTGATTTTGCACAATTCAGCAGAAAAATGCTGTGCAAATTGGGAACATTTCCGCTCACCTCTGGACAAATCCGGGGTTGTGTGGTATAATAGACTAAATATAAGCGTTGCTTAAAAGTTCAGCTATTCTAATTCAAAACTGCGGGTGCAGGGCTGCATAGTCCTGCCGAGGGTGGTTTAGGAGGGGCGAGGCTGTGGTCATATCCAAGCACAGCACTGCTCGTCTTCGGACAGCATCTTGCCTCGTCCTCGGTCGCAGCCCCTCCTGAGTCGGCGCAAGCCGACAATCACCCTGCCGCCAACGCAAAACAAGGAGGTATCACCAATGAACAACACGACCCAAATGATGCAGTGGGGCAATATGCCCTGTGTCCGGCTCGATGCCGGTGGCTACACAGCACTGATCGCACCCGATCTCGGCTCTAACGTCATTCGCCTGTGCGATGTCAAAAACGGGATTGAGTTCTTCCGTTTCAACGACGACAACACCTACGAGGAGCTTATCAAATCCGCTGAGGTCTGGGGTCTGCCGACGCTCTACCTGCCGAACCGCTTTGCAGACGGCGTTCTGCGCACCTCGGATGCGACCTACCACCTGCCTGTCAACGAGAAGGCACCCTACAACAACCACATCCACGGCTTCCTGCACAAGCGCAGACACACCATCGTCGAACACAAGGCTGACGACAACTGCGCTTGGTGCAAGACCGAGTACCTCTATGACGAGAAGGACGAGTTCTTCCCGTATCTGCCTGTCAAGTTCAAGGCAGAGTTCACCTTCACACTGTCGGCTTGCGGACTGGAGTACGAATTCACGCTGACAGACCTGTCCCAGAAGGTGCTCCCCATCTCGGTCGCAACGCACACATCCCTCAATTCCCCCCTCGTCCTCGGCGCCAAGGAAGCTGACCAGCGCATCACCGCCCCCATCGGCAAGCGCTGGGTGCTCAACGAACGCTGCCTGCCGACCCTCGAAACGGTCGATCTGAGCGTTCACGACCAGGAATACCTGACCGGCAAGCGCTGTCCGGTGCTCCAGGTCATTGACAACGAAATGTTCTTTGCAGAGCATATGGATCTGAACGGCGAGGATTTCTACGGCATCACCGTGGAGGATCGTGCCAGCGGCAAGAAGATCGGCTACGAGGTCAGCGAGAACTACAAGTTCTGGATCTTCTGGAACGACCGTGGTTTCAATCGTTACTTCTGCCCGGAGCCGATGAGTGCCATGATCGACGCCCCGAATCTCGACATTCCCCGTCAGCTCTCCGGCTATCAGGAGCTGCACGAGGGCGAAAGCGTCACCTTCAAGCAGAGATTCTTTACGATCCAGTAAGCATTTGTGCTGGAATCGTCAGGAAGTCCTATCCAATGCTAATAGCTTAACATGATTCAAAACTGCGGGTGCAGGGCTGCATAGTCCTGCCGAGGGTGGTTTAGGAGGGGCGAGGAGCCCCTCCTAAGTCGGCGTAAGCCGACAAAAAAAGCGGCTGTATCCTACACACAGGGTACAGCCGTTTCGTTTATTATAAATGTATCAGTTGCCACGGAAGGAGTCGAGCCATGCAAAGACGTACTCCTGGTATTCCTCCTTCTTGTCGGAGGGGATGTAGACCTCGACCTCGTAGAACGCCTCATTCGTCACAAAGCACGCATCCGTGACCCATGCCTCATTGCTCCCCCAAAAGATACCGGGTGCATCCTGGGGGTATTCGATATAGATCATATTGCCGTGCTCCTGCGGAGAGACAGGGTAGCCGTTGACCTCACTCGCCGGGAACAGCTCCTTGAACAGCTCCACGAACTTCTTGCGTTTCAGCCCTTTCTTCTGCTGCTCGGTGAATGCCAGCATATTCACATCCACGATGGCAGCGCTGGACTGGTAGGTGTCGAGTGCCGTCAGCTCGGAGCCTTCGTGGTCGATGATGTCGGATTCGTGCATATTCGCCGGGAGGGTGATGCGGTAATTCGCACACGTCCGTGTCTCCCACTGGGAACGATCGGTGAGCTGTCTGGAATGCCCGACCAGTCCGAAAATGAAGATCGCCGCCAGCATAGCGATCACCACAAATCCGGCAATTGCCGCAAAAATGATCCACTTCGCAGACGACCCCCGGTTCAGGCTGAGCTCGCCGCCAGTGCCGGCGGTATTCACCGTATTGCCGCACTGGCAGAACATTTGTCCGGGCTTGAGCTCTCTGCCGCAAACATTGCATCGCATAAACATATCCCCTTTCACGATCACATGATAGGAGAATTATAACATAAAATCCGATTTTTGTCAACAGTTTTGTCACAATTTCAAAGCCCTCCGCCCTTATCCTGAAACATATTTTATAAGGAGGTTTTCGTTATGAAAACAAACAAGGTTAAGGGCTTCACACTCGTAGAGCTCATCGTCGTAATC
>CACXGK010000110.1 GCA_902767115.1 uncultured Ruminococcus sp.
CTCCGGAGGTATCTGTAATGGCAAGACCCATCATGCTCCAGGGCACCATGTCCAATGTCGGCAAGAGCTACCTGACGGCAGCGCTGTGCCGCATTTTCAAGCAGGACGGCTACTCGGCAGCGCCCTTCAAATCGCAGAATATGGCGCTCAATTCCTACATCACCGCCGATGGGCTCGAAATGGGACGTGCGCAGGCGATGCAGGCGCAGGCGGCTGGGATCGAGCCGTCCGTCCTGATGAATCCCGTGCTGCTCAAGCCCACGACCGATGTCGGTTCGCAGGTCATCGTGAACGGCAAAGCCCGTGGCAACATGAAAGCACGGGACTATTTCCGGCACAAAACCGCCCTCATGCCCGAAATTCTCGATGCCTACCGCAAGCTTTCCGATGCGCATGACATCCTCGTGATCGAAGGCGCCGGCAGCCCCGTCGAGCTCAATCTCAAAGCCGACGACATCGTGAATATGGGACTTGCGCAGGCGGTGCGCTCCCCTGTCCTGCTCATCGGCGATATCAACTGCGGCGGCATCTTTGCGCAGCTCCTCGGCACGCTCTCACTCCTCGAACCGCAGGAACGCTCCCTCGTCAAGGGGCTCATCGTCAACCAGTTCCGGGGGGATGCAAGTCTCTTTGCGGACGGTGTACACATTCTGGAGGAACGTGGAAATTGCCCGGTGCTGGGCGTTGTTCCTTACGTCCACGCCGACATTGAGGACGAGGACAGCCTGTCCCACAAGCTTGAAGCCTCTGCCGTCACCGGCTGCATCGACATTGCCGTGATCCGGCTGCCGCACATCTCGAATTTCACCGATTTCGACGTACTCACACAGTACGACGGCGTTTCCGTCCGGTATGTGTCCCGGTATGAAGCCCTCGGAACTCCCGATCTTTGCATCCTCCCCGGCACCAAATCCACCATCGCCGACCTCAGATGGCTGCGCACAAGTGGTCTGGAAACAGCGCTCCTGCGTCTGCACGACACACCTATTTTCGGCATCTGCGGCGGCTACCAGATGCTTGGCACACGCATTTCCGACCCGGCATTTGCAGAGGGCGGCGGCGAGGTGCAGGGGCTTGGGCTGCTTCCGGGCGAGACCGTCTTTTCCCCCGACAAGCACCAGTCACAGGTGCAAGGGGTTCTCCCGGCAATCTCTGACGGCTTCTGGTCATGTCTGTCCGGGGCGAAATACGAGGGCTATGAAGTCCACATGGGCAGGACACCCGGCGGTTGCCTTTGTGCAAAGGGGAACACCGCCGGGAGCTATATCCACGGCATTTTCGACACAGCCGAATGCGCCGGCGCTTTGGTGCGTGCGCTGTATGACCGCAAGGGGCTGCACTTCGACGGCACTGCCATTGACCGCAAGGCGTACCGGGAGGCGCAGTTTGACATCCTTGCCGATGCCGTGCGAAAAGCCCTTGACATGGACAAAATCTACAGGATACTGGAGGATGGCATATGAATATCGAATACGTCCTGCCGCAGGATATCGAGCGCAGGAGCTTTGAGATCATAGCGCAGGAGCTGGGAGAGCGCACCATTCCGGACGAGCAGCGACCGATCGTGATGCGCTGCATCCACACGAGTGCGGACTTCGACTACTGCGACAACCTCTACTTTTCCCCCGACGCCGTCCGGATCGCACACGATGCCATCCGACAGGGCGTGCTCTTTGTGACGGACACCAACATGGCGCTTGCCGGCATCAATAAGCCTGCCCTTGCACGCCATCGGTGCGAAGCGGTCTGCTTTATGGCGGACCCGGACATCGCCGAAGCTGCCAAGCGCAACGGCTCCACCCGTGCCACTGCATCCGTGGACAAGGCGGCATCTCTCGGCAGACCTGTCATTTACGTCTGCGGCAACGCCCCGACTGCCCTTTTGCGGCTCGAAGAACACATCCGGCAAGGCAGCTTTCGACCGGCGCTTGTGATCGGCGTTCCGGTCGGGTTTGTGAACGTGGTGCAGTCCAAGGAGCGCATCATCCAGACCGGCATCCCCTGCATCGTCGCCAGAGGACGCAAGGGCGGCAGCAATATAGCCGCCGCCATCTGCAATGCACTGCTGTATCAGCTTGACTGAGGAGTGCCCCACCCCCAACCCCCTCCCCAGAGGGGAGGGGGCTATTTTTTCTATGATAAGGGGGCTGCGCCCCCTTAAATCCCCTTTTTTTCCACTGTCATTAAAGCCGAACAAATGCTTTGACAGACAAACGCCCCCGTACCTTGCAGCAGATACGGGGGCGTTTTAGAAAGGAAATGATTATTTTGTCATGTTCTTATCGAGCTCCAGCATGGGGTTCTTCTTGTCGTTGGTGAGGTTATCCTTCTTGAACTGCTTGAGGAAGTCCATGTACCCGAAACGCAGACCGTTTGCATTCTTGGTGAAGGCGTTTGTCAGGTGCTTATTGAAGTTTTCGGTATCCTTGCCGTACAGCATGGTTTTCAGACTGCCATCCTGGATCAGGGACTGTGCATAGGCATTCTTCTGCTCCTGATATGCCTTGCTGCCAGGCGCTGTCAAGCCGGATTCATTCATGATGCTTGCTGCCAGAATGTTGGCAAAGCTGCTCATGAACTGCTCCCTGTGCTGATCGGTGATCTCCTGCTTCTTTTTGATGTCATTGCAGACCGCCCAGAGCTGATCTCTGTCTGCCTGGACAGCCTTTGTGAATGCCGGATTCTCCTTATCGGCATTGATCTCCGGCTTCTCGATCACAGGCTCCTCCGCCTCCAGCGCATCGTCATCATTCTCAATGTCCGCCTCTGCGTGCGCCTTCCTCCGCCCAGCAAAGGCATTGACCGTCGTCACATCCTCAAGGTCGATCTCATCATGCTCGATGCTTACCAGGGGCTCCTCCTTGTAAATGACATCACCGATGATCTTATTCTCAACGATGGGGATCTCCTCTGCCTTGGGCTGCTCGTTTACGACCGGCTGGTACTTGAAGTTGGGATCCAGATAATCTGGATGCGCCTGCTTGAAGGTCTCGTACTTTTTCAGGAGATCATCGACCGGGATACCGGCGTTAAACAGTTCATTGGTGGCACGAAGCTGTTCGACCAGTTTCCCGAATACATTCTCAACCGCATCATTGCCCGAACGTTCCGCCGCAGCGAACACAAGGGATGCATTGTCGCCGGTTGTCAGAGTATTCTTCAGAATGTCTGTATTCTTTTTGACTCTCGCTAACCATTCTGTCTTTTCCTTCGGAGTCTTTAGCTTGTCTTCTATATCATTCTCGCTCTCGTATCTTACCGCATTGACCGAGCCCTGTAACGCAACCAGTGCATCATATACAGGTTTGAAAACCTCTTTATGGGTCTCATTGTCAGCCAATCTCCACTTAAAGCCCATATTTCCAAGTGCGCCATTAGTAAACTTAGCATTAAAAGCGTCAAATGCCTTCTCGTCATTCTTGTAGCGCTTCATCATGTTGTCGAAGGTGATGTCAGTTTTCAGCTCCGCTTGCTTTTCAGCGATCTTCCGGTTGATCTTCTTCGCCTTGAGTGCCGTCAACTGATCGAGCAGGTCAGCGACCTCGTCCATTTTCTTGACCGCCTTGATACGATTCCGGGCGTTTTTGTTTTGGATCTCGTTCACATCGTCATTCCACTGACCGTCCTCACGCTTGTGGTCAAAGTACGCCTTGTTTGCCTTACGCACGGGCTCGGAGTAAGCACTCATGATTTCCTTCTGGGAAATCTGATCCTTCAGTTTCTGCAAAGTTTCCAGCGAATCGATCTTGTCCAGATCCTGTTCCATCACCATATTGGCGCCCCTTTTCAGCTGGTCAAATGCAATGCCGGCATTCTTGTAGGTCTCGTGACCTCTCAGCCAGAGCTTGGCGGCGTCAAATTCACTCGATGCCGCTGCCATCTTGGTGCGCAGCTTTTCGGTAAGCTCCTCCTCCAGACGGTTCTCACGCTCGATCTCACGCTGCGCCCTTCTTTCCTGGTAGGCAGCGACCTTGTCCTCAAATGCCTTGATATCGATCCCGGCATCAAAGTTGTCGTTCATGAAGTGCAGGAAGTCGAACAGGGGCTGGGCTTTCATGTCAAACGGCACTCTTTGATTGCCGTAGAACTGTGTCATCAGCTCCTCCTGCGACGGATCATGCAGCATAAGACCAGCGTCCATGAAGGTATCAAAAAAATCGAGCTGATCGTTGTTTTGCAGCATATGGATGAGACCGATCGTTTGATTCAGACAGGTATCAAACTTCTGAGCGGTAGCTTGATTTTCCGGCTGCTTGTTCCATGATCTGTCAAAATCCGCCAGGATATCGGAAGCATTCCTGAAAGAATCACGGAAAGCAGACAGTTTTTCCTTGTACTCATGCATTTCAGCCTCGGTGAGCTCTTTTGTACCCACCTGCTTGGCAGCATTTTTTTCCAGGAACAGGGTATTCGTTTTGAAAGAATTCATCAGCGCACGCATATTGACCAGCGGTTTACGCTGCTCCTCGGTCAGTCCCTTTTTTCCAGTGCTTTCAAAAAATTCACGATACGACTTTGGCATAGTATTTCCTCCTAAACTACATCATAATTGTCCACTGATATGCCACCTTTGGATGGCCTTCTGTAAGTAATACCCCGGCAGGCGGCATTCGGTTGCAGGAAAATGCATTATTTTATCATTTTTTCTTCCCAAACCTGACCGGACGGATTTTTACCGGTATATGGACGTCCAAAAAGCAGTTGACTTTTTGTAAAAATTGTGGTAAACTATACAATAGCAGAATACAGTTTGAGAGGTATCTGTGTCTGTACCAGAAAGGTATCTAATAAAGAGGAGGATCATGTATGAAGAAACGTCTGACTGCCGCAGTCCTTGCGGCATCTATGCTGCTTGGTGCCGTTCCCGCAGCGCCGGTCTCTGCCGCCGGCTCTGACCCCGACTACGCCAAGGCGCTGCAAATGTCGCTCTTTTTCTACGAGTGCCAGCAGGCTGGCAATCTGCCGGAGTGGAACCGTGTCGAGTGGAAGGGTGACTCCAACGTCATTGACGAGATCGACGGCGGCTGGTACGATGCCGGCGACCATGTGAAATTCAATCTCCCGATGGCATATTCCGCTTCCATGCTGGCGTGGGGTCTGTACCAGTACCCGGACGGCGTGGAGAAATCCGGTGAGATGCAGAATTACGTCAATAATCTCGAATACGTCATGGACTATTTCGTGCGCTGCGACAAGGGGGATACCATCGTGTTCCAGGTCGGCAACGGTACCGAGGACCATACCTGGTGGGGTCCGGCGGAGCTGTACGAGTACGGTATGCTCGACTCCGGTCAGGACTATGCCAAAGCTCGTGAAACACTCGAAGCGTCTGAGGGCTGCTCGTGCGTCTTTGGCGGCATGGCAGCAGCTCTGGCGTCCGGCTACCTCGCACTCGACGGCAGGGTGGACGATGCCAAGCGTGAGAAGTATCTGAAAACCGCAGAGCACTGCTTCGAGCTGGCGGATGCATCCAAGTCTGACGATGTGTACAACGATTCCAATGCCTCCGGATTCTACCGTTCGAGCCATTTCTACGACGAACTGTTCTACTCCGCAAACTGGCTCTACAAAGCGACCGGCGACAAGGCATACCTCGACAAGGCAACCAGCTACCTCCCGAACCTCGACAAGGAGCTTGGTTCGAGCGAGATGAAGTACACCTGGGGTCACTGCTGGGATGACACCATGCAGGGCGGTATGCTTCTGTATGCGCAGAATACCGGCGATGCACAGTACATCAACCACGTCAAAAAGCACGTCGATTACTGGACGAACAGCGTTAAGAAATTTGACGGCGGTCTGCGCTGGCTGACCACATGGGGCTGCCTGCGCTATGCGGAAACCGCCGGCTTTATCGCAGCCGTTGCAAGCGACACCGTCCTCAAGGATCAGGATACCTCCGCATACAAGAAATTCTACGAGGAGCAGATCAATTACGCCCTCGGTGACAATCCGGACAACCGCAGCTATGTCTGCGGCTATGACGAGACTTCCCCGAAGAATCCGCATCACCGCACCGCTCACGGCTCCTGGAAGAACGCCCTCGAAACCCCCACGACCAACCGTCACATCCTGTACGGTGCGCTTGTCGGCGGCCCGAATGAGGACGGTTCCTACGAGGACGACCGTGGCAACTACATCAACAACGAGGTTGCGACCGACTACAATGCAGGCTTTACCGCACTTCTGTGCAAGATGCTCGACGAAAAGGGCGGCAAGTCCGATCCGTCCTTCCCGCCGAAGGAGACCCATGACGGTCCGGAGTTCTTTGTGGAAGTCACTGACAAGGGCATGAGCGCACAGGGCGCAACTGTCAGCTTCAAGGTGACCAACCACTCCGCATGGCCGGCAAGAGTGCAGGATAACATTTCCTTCCGCTACTACATGGATCTGTCCGAAGCAAAGGCAATGGGGCTCGACCCGACCAAGGTCGTTGTCCGCTGCGACCGTGACCAGAGTGCGATGTACTCCGGCAACGGCGTCAAGCCCGCTGAGATCTCCGAGGTCAAGCAGTATGACGGCGATATCTACTACGTAGAGGTCACCCTCCCGGACGGCAGAGCCGTGCTCCCGGTTTCCGAGGGTATGCAGCAGTGCGAGATCCTGCTGGCGTTCGTCCTGCCGGATTACCAGAACGGCTGGGATGCGTCTAATGATTTCTCGAACCAGGATCTGCTCACCAAGGAAGCAGAGGTCGATGAGGACGGCGAGGTGAAGGGCATCATGACACCTTACGTGCCGGTTTACCTCGACGGCAAGCTCTACTACGGCATCGAGCCGGACGGCACCAAGGCTGACGGCGACGCTGCCCCCGAAACGACCACCAAGCCCTCCGAAGCTCCCACGGATAAGCCCACCGAGAAGCCCTCTGACGAGCCGACTGACAAGCCGACCGATGCACCGTCTGATGAGCCTTCCGATGAACCCGCCGATACACCCTCTGATAATGAGCCGACACTGCCGAGTGGCGGAGAGCCGGCTGAAGGTGTTTGCGGCGACATGAACGCTGACGAAGCTGTGGATATCATGGACGTCATCGCCCTCAACAAGTACCTGCTGGGCGCTTCCACGCTCGATGAAAACGCCAAGGCGCTCGCCGACGTTGACCAGAACGGCAAGCTCGACTCCACCGACTCCCTCAATATTCTGAAATTTGTCGTGGAGATTATTGATGCGCTGCCGGTGAAGTAAATACCTCCCTCCCCATCCGGTTTCTCCACCGGATGGGGATTTTTTTGCGGGAAACGCTTGCATTCTGTTTGTATATCTGGTATAATAGGTGTGTGCAAAAACTGCGAA
>CACXGK010000111.1 GCA_902767115.1 uncultured Ruminococcus sp.
AGTTATTCAAATGTTCAAATATTGAAACTGATACTCACTTTCACTTCCCGAAAGGAGCCTATTATGAAAGTTGTTTACACCTTCGAGGGCATCGACTGCCCGAACTGTGCCGCCAAGATCGAGGCTGCCATCCAGGAGCTTGACATGGTCGAAAGCGCCGCCCTTTCCTACACGCAGGGAACGCTGCACCTGGACGTGACCAATACCGAGGGGCTGCTTGCCCGGATTCAGGCGGCAGCGGATTCCGTGGAGGAGGGTGCTGTGTTCACGCTCCGGCAGCGGCATCATGCGCATTCCCATGTGCTGCATCACGACCACGAGGTCGCCTGCCGCATCTGCAAGCAGGACGAAAAACACGAACAGGATGCCGCATCCCACACGGAGGCTCACGCTTCCCATGCGCACTCCCACAAGGAGACCGACCCAGCGCTCATCACGCTGATCGTCGGCGGCGTGCTTTTTGCGGTGGGACTGGTGCTGCATCTGCTCCACGTTCAGCCGGAGGTCATTTCCAAGGTGCTGCTCCTTGCCGCCTACCTTGCGATGGGCTGGGAGGTACTGCTGAGCGCCTTTCGTGGCATCCTCAAAGGGCAGATCTTCGATGAGAATTTCCTCATGACCGTGGCGACCATCGGTGCCATCTGCATCGGAAGCTGGGAGGAGGCTGCCGGCGTTATGCTGTTTTTCCGGCTTGGCGAGCTCTTTGAGCACATTGCTGTGGAGCGCAGCCGCCGCAGCGTCATGGACGCCATTGATATGCGTCCCGAAACCGTCCAGATCTGCAATGCCGACGGCAGCACGGAGACCATTCCGGCAGAGTACGTTCAGCCCGGTGACCACATTCTGGTGCGTGCCGGCGACCGCATCCCGGTGGACGGCATCCTCTGCAAGGGCGAGAGCACCGTGGATACCGCTGCCATGACCGGCGAACCGGTTCCCGTCACCGTCCGGGAGGGCGATGCGGTGATGTCCGGCTGTATCAACCTCTCCGGCGTGATCGAACTGCAAGTGACGGCAGCGCTGGAGGATTCGATGGTGCAGCGCATTCTCGACAGCGTGGAAAACGCCGCTGCCGGCAAACCCAAAATTGACCGCTTCATCACCCGTTTCGCAAGGGTCTACACTCCCATCGTGGTGGGCATCGCTGTGCTGACGGCAATCATCCCCTCGCTGATCTCAGGGAACTGGGGACATTGGGTCTACACCGCCCTCAACTTCCTGATGATCTCCTGCCCGTGTGCGCTGGTGCTGAGCGTGCCGCTGGCATTCTTCTCCGGCATCGGAGCCGGTTCTGCGAAGGGCATTTTGTTCAAGGACGGTCTGACCCTCGAAGCGCTTGAACAGGTCAAAGCCGTTGTCATGGATAAGACCGGCACCCTCACGGAAGGCTCCTTCACCGTGACTGCCATGAAGTCCGAAGGCAGTCTGGAGGAACTCGTGCGCTATGCCGCCGCACTGGAAAGCTTCTCGAATCACCCCGTTGCCAAGAGCATCCTTGCCTACGCTGCCGAGCACGCTGTGCTCTTTGAGCCGGCATCTGACGTGCAGGAAATCGCCGGCAAGGGCATGACCGGCACCGCCGGCGGACACCGCATTGCCTGCGGCAACGAAAAACTCATGACTCTCGAAGGCGTCCAAGTCCCCCCGGCACCGCAAGCCGGAACGTGTGTCTATGTGGCAGTGGACGGCGTCTATGCCGGCTGTCTGGTGCTGTCCGACACGGTCAAGCCCCATGCGAAGGAAACCGTCGCATCCCTCCGGGAGCGTGGGCTGTACACCGTCATGCTCACCGGCGACAGCAAGCCGCATACCGTTGGCGTGGCGGAAACGCTGGGTGTCCAGGAAGTTCACGCTGACCTCCTGCCGGACGACAAGCCCCGTCATATGGAGCAGGTTCGTCAGGAACACGGCGCTGTCCTGTTCATCGGCGACGGCATCAACGATGCCCCTGTCATTTCCGGTGCAGATGTCGGTGCTGCGATGGGAACCGGTGCGGATGCTGCCATGGAAGCCGCTGACCTTGTTCTCCTTGGCTCCGACCCGAAATCCATCCTGACCGCTTTCGACATTGCCGGACGTGTCGGCAGAACGGCGAAATTCTGCATTGGCTTTGCACTTGCCGTCAAGATCGCCATCATGCTGCTCGGATTCCTGGGCTTTGCGAATATGTGGCTCTCGGTCTTTGCGGATACCGGCGTGACCATCCTGTGCGTACTGTTTGTGCTGTGGAACGTGCATTTTTACTACCGCAGGCACTAAAGGAAACCCTGACAGAAATATCCCCCTCTTGTGATAAGAGGGGGATATCAGCTTGTCGATAAAGTCTGATTTGCCGCCTACAGGCGGCAGAAAGAGCATTCCAAGGCGAAAGAAGGGGCACTTTTTTGCAAAAAAGTGCCCCTCTTCCAAAAACAGTCCACTGGACTGTTTTTGAAATTCACCCCTGAA
>CACXGK010000112.1 GCA_902767115.1 uncultured Ruminococcus sp.
ATCGTCTTTTTCAGCGTGTTTCGTTTCATACTCATGTTCCTCCTAAATCAGATTCTTTCATATACAACAAAAGCGCACCCCACGGGAAACAGCTATCCCATAGAGTACGCTTCTATTTTCATCGATTTTTGGGCATGACAAAACTACACAGCTAACATCTGTGCTGTGCTGTGCTGTGCTGTGCTGTGCTGTGCTGTGCTGTGCTGTGCTGTCACAAGTATATCATGGCGCATCATGTTTGTCAAGCCCCTTTCTCTGGAAAATCTGGATATACTTATTGTAACACGGATTGGGTATTTTTTCAAGATGCGACCCGATATTTTGGCGATTTGCGGAAGAATCGTGTTCGATGCTTGTGCATATTGCACACCGAAAATATACCCGAAGTACATCAAATGGTAAAATCAACAAATTGGGTGGGTGATGTCCCAACCGCGAAATGGCAGTGGTTAAAAATGCTCTACAATTTCGCCCCCATCCGTAACTTAAACAACACATCCACCCACATCTGTAGCTTTCGCTACAAATCGCCACACATCTGCATATTGAAACGTAATCGATTTCGTGGTATCATAGAGACATGGAAAGGGGAACAACCCCTGAGAAATTTGATGAAAATAAGGAGATTGATTATCATGAGAAAGAACGTATTTGCAGCAGGTATCCTGATGGCAGCAGCCATCGCAGTCGCAGGTTTTGGCGGTATGACCCGTGGAATGGTGCAGGCTTCCGCAGCTTCCGTTTCCACCAACGCCGTCATGAATCTCATCAACGAACAGAACACTGCCGCACAGAAGGCGCTGGAGTACGTTGGAACCGGCTATGAAGTTGTCAGCATCGAGCAAATGCCCGGAACAGCTCACGTTTATAAGGTTGGCGTTGCGCCGGAGTTCGTTCGTTCCGAGGTTCTGTATCTGTGTGCAGCGGATTATTACTGCGTGACACTGGATGAATACAACGGCAAGGAAAACAACGAAGTGATGCAGTTTTTTGCTGACAAGCGTGTGGCAGAGGCAAGCGTCCGCTCCTCGGTTGGCAAGGGCTACACGGTGGTAAGCGCCGAGTCCCTGCCGACCAACAGCAAGGACAACGAATTCAAGATCGGCGTCACCAAGAACGGCAGCTCCAAGGTTTCCTATTTCTTTGTCGGCAAGCATTACTGTGTTTCCGAGGATGTGTATACTGCTCCGGCGATGAATGCGAAGGGTAGCCAGAACCCGATCATGAACTTCATCGGCAGCTACAGCAACGGCAGAGGTATGATGACCGTGACCGCAAAGGGCGCAGATCAGGCAACCATCAAGGTTTCCTGGAGCAGCAGCGCTGCGGAGCACTCCGAGTGGACCATGTCCGGCAAGGTCAGAACGGTCGGCGATTGCGTGATCGTGGACTATAACGACTGCACCAAGGAGACAATCGGCTATGCTATGGACGGCACGCTGATGAAGGACTTCATCGAGTACACAAACGGCGATGGCAGCCTGACCTTCCACTACAACGACGTGATTTGGTCGGATTATGAGGAAAATATCGCTGATGGGGCGGTGTTTACATATTATAATAGCTTCAATAATTGAGATCAGTGAAAGAGGAACTCCCGGCGTGATGCCGGGAGTTCGTTCTTTCATCTCGGCATCGATAAATACCATCCGTATATACCGTTTTCAATTATACATAAAATATCTAAGAAAATAGGCTATCACGCATTTTCTCAACAAATAAGGGTTGCTTTTTCGATAAACATATGGTATAATAATCCAGTGATTATCTGACCAAATGGTCAGATACGCTCATTCTGATATATGGAGGTTAGAACCAATGAAGCAATCAATCTGGATCGCTGCACTGCTTTCGGCTGCCATTCTGGTATCCGGGAGTATCTCACTGCACACCTATGCGGAGGAGAGCACCCCCAATCCGACAGAAACCGAAGCTGCCGATGCAGCAGTTCCACAGACAGACTTTGAGGATGTGAATGCTGTCACGATCATGGCTGCCGCTGAAGTGATAGATCCGTCTCTGCTGGTCTATCAACCCTTTAACGACGGTATCGCCATCACAGGATGCGATGCTTCTGTCACAGGAAACATCGTCCTTCCGGATACAATTGACGGACTGCCCGTCATCCGTATCACGAAGGAAGCCTTTCCCCGTGAGGTTTGGGAGGAAGCAGATGGCGTTTATTATGTCGATACATGGGCGATTGACGTGGATGCCGCCGCAAAAAATGTCACATTCCGTGACGGTACCGTTGGCATCTGTCAGGATGCATTCGATGCGTGTGAAGCACTTGAATCAGTGACGACACCAGACAGCCTGATCTATGCAGCGACCGCTCTGCCGGATTCGGTCAAGGTACTGAATCTCGGTGCAGGACTTCCGGATGGTCAGCTGACCAATTGGATCCCCTACTATAGCCCCTGGTATTATTTCAGCAAGGCAGACCCTGCACCACTCTTGGCTGAGATCAACATTTCCCACGACAACCCCTACTACACCAGTGTGGACGGCATTGTGTATAACAAGGACATGACAAAGCTGATTCGTGTTCCCTACCAGAAAGCGATGGATGCGTACACCGTGCCCGACACCGTGACGGATATTGCCTATGATGCTCTGCAATTCTGCGAAGGGATCGGTGCACTGACCATTCCTGCCAATGTGCAGGCATCGGACAGCTACATCAACTGCACTGGCTGCACAGGCATGAAATCTGTCTTCATTGAGGATGGTGCAAAGATCAATGAGATCTCTTTCGAGAACTGCCGCTCACTGGAATCCATCCACCTGCCGAAGGATCTGAGCCAGATCGGCTGGGGTGACTTCCGTCTTTGTACAAGCCTCAAGGAGATCACAATCCCTGCAAGCATCACAAGCATCGCTTCGATGGCATTCGATAACTGCTCAAGTCTGACGAGCATCACCTTTGAGGGTACCATCGAAACGATCGGATTCCGTGCCTTTTCCTACTGCGATCATTTGACCGACATCACTTTGCCGGAGGGACTAACACAGATCAGCGGCGGCGCCTTTCTCGACTGTGAACAGCTCAAAACGCTGAAACTCCCCTCAACTCTGCAAAGCATCGGCGATTGGGAAGGCTGGACATTTTTCCACTGCTATGCACTGGAAACCATTGAGATCCCGGATGGTGTCACTATGATCGGTCCGCACACGTTCCGGAGCTGCACCTCCCTGCAGTCTGTAAAGCTGCCGAAAACGCTGGAATCGATCCGCTACAATGCTTTTGAAAATACTCCTGAACTGACCAAGCTGACACTCCCGGCAAGTCTGACAACCCTCGACGACAGTGCGTTATCAGGTTCCGGATTGGAAAGCATTACAATTCCTGCAACGGTAACGGAAATGGGTTTCGGTGTTCTTTCCAGAACCCCTGCACTGAAAAGCGCAGTGATCGAAACGCCGCTTACTGAACTGCCCAATGGTACCTTCAGATACGCAGTCGCACTCGAAAATGTCACACTTCCGGATAGCATAACCAAGATCCAGTCATATGCATTTCAGGGATGCTCCAGCTTAAAAACATTTGCATTTCCCCCTGCACTCCAGCGTATCAACAGCCATGCCTTTGAAGACTGTGTGAAGCTGGAAAGTGCTGATCTGCCGTCAAGTGTTCTGCGCATCGGCAACTCTGCGTTCCGGAACTGCACTGTCCTCTCCTCTCTCACCTTACCGGAAGGACTGATCATAATCGGCAGCGATGTATTCTACAACGATCCTGCTCTGCCGTCCGTCACCTTCCCGACCACACTGCAAAGTATGGGTACGCTGTGCTTTGGATTTAACGAACCTCTCCCACCAGAACCCGAACCAACAGAGGAAGCAACGGAGGATGATGACGATGGTTGGGGCATGACCGGTGATTTTGGATGGTACGGATATCACAAGACGGAGGACTTCACCGTTTATGGACTGGATAATTCAATAGCAGAGTGGTATACTACGATCCATCAGATGAAATTTGTAGCGATCGATCCTCCGGAGGATGCCAAGCCGGTACAGAAACCGCAAAAACTCTTCATCCCCAAAAGCAGCACCACGCAGCTCAGTGTCCCCGGAGAGGGAGAGATCATCTGGCTGAACAACAGCACTTGGTCGATAGAGCTTGACGATAACGGCAACGTCACCACCGGTGACTATCCCACAACGGCATATGTCTACGCTGTCTGCGATGGCGGTGTGTACCCCTTTGAGCTCAATATCGGCTATCTCCTTGGGGATCCGACGGCGGACAACAGCATCGACATTATGGACGTTATCATGGTAAATAAGTACATCCTGGGCAGAACCTATATGTCTTCCGAAGAAAAGAACGCCAGCGATGTGGACGGCAACGGAAAAATCGACACCAACGATTCCCTGACCCTCCTGAAATACGTTGTCGAGATCATCAGTTCGTTTGATGAAGTATGACTTCTCGAAAGTTTGTGTTCTGAAAACAAGCTGAATATCCTTAAAACAAATACCCCGGCTGATATCATGCATCGAATGATATCAGCCGGGTTTTGTACTGAAAATGAGCGTTCAGGACCTTCGGGAATTACAAGGCAGCGGTTTTCACCGACGCATAGTGGAAAACTGGTTTGCGATGCCACCCTCTCGGTCTTTTCAAAGGCTATGGAAGCTTCCGCCAAACAAGAGGCGACTTTCGGATTTTACAGCAGCTCATACCCATCCTCATCGTAAACCGGCTCACCATTCGTTTCATCAGAAACCTCCTCAGTAGTCGGCTCCGGCTCAATGGCATCAAGGTCATCAACATCCTTCTCATCGATCACGACCGGTGCGGTCTCGGCATCGGTCGATTCTGTAGAAGATGCATCCGTCGTTTCCTGCGAAGCATCGTCCTTTTTAGTTGTTTCAGATTTAGCGGTTGTCTCCTTTGCAGTCGTCTCTGTCTTGCTCTCTGTCGTATCCGCAACAGTCGTCGCAGCCTCGGTAGTGGAATCCACGCCAGACTCCTGCGGTTTCTGGTTCTTGCAGGCAGTCGCCGAAATCGCAAGCAGCGCAGCCAACGTCAATGTCAAAAACTTCTTATACATCATAAATCTCTCCTTATCGATTCCCCAAAATCTCCTGCACATAAGACTGCACATTCGCAAAACCAGCGGCATTCGCCTGCTTCGTTACGAACTGCAATTCCTGCGCCGTCATGCGGATATGCAGACGCTTTTGAGGTTGTTTCTTTGTTTCAAACGGGTTTATCCAACCTTTCGGATGGAAATCATCGAAGGCATGGATGAAATTTAGAAGTGCAATTTGCTCCTCAGAAAGTTTCCCCTTCCGGAAGCTCTGCCGGTTGTAATCCAGCCATTTCTGGGCATAAATCCCTCGTGATGTTTTGTGGTCTTCAGGGAATTTCAGATCACCATGCTCCAGGTAATACGCCTTGCAATCCTGAAAATTCCGTTCCCACTCAAAAGCCGCCTTGTCCCAGATCATCCCCATCGCATCGAGCTTTGCTTTCAGGATCAGTGCCAACGTTCCACGCTTGCATCGCACTCGCATCGACTGGATCCAGGCACCAAGCCGGTAGCCATCCTCGCAAATGTGTTTCACCGGGATGTCAAGATTGTGGTATTTTTCAAAATAATTCAGTGCGTGTTCCAACCCCATTTCACTGTTCCTCATGCCGTCACCTCCTCGATTCCTCCAAACCAAGCAGCGAACGCAAATATGCATTCATATCCGAAAAACCCGATGCTTTGGCGTTTTCCAAGAGTTCTTCTTTCTGTGCATCAGACATTGAAACCACAAATTCCTGCGTTTCATCCACCCATGCCCCGATCAAAGCAAGCTGACGTTTCCGACGATCAGGCAGCATATCTGCCGCCGCTCGCTCTTGATTCTGCTTCAACCATGCTTTCAAATTTATCCCATCATTGCAGCAAAAATCGTCTGAAAATTCTAAATTCCCATACTTTTTGAAATACCGCTTGCACGCATCAAAACACTGCTTCCAAGCCGTATGTTTCTCGAAAGCGCCAATGCTTTTCAGCTTCTCCGCAAACTCCTCCGGCAACTCCCCTGCATGAAATCTCTGCCGGTTCCGGCTCAGCCAATCCCGAATGTCATCGTCCGTTTTTCCTCGGAAGTTCGCCGGAAATTCGAGGTCACCGTATTTCTTGTAAAAGCCTTCACACTCCGCAAAAATCGCAAGCCATTTCTCTCTCAAATGCTCCGTTCTGCGTGTGCTTTCCGGCGCCGCTTTCTTCAAAGCTTCGAGCTGCGAAAACAATTCCGCCTGCTTTTGGGTGAGCTCTCCCTCACGCATTTTCTTCCGGTTCCGGGTCAGCCAATTCCGCAAAGCTTTGTCCTGCAAATGCCTATGCTCCGTGTAAAACGCCATGCACTTTCCGAACATCTGCTCCCAGTCATGTCCGGTTTTGTCCCAGATCATGCCCATTTCATCAAGCTGCGCTCGCACGTTTTCCGCAAGTTCTCCTGCCTTCGCACGCTCCCGCATCGTCTTGATCCAGACGCCAAGCCGGTAGCCATCGTCACTCACAAAATCTGTCCGAACATCGAGGTTTTCGTGTTCCTGGAAGTATAGTTTCGCATGACGCAATCCAATTTCCAGCGGCGATTCGAGCGCCGCCAACAGCCCCGATTCCTCAAATTTCTGGACATACTGCGCCTTGAGTTTCCCCTGCTTGAACCGCATTTTCTGCGATTTCAGCCACTTGGACAGCAGCTTTCCATCGGCACAGGCAAAGTTTTCCGGAATGTTGAAATGCCCTTGTAAAAGGTAAAAATCGTGCAATTCCTGCAAATGAGACAGCCACACTCTCTCATTCGGCGAGAGCAGCTTTTCGATGCCGAGTTTTTTCAAATCATCCCGCTGTTCCGGCGAAAGCCGCAAATTTCCCTGTCCAAAATACGCACGCTTCATGTCCTCAAGCCAGCGCCGGAGTTTCACACCTGTCCTGCCAAGTGCGTCCTCTGGAACCTCCAGAATGTCGCAGCTATGGGATTTCAGGTAATCATAGACGTCCTCAATATTGGCATTCCACTTCGCCGCATTCCGAATCTCACGCATGGCTCTCACCCGATTTCACAACCTCCACCCCACTCTCCGAAAACCGAAAGATCTTGTCACAAATATCCAGCGCCGCCGGTCGGTGGGTCACGATGATGACGGTTTTATTGGTCATGGAGCGCAGGTTTTCGAGGAGTTTTCGTTCCGTATTTTCATCCAGAGCCGATGTCGATTCGTCGAGCATCATGATCGGACTCTCCGAAAAGATGGCACGAGCTACCGCAATACGCTGCATCTGTCCTTCCGAAAGTCCTGTTCCACGCTCACCAAGCATCGTATCCAAGCCATTTTCGAGACCTTGCACGAATTCATCAGCGCAGGCGATTTTTAAGGCTTCATAAATGCGACGGTCGTCGCTTAACCCCGACTTGTCCGCAAACGTCACAATTTCCCGAATCGTTCCGCTCATGAGCTGATTCCCCTGCGGCACATATGCAAACAGCCGGTGCCATGCCGCATCCAATGTCAAGGAATTACCATTTTTGTCTTGAACGAAACGTTCTCCGGAATCCGGTTTGTAGATGCCCATCAGGAGTTTGAGGATAGTGGATTTACCGCAGCCGCTATGGACTGTAAACGCCGCATATTCGCCCTTTTTAACGCTGAGTGTGAGGTCGTGCAGGACAACGGGCATTGCATCCTTCGAGAGCTTGCCGACCTTTTCTGTCGCCGGATAATAGGTGAAATTTGCATTCTTCAAGCCAATTTCCGACAAGTCATTTTCATAGAAATCAAGTATTTCAGACAGACTTTTGGGGCTCGAATCGCAGTCATTTTCA
>CACXGK010000113.1 GCA_902767115.1 uncultured Ruminococcus sp.
GCATTTGCACCGCCGACGATCTCGGTGAGCTCCTGGGTGATGGCGCCCTGACGGGCACGGTTGTACTGGAGGGAGAGCTTGTCGATCATGTCGGTTGCGTTATCTGTTGCATTCTCCATAGCGGTGCGGCGGGCTGCCTGCTCGGAGGCAAACGACTCCACGATCGCACCATAGATCAGACCTGCCACATACTGCGGCACGAGCCGGTCAAATACCGCTTCCGGGGACGGCTCATACTCCACGGCACAGCGTCTGGGGCTGGTACCGGGCAAACGGGTCAGGGGAATGACATTCATGCACTGCGCCACCTGCGAGATCGGAGAAACGTAGTTCGTGAACACGAGCTCCACGTTCTGGAGGGATTCATGGCGCTTATAGGTCGAGATCACGAGGTCGGCGATATCCATACCGAGGTAAATGCTGGCGTGCTCTGCCACATGGTCATAGCTGCGCAGCACCTTGATGTCACGGTGTGCGAAATAGTCCACCGCCTTCTGTCCGATGGGGATCACGATGGGATTGCCGCCCTTTGCCTTCACCTCGTCGATGCGGGCTTGTGCGATCTTGAGCACATTGGAATTAAAGCCGCCGGCAAGACCTCTGTCTCCGGCAATGACCACCAGGAGCACCGCACCGTTCTCCACACGCTTGTGAACAAACTGGGAGGTGAAGAACGGATCCTCAGCGGCAATCTCTGCCATGAGCTTGTAGGTCTGCTCAAAGAACGGCTGAGATGCCTCGGCTCTGTCCTTGGCACGGCGGAACTTGGAGGAAGCCACCAGTTCCATCGCCTTGGTGATCTGCATGGTACTCTCGACGGAATGGATCCGCCGTTTGATGTCCTTTAAGTTTGGCATGGCATCACACCTCTGGCTCGTACTGGCTGGTGAATGCGATGAGTGCCTCCTGGAGGGCAGTTTCGTTCTCTGCCGTCAGATCCTTGGTATCAGTGATGCTCTGGAGCACGTCAGCGTGCTCATCCTGCATATAGGCAAAGAGCTTCTCCTGGTAATCCTGGATCTTTGCCACGGGGATATTTTTCAGATAGCCCTTGGTCACGGCATAAATGATAACCACCTGGAGCTCGACCGGAACAGGGGAATTTCTGTCCTGCTTGAGGACTTCCACGATGCGCTCACCCATCGAAAGACGGTTCTTGGTATCCTGGTCAAGGTCGGAGCCGAACTGGGAGAACGCCTGGAGCTCACGGTACTGGGAGTAGGAGAGTTTGAGCGAACCTGCGACCTTTTTCATCGCCTTGATCTGTGCGGCGGAGCCAACACGGGAAACCGAGATACCAGGATTAACCGCAGGGCGGACGCCGGCATTAAAGAGGTCGGTCTCCAGGAAGATCTGACCGTCGGTGATGGAGATGACATTGGTCGGGATATAGGCAGAAACGTCACCTGCCTGGGTCTCGATGATGGGGAGTGCGGTCAGGGAGCCGCCGCCGTAGTTCTCGTTATAGGAGCAGGCACGTTCGAGCAGACGGGAATGCAGATAGAATACATCACCCGGATATGCCTCACGTCCCGGCGGACGCTTCAGGAGAAGCGAGAGGGCACGGTATGCGACAGCGTGCTTGGACAGGTCGTCATAAACGCACAGCACGTCCTTGCCCTGGTCGAGGAAGTACTCACCCATTGCGCAGCCCGAATAGGGGGCGATATACTGCAAGGGTGCGAGTTCGGAAGCGGTTGCGGAAACGATGATGGTATAATCCATCGCACCGGCTTTTTTGAGGGTTTCTGCAACATTTGCGACCGTCGAGCGCTTCTGCCCGATGGCAACGTAGATACAGATGATGTCCTTGCCCTTCTGGTTGATGATGGTATCGAGCGCAATGGCGGTCTTACCGGTCTGGCGGTCGCCGATGATGAGCTCACGCTGACCACGTCCGATCGGGATCATGGAGTCGATCGCCTTGATGCCGGTCTGGAGGGGCTTATGGACGGATTTTCTGGTGATAACACCGGAAGCGACCTTTTCGATGGGCGCTGTTTTGGTGGTGTTGAGGGGGCCCTCGCCGTCGATGGGCTGCCCGAGGGAGTTGACCACTCTGCCGAGGAGCTCCTCACCAACGGGAACCGACATGATGGTCTTGGTTCTCTTGACGGAGCTGCCCTCCTTGATGTCCGCATCGGAGCCAAGGAGTACGGCACCCACGCTGTCCTCCTCCAGATTGAGCGCCATACCATAGGTACCGTTCTCAAACTGGATCAGCTCGCCGGACATACATTGTTCAAGACCGTGGATATTGGCAATACCGTCACCGACAGTAATGACTGTACCGACATCGGACAGTTCGATCTTTGACTGGTAGTGCTTGATCTGGTCTTTGATAATGCTGGATATTTCATCCGGGCGTAAATTCATATTTGCACCTCTATTCAATTTCAGACTGCTGACGGAACTGCTGCATTCTGGTGCGCAGAGAATTGTCCATTCTCCTGTCGCCGTACTGAACGATCATACCGCCGAGAATCGCAGGATCCACGGTTTCACGCAGTTCAATGGATTTACCGAGCTTTTTGCCGAAAACGGTTTTCAGCTCGGAGCGCTGTTTGTCCTCAAGGGGGAGTGCCGTAGTGACAAAGACCTCCTCGATGGAAAACGCCTCATGATACATCTTATTAAATTCGCTGCGGATCTCACCGAGCTTCCGGAAGCGGTGCTTCTCTACGAGGAGACAGAGGAAATTCTCTGTGGTACCGTTCTCCTCGCCGATGACCCGGCGCAGGATAGCGATACGCTCTGCCACATCGAGTGTGGGAACATCCACCAGCGAAACGAATTCCGGGTTCTGTTCCATCACATCAGCGACAGCATTGAGCTCCTGATAGATCTGTGCTTCACTGTGTTCCTCCTGTGAGAGGAGGAACAATCCCTCGGCATACACTCTGCCTACTGTCTGCTGCGTCATGCCTGTTCACCCTCAGTCTGGATCTCCTGCATGAATTCCTCGATCAGGCGGTCATGGTCAGCCTTGCTGATCTCCTTCTCCATGATCTTCTGGGCAAGCTCAACCGCAAGGTCAGAGATCTCGCCCTGGAGAGCAGCCTTTGCCTGTGCAGCCTCACGGGCAGTCGCAGCAGCAGCCTTTTCACGGGTATCTGCGGCTTCTGTACGAGCCTGTGCAAGAATGAGATCGCCTTCGAGCTGTGCCTTCTTCTCGGCACGGGAAATGATCTCGGCAGCCTCGTCCTTGGCGCCGGCAAGCTTCTGGGCATAGGATTCCTGGTTTGCCTTGGCAGATTTGAGAGCGTCATCCGCCGCCGTGTAGGTGGAGGTGACTTCCTGCTGGCGCTGTGCGAGGATCGCATCGACACGCTTGAACAGGATGAACTTGAATGCCAGGAAAATCAGCAGGGTATTGATGAGTGTAAAGAGGATCGTACCGGGATCTATCGTTAAAAAATCGAGATTCAACGTTGATTCCTCCTAAATGCTCTGTCAGGAGAGCTTGCCGATGAACGGATTTGCGAACATCAGGAGCAGGGCAACGAGCAAGCCGTAGATACCGGTAGACTCGGCAACTGCGCAGCCGATGAACATGGTACGGGTAACAGCGCCGGAGCTTTCGGGCTGTCTGCCGATGGATTCGCAGGCTTTACCAACTGCGTAGCCCTCACCGATACCAGGGCCGATACCAGCAACCATTGCGGTGCCTGCACCAATAGCGGATGCTGCGAGTACGATCGCTTCTCTGTAATCAATGTTTTCCATAAGAACCTCCATATGTAAGTGAAAATAGGTTTACGCTTCATTTCTGCCGTCAGCATTCGAGATGTACGCCATCGTGAGCATGATGAACACGAAAGCCTGCATAAAGCCGCTGAACAGGTCAAAATAGAGTGACAATACGGCAGGGATACCGATCGTCAGGAATGCCACACCGATCGCCTTGGTCACGGCAGACAGTGCGAAATACAGCAGGCTGGTGATGACCATACCGCTGACGACGTTGCCGAAGTGACGCAAGCTCATGGAGACCGGCGTTGCGACCTCGCTGAGGATGTTGATCGGGAGCATGACAGGGACGGGGTCTACATAGCCTTTGAGATAGCCGCCGAGCCCATGTGTCTTGATGTTGGTGCCGTGGATAAAGACAAAGGTGATGAGCGCCCAGGTCAGAGGGGCATTGAAGTCTGCTGTGACACTGCGCAGACCCAACATACTCACCAGACTGCCCGTGATCGAGAAGGTGAACAATGCGGCGATATACGGCGCAAAGCTACGCCAGTGCTTCCCCATTGTATCCTCGACCAGTCCATAGACGGTGGTCACGATCCATTCGGCAGCGACCTGCCGTTTGGAGATGTTTTTGGTTTTCATCCCATGTGTGAGCCAGAGGAGCAGGAGTGTCACCGCCAGGATGATACCCCAGCTGATGACGACTGTCTCCGTGAGGTTGATGGTCACGCCGCCGACCTCGAACGAGCACAGCACACCGGGACCCTTGACATCGATCCCATCCGGTGAACCACGGAAGAAATCACGGATTTGCAAGAAATACATCCCTCCATTCTCTTGCAAAGAACGCTGAAAGCAGATGCCTATTTGTAATGGCACCGCATCAGTGTTTTTTGGAATTTTTCTGAGGAAACGTTGCCAGCACCCCAAAGATGAGCTTCGGGTACAGAAACGGGATCACGGCACAAACGGCACTGATCTGCGGCACCTTGAGCGAAACGCCGATCACAGCAGACGCCACCAGAACACGCAGGACATAGCCAGCCATATCCCTGGTCTTGCCGTGGTAGACGGCATTCACGACGGTGCGGCGCAGCAGGAGCAGATTGCAGAGCTCTCCGGCGCTTCCGAGCAGAAGCCCGATGGGAACCGAGAGCCGCCATCCCAGAAATACGAGCGAAATGCCCCAGAGAAGCACATCAAGGATGAGAGTACAGATCGCTGCAAAGCGCAGTTCGTGACGCAGATCCTCCATGCTTTCCCTCCGTAATTTCTGCTTGATGCTGTGAATGCTGACAGTAGACGGTTTGACAAGAACCTGTCAGACCGTACATTCCTTATTATACAGCGAAAAGCGCCTGTTGTCAAGATTCTGCAAAAAAAACTTTGCACATCGGCAGGGAATTGCCTGTCTTCTTTCTGAAACAAGGGCGGAACGGTGCTTCTGCTTGTTGACGCATTGCAAAAAGTATGCTATAATAAATGTAACAAATACTGGAGAAACGCTACTTACTACAAAACAGGCAAGCAGCCCCGTTTTGTTTCCCCCAAAACAACTGACGCATTGAAAGGAGCGATCTGTTATGGCATCGATTTTTGTACTGGGTTCCGGCGCATTTGGTCTGGCACTGGCGATCATGTGCCGCAATGCCGGGCATGAGGTGACCGTGTGGTCAACATTTCCGGAGGAACTGGAGGAGATTCGCAAAAACGGCGAATCCTCGAAGCTTCCGGGCGTTCGCATCCCTCCGGACATTCTGCTCTCTGCTGACCTTGCGAAGCTGACCGGAAAGGACATCTGCATCTGCGGCATCCCGTCGTCCTTTGTCCGCAATGTGGCAAAGCAGGCAGCACCCTATCTGTCCCCTGAGACCGTCATCGTCAACACCTCGAAGGGTCTGGAGGACGGCACCTTCAAGCGCATGAGCGAGGTGCTCCATGAGGAATGCCCCCGTAATTCCATTGTCGTGCTCACGGGTCCTTCCCATGCGGAGGAGCTGAGCATCGGCGTGCCTACGACGGTGGCTGTGGCTTCGGAAAACATTCAGGATGCGGAGTACATCCAGGATATCTTCACCACCGGAACGCTCCGGCTGTACGTCAATGCGGACGTGGTCGGCTGTGAGCTGGGCGGCGCTATGAAGAACATTATCGCCCTTGGCTGCGGCATCAGCGACGGTCTCGGCTACGGCGACAATACCAAGGCGGCACTCATGACCCGTGGCATCCACGAGATCACGCTTCTGGGTCTGAAAATGGGCGCAGAGCTTGACACCTTTGCAGGACTGACCGGTATCGGCGACCTGATCGTGACCTGCACCTCCATGCACAGCCGCAACCGCAGAGCCGGCATCCTCATCGGACAGGGGACATCGCCTGCCGACGCTGTCAAGGAGGTCGGCACCGTAGAGGGCTATCACTGCTGCAAGGTGGCATATGAATTGTCCCGGAAACTCGGCGTTTCCATGCCGATCACGGAGGAGTTGTATCATCTCCTGTTTGAGGGCGGCGACGTCCGGGAGTCCCTGTCCAAGCTCATGGGCAGACCCAACCGCCACGAATGCGAACGCTATACCACCCTCGACAACCTCACCCACCTCGACCGCTCGCCGGGGGACGAGTACT
This sequence comes from uncultured Ruminococcus sp., assembly GCA_902767115.1. Classification (GTDB taxonomy): domain Bacteria; phylum Bacillota; class Clostridia; order Oscillospirales; family Ruminococcaceae; genus UBA3855. The sequence goes on from CACXGK010000113.1 coordinate 6,319, forward strand.
AAGGTGAGCCGGCAGCATTGGAAGGGCTCCGTCCTGATGGCGCCGGTACCGCCTGCACTGGTGACGTGTGGAAGCTTAGAAAAGCCCAATATCCTGACGATCGCATGGACCGGTATCGTGTGTACGCACCCACCGATGACGTATATTTCGGTGCGTCCGGGACGCTATTCGTACCCGATCATTGAGCAGACAGGGGAGTTCGTGGTGAACCTGCCGACGTCCTCGATGGCAAAGGCGGTCGATCTGTGCGGCATGAAAACCGGCGCAAAGACCGATAAAGCAAAGCTGTCCGGCTTGCACCTGATCGAGTCGGAGACCGTGGCAGCCCCCACGATCGAGGAGTGTCCGGTGAGTCTGGAATGCCGGGTGACGGAGCAGAAGGCTTTGGGGACGCATACGATGTTTTTAGCCGAGATCACGGGTGTTTCCGTGGAGGAGCGCTACCTCGACTCCAAGGGCAAGCTCAATCTCCAGCAGGCAGGACTCCTTGCCTACGCCCACGGGGAGTATTTCGCCCTGGGACGCAAGTGCGGCGATTTTGGATTCTCGGTGCGGAAGAAGAAACGAAGTAAATAAAGCCAAAACCCCGGTCTGCATTGTGACAGACTGGGGTTTCTTGACAAAATATGACCTGTGTGATATAATAGTAGCACAAGGGTACACCAATACGGTAGGCGGCAAATCCAGCTCCCGGAAGGGAGTGATGTTGTATGGAGAACGTTACATCGGTTGTAACATGGGATCAGCTCATCCAACTCGGACTTGGTCTGATTGGAATTCTGGACATTCTCGTTCATATTTATTGTTATATCCATAGCAACAAAAAGAAGTAACCGCCCCTGCTCTTCCATTTAGGGACGGTTATTCTTAACCCAAACTATAAGGGGGCAACCGCTTACGGTGTGCCCTTGTGTTTATTATACCACGGATCCCACGTCCTGTCAACCCCTGATGCCGGAAAACTTCTTGGGGAAAACAAATTTTCACCGAACTTCAATCTACAAATTGTAGAAAAACTATTGACATTTACCGAAGAATCCTTTATAATAAATTTATATGGATATCCCCGGCGGAGCCCTTTGCGACAGGCGCAGAGGGGCGAGGGCTGTCTGTTTAGGAGGAGGATGAAAAAATATGAAGCATTCCATCAGCAGCCGGATCAAGGCTGCGGCTGTCGGCGCTGCAATGCTGGCAACAAGTCTGCTGCCCGGACTGAATGTCTTTGCGGCAGATGCGACGGTCGAGGACTCCGGTGTGGAGATCGACTATGCCCGTGCGCTGCAGTATTCGATCTATTTCTACGATGCCAATATGTGCGGTACCGAGGTCGGTGAGCACACACGGCTTTCCTGGCGTGACGACTGCCACACCTACGATGCCCATGTCCCCATGGTGCCGTGGGACGGCAATACCATGGAGGGCGGCGGTACCAACCTCTCCCAGGAGTTTATGGATAAGTACAAGGACGTTCTGGACCCCGATGGTGACGGCACGATCGACGTTGCCGGCGGTATGCACGATGCCGGTGACCATGTAGAGTTCGGTATGCCGGAGAACTACGCCGCAGCGACCCTCGGCTGGGGTTACTACGAGTTCCGTGATTCCTATGTGAAGCTCGGTCAGGATGACCATATCGAGACCGTGCTCCGCCATTTCAATGACTATCTCATGAAGTGTACCTTCCGTGACAAGGACGGCACCGTGATCGCTTACTGCTACCAGGTCGGCGAGGGCGGCATTGACCATGCGGTCTGGGAGGCACCGGAGGTGGATACGATGGTGCGCCCGGCTTACTTCCTGACGGCGGAGAAGCCGCAGACAGATTACGTGGTTTCGGCTTGCGCATCCCTGGCAATCAACTACCTCAACTTCAAGGACACCGACCCGGAATATGCTGAGAAGTCCCTTGAGTACGCAAAGGCACTCTGGGATTTCGCCAATGCCAACGAGAAAGAGCTCTCCGACAACGGCGACGGTCCGGGACAGTTCTATAATTCCAGCAAGTGGGAGGATGACTACTGCTGGGCGGCTGCATGGATGTACCGTGCGACCGGCGATGCTTCCGTATTTGATTATGCATATGAGATCTTCGATTACTACGCAGCTTCCGGCTGGGTATACTGCTGGAACGATATGTGGAGCGGTGCGTCCATCCTCTGGGCTGCCATCAACCAGGAGCACCCGGAGCTGGATATGGTGCAGAAGATCCGTGATGCCCAGGGCAAGAATGAGTATGTGTTCGATGATTTCTGGGATGATGACTGCGTCGGCAAGATCTTAAAGACCTTCATGGGCAAGACCACACCGCAGGGTATGGTGTTCATCGACGTCTGGGGAAGCTGCCGTTATGCATCCGCATTTGCGCTGTGCTGCGCCGTTTACGACAAGTACCACAACGACGGCAAGCCCAGTGAGTGGAGCGAGGCTGCCAAGAAGCAGATCGACTATATCCTCGGCGACAACGATATCACCTACAAGGAGACCGAAGCCCAGACCGTTCTCGCCGGCAGAAACGGCACCCACGGCAAGCGTGTGTTCCTCTGCGGCTATGATCCGGTATATTCCGTTATGAACCCCCACCACCGTGCTGGCTCCGGTCTGACAATGGCGGAGGATCCCCGTGAGCAGAAGCACGTCCTCTGGGGCGCACTGGCAGGCGGTCCGGATGCCAACGATGCACACAGCGACAGCACCAATGACTGGCGTGAGAACGAGGTCACCATCGACTACAATGCTGCATTTGTCGGCGCTTGCGCTGCAATGTATGCGACCTATGGTACACCCGACATGGCAGTTACCAAGAATTTCCCGCCGGAGGAAAAGAGCGTTTCCGGCGGCGACGGTGAAGAAGGCGGCGGTACCGGTTACTGGGTAGAGGCTGCCGGCATCGACAACCGCAATGACGATGATACCGGTGCAGTGGAGGTCTCCCTCAAGGTCTACTCCAATCTGCCGAAGCCCTCCCAGGATATCACGGTTCGTTATTACATCGATGCCTCCGAGGTCAAGGATCCGGAAGTCATCACCGCCAAGAAGCTGTATGACCAGGCAGAAGCCGAGATCAAGGGCTCCGCTGTCACAGTCAAGAACCCCCAGAAATGGGATAAAATGGACAATGTTTACTATGTCGAGATTTCGTGGGAAGGCTGCTGCTTTGCCAACTCCGGCAAGAAGCATCAGTTCGAGGTCGGTTTCTACGGCAAGGGCTATTTCGAGAACAATGCCTATGTCGTATACGACTGGGATCCGACCAATGACTGGAGCTACCAGACGCTGAAGCTCGGCAAAAAGAGCGATTTCTACGAGGTTGAGAATCCGCCGGAGGTTCTCTGCGAGAACATCTGCGTTTACGATAACGGCGTGCTGGTAGGCGGTATCGAGCCGGACGGCACGACCCCTGCGGATGTGACCCCGACTGAGAAGTCCTCTGATGACACCACCGAAACCACCGAAACGCCGACCGAAAAGCCCACCGCTGCACCGAAGGACGGCGACATCCTCTACGGCGATGTCAACGGTGACAAGTCTGTGGATATCATGGACGTTATCGCCCTGAACAAGTACCTGCTGGGTTCTGAGAAGCTGGATGAAGATGCCAAGGCTCGTGGCGATGTCGATGTCAACACCAAGCTCGACTCCACCGATTCCCTCAACATCCTCAAATATGTCGTAGAGCTCCTTCAGGAGCTGCCGGTATAACCGGTTAAGCGAAGCAAGCTTGCAAACAAAATGCCCCCTTTGGCGTGAAGCCATTGGGGGCATCTCTTTATATCTTTTGGAGGGGAGTCGGATCAGTCTGCGGTGTAGTGCTCGAAGATCTGACCATCGGCGATCACGGAGCTATCCGGTTCATAATAAAAAGACAGGCACCTCCCGTCGGGGGAATACCTGTCTTTGTTTGTTTTCGGTTACTGTGCCAGCAGCGCTCTCTTGAGGAGGGACAGATCGAATACATCTACTGTGCCGTCGCCGTCCAGATCAGCGGCAGCCGGGTCTGTCAGAGCACCTGCCTTGTGCAGGAACTTCTGGAGCATCACGAGATCCACGAGCTGTACAGAGCCGTCTGCATCCACGTCACCGATCAGCGTGTTTTCGCTGGGCTGCTCGGTCGGAGCGGCTGTGGGCGCTTCGGTGGGAACTTCGGTCGGTGCTTCCGTGGGGGCTTCGGTCGGCTCCTCACGGGGCAGACCGTAAAGCTCGATCTCCGCAACATTGCAGCAATAGCTGCCGTCGGTGCTGCCATTGTTGGGCTTGCCGTCCGGAACGTGGTAACGCACATAACGTGCAGGGACAGCTTCCTCCAGGAGCTTGTAGGTCATCGAGAAGGAGGGACTACCGGAGATGGTGTAGACCGTCTGCCAGGTCTCACCGTCGGTGGAAACCTCAAAGAATCCCTGATCCATGCGGTATTCAAAGCTCTTGCGAGGGCAATAGCCAACCGCAGTCAGATCATAGACCTTGCCGAGATCCGCCTTGACCCAGCCGGCACCCAGACCGTCGAAGTAGGTTTCCTGCTTGCCGTCGAATGCCTTTTCATAATTGGAGGACGGGTCGTCCTTCCAGGAATTGGTGCCTTCCAGAGCAACCGGCTTGAGGGTATCGAAGTTGTCTGCCGGGCTGATGTTACCATACAGCTTGATCTCCGCCACATTGCAGCAGTAGGCATCTGTTGTGCCGGGGATGGTGCCTTCCGGAACTGCGTAGCGCACGTAGCGTGCCTTGACATCCGAAAGCTTTGCGGTATGCAGACCGTAGCTCGGCTTGTCTGTGATGGTGTAGACCTTCTTCCAGGTCGTGCCGTCGAGGGAAACCTCGAAATAGCCATTTGTCATGCGGTACTCATATCCCTTGCGGGGGCAGTAGCCGACTGCGCTCAGAGCGTATACGCTGCCGAGGTCAGCCTGTACCCAGCCCTGGCTCAGACCGTCAAAGTAGGTATCGAGCTTGCCGTCAAATGCCTTGCGGTAGTCGAAGGCTTCCTGATTTTTCCACGAGTCCGAACCGGAGAGCTGGGACTCATCGAGCTCCAGCGCACCGCCGACCTTGCCGCCGCAGCCGTCGATGATGTAGGTGGTGACGGAGTTGGGTGCCATGGTGGCATTGAGCTTGGTGCCGGAAAGGGCGATATTGCCGACATCCTTCCAGTTCTCGGTCTGGCTGGTACGGATGACCTGTGCCTCGGTGCCGACCTTGTCAAAGCCGGAGAGGTCGAAGGTGATATCTGCATTGCTGCCGGACTTATTAAACGCTGTCACAACGACACGCCCGGTATCCGGATCGTAAGCGGCAACGGTGTTGCCGGCGGAATTGAGCATGATCATGCCCGGACGGATGTAACGGCTGAACTGTCCGAAAGCGTAGTACTTTTTGGTGAACACAATGGTATTCTTGTCGTGGTCAGCGACTGCCAGACCCCAGAAGCCGCCGTTGACATTGACCATACCCTTGTCCTTGTTGCCGTTCATGCCGACGCTGGAGATATGGTTGTCGATCGCCTGCCAGAGGATCCATGCGGAAGCATTCAGACCGTTGAGGTCGATGGTCATGCGTTCTGCGAGCCAGAGTGCTGCGCCCATTTCGCCGGGATTCTGACCGGCAACGCCGCTGCCGTCCACCTCACTCATCCAGAGGTTCTTGCCGGCGGCAATGGCGGTATTCTTCAGCTCCTCACGCTTGGAACCGGCATAGGTGTGGGTGTCGATACGTCCCAGAACGTTCTTGGCGTCGCCCGAAAGCGCATTGTATGCCTGGATCTGGGTATCGATGGAGGTCTCATCCGTGCCGACCACGAGCACGTCGTCCATGCCACGAGCCTTCATCGCCTTGGAAAGCTCCAGGATGATCTTGGACTCGGAATCACCGATGTCGAAGTGGCAGCCCTCCTGCTTGGGGCTGTTCTTGCCCCAGAAGTTGGTGTAGGGCTCGTTGAGCGCCTCAACGCTCTGGATCTTCACACCCCAGTCGTGCTCGTAATGGTAGCAGACCTCGGCAAGGTAGTTTGCAAAATCGTCGTACTGGTCGTCACGCAGATTGTTCTTGCCGGGGTTGTCGCCGCCGCTCGAACAGCCGGAATAGGTCATGTAGTAAGGCGGAGAGTTCGAGAACATCTCCACGATCATATCATCACCGCACGCCTTGATGGAACGCTGGAGGACGTTGCGCTGGTTGGCGTCCTTGGACCAGTCGTAGGTCGCAGTGGAGCCGTTCCAGACGGTGTATCCGGGCATATTCGAGTCGGTGCGTGTGATGTGATGGTGCGTGGGGTCGTCGCCGCCGCCGATGTTGAAACGAGCGATGTTCATGCGCAGACCCTTGTCGCCGTAGAAGGCGTCAGCGGTCTGCTGTGCGAGGGTGTCGGAATAGCCGACACGGTTTGCCCACCAGCAAAGGGACGTGCCCCAACCCTCGAACACGCCGTCATTGATGGCATACGTGGACTCAGGTGTGATCTTGACCGTCTGTGCCGCATTCGCATGGAGCAGCGGCATCGCAGCGGTCGGAAGTGCCATGCCTGCTGCACAAACGGCAGACAGGATGCGTTTCCAAAGTTTCATAAAAATTCCCCCTAAAATCATCAGGTCGTGCAAAAAATGCTGTTGACGCAGTTTCTCTTTTGTTTATTTTATCATATACTTCATAAAATGTCAACAATTATTTGATGGAAAATAATATGATTTTGACTTTTCTGGTAAAATTTTGTGATAAAACTTCTGCCCCTCCGGTCAGGAGGGGCAGGGGAGGGTGATTCACGCCTGATGCTTGGCGCAGTAGTACGCCGCTGCTGCATGGGGAAGCTGCTCCGGTCTGGCGCCTGACTCGACGAGAAACTTCGTAAACGCCTGCGCATCGTCAAGATCCTGCGTGAATTCCCGGAGCACGGCATTGCCCTTGGCGCCGGGGCGGCTGATCTCGACGGAGAAATTCCGGGTTTTCCGGGGGCTGACCAGGCGGTACATACAGCCGTTGTAGCCGTGGAGTTCGAGGTACACCGTGCGGCGGGGTCGCAGGGGAAAATGCAGGAATGGATTTGTCATATCCGACCATCTCCTTTTCATATACTTGATAAGCATAGTATACCACAAAGCAGGGGTCGGAATGTGTCAGAACCGGTGTGCGGACAAAAGAAAAACTGCTCTCTCCAAATCCTTGGAAAGAGCAGCCATCTTCATGTGCTGAAAGTCATCAGCCTGCCTGGGGAGCCTCTACGGGACAGACACCAGCGCAAGCGCCGCAATCGAGACAAGCGTCAGCGTCGATAACGTACTTGTCATCGCCCTGAGAGATTGCGCTTACCGGACATTCATCTGCACAAGCACCACAGCTGATGCAAGCGTCTGTGATCTGATATGCCATTACGAATACACCTCCACACTTTTATTCCTGCGGATGGGGAACCCATCCTGCTAATACTATTCTATCATATTTTCAGAAAAAATCAAGTCCTTTCTGTGAAAAAAACAGAATCTTTTGAAAAGTGTGAAAATATGACGGATTTAAGCCGTTTTTGTATATAGTAAAACATTTAACAAATGCAATTTTGGGATTAAATTTTACGAAACTGTGCATAGTCTATGAATACCCTATTATTTTTTTGTGTAAAATATGCGAAAAATGCTTGACACTGGAGAAAATAGTTGCTATAATAATAATGTATCTTTGTGTACAGACCAAGGGATAGCTGCGCCCTGTGTGCGCACGCCCTTGTGGAAGATGATGAGACATAGAAAGGCGGATGAGAGTTTTTGAAGAACAGAGCCATGTCCGCACGGTTTGTGAGTACCTTGCTGACCGCACTTCTGGCATTGCAGACAGTGCCGCTTGCGGCAGCAGCAGAGGAGACCGTGCCGGAGCCAACGAATCCTTCAGAGATCACTCTGGAGACGGCGCAGGAGGACGAAGCCTTGTATGAACCGCAGGTCACGTACTCCAGCTATTACGACACCTACGCCGGCGAGAACCGACCCGATCAGGAGATCGTGGTGGAGGGCGCCTCCTTCCGGTCGGAAAAGGCAGAGGATGAGAGCTGTATTTCCACCGGAAGCTGCGGTGATGAGTACGGACAGGAGAGCAGGGACAATGTCCTGATCTGGAACTGCCCGGACGGGGAGATCACCTACGACATCGATGTTCCGGAGACGGGTGTGTACTGCATGGAGTTTGCGTACCTGCCGATCCCGTCAAATATGGCGAATATTGAGTTTTCCATCGCCATCGACGGCGAAACGCCCTACGATACCGCCAGCCGTGCGACTCTGAACAAGGTCTACGAGAATGACGGCGAGATCTCCCTTGATTCCCGTGGCAACCAGATTCGCCCCTCCCAGCATCAGGTCGGGATGTGGATGGATGCCATGCTCCAGGATGTGGACGGGCTGTTCAATGACCCGCTGCTGTTCTATCTTGAAAAAGGCGGGCATGAGGTGACCTTTACGGTCAAGAAGGGCTACTTTGCGTTGGATTGGTTCAAGTTCTGCAATCCCGAAGCGCTGCCGACTTATGCGGAATACCGGCAGAGCGCCGGCTCCGGCGAGGCGACCGGCACCCTCATCCGCATCGAGGGCGAGGATGCCGTTTACAAGAGCGATTCCACCCTGTACCCGACCACGGACAACAGCAGCTACCTCGCATCTCCGGCGAATCCTGCCAAGACCGTGTTCAATACCATCGGCGCCGGCAACTGGAACCAGGCAATGCAGACCATCACCTGGGACATCCCGGCTGACCAGATCAAACAGGACGGCTGGTACAAGCTCGGCATCAAGGCTCGTCAGAACGAAATGCGTGGCTTTTATGCCAACCGCCGCATCTACATTGATGGCAAGGTGCCCTGCGAGGAGCTCGGACAGGTCAAGTTCTACTACGATACCAAGTGGCAGAATGTCAGCCCTACCGATGAAAACGGCGAGGAGCTTATGGTCTATCTCACTGCCGGTGAGCCGCATACGCTTTCGATGGAGGTCATTCCCGGCGAGATCGGTGAGTCCATGCGTGTGCTCGATGCAGCGGTACTCGATATCAGTACCTATTACCGCAAGATCTTGATGATCACAGGTCCTTCTCCCGACAAATACACGGACTACTACGTGCATGAGAAGATCCCGGAGCTTGTGGAGAATTTTGAACGCCTGTCCGCCGACCTCAAACGCATCAAGGGCGAGATCGAGACGCTTGCCGGGTCAGAGGGCTCGGAGGCAGCGGCACTGGAGCGTATGTATCTCGTGCTTGATTCCTGCGTGGAGCGCCCCCTGCGCATCCCGGACTACCTTGGACAGATCAAGGAGAATATCACCGCCCTGTCCGCCTGGATGGTCGATTACAGAGGTCAGCCCCTCGAAGTTGATTATATCGAGATCGCTTCTCCCGACATGGAGTTTTCCGGCGTCAAGGAGAATCTGTTCAAACAGGCTGGATTTGGCTGGAATCGCTTTACCAGCTCCTTCTTTGAGGACTACACCACTCTGTCCGATGACAACGGCGAGGATACTGTCAATGTCTGGGTGTCTCTCGGACGTGACCAGGCGCTTGTTGTCAAGCAGCTCGTGGACAGTCAGTTTGCAACACAGTACGACACCAACATCTCCGTCAACCTCGTGGTCGGCGGCGTCGTGGAGGCAACGCTTGCCGGCAAGGGCCCGGATGCAGCATTGTTCCTCGGCGGTGAGTTCCCGGTCAACCTCGCAGCCAGAGGCTTGCTCGTGGATCTCAAGCAGTTCTCCGACTATGACGAGGTCTCGCAGAGATTCCAGGAGTACGCTACTGTTCCGTACCAGTATGAGGACGGCTGCTACGGACTGCCGCTGACACAGAGCTGGGCAATGATGTTCTATCGCAAGGACATCCTCTCCGAAATGGGCTATACACAGCCGCCGGAGACCTGGGACGATATGATCGATATGCTCCCGGCTTTGCAGCGCAACTATATGTACATCGGTCTTGTGCTCCCGACCATTACCGGTATTTCGGCAGCGACCGAATCCGGTCATACCTTTGCAGCGCTCATGCTCCAGAATGACCTGAATTACTACAACGCCAACCAGACCAAGACCAATTTTGATGATATCATTGCGGTGCAGGCGTTTGAGCAGTGGACAGACCTGTATACCAAGTACGGCTTTGAGCAGACCTATGACGGCTTTAACCGGTTCCGTACCGGTGAGTACCCGATCGTCATTGCGGATTACAGCTTCTTTAACCAGCTCACCGTGGCATCTCCGGAGATCAAGGGACTGTGGGACTTTACCATGATCCCCGGCACGCAGCGTGCGGACGGCAGCATCTCCCATGCGGTCAACTCCACGTCCTCCGGTGCGGTCATCTTCAAGAAATGCAAGGACGTTGACGGTGCGTGGGAATTCCTGAAATGGTTCTCGTCTGCCGATGTGCAGGTCGAGTACGGCACCCAGATCGAGGGGCTCCTCGGTCAGCTCGGACGCTATACCACCGCCAACCGTGAGGCACTCACCCAGCTCTCCTGGTCGAAGGAGGAGCAGACAGAGCTCATCCGGGCACAGGACGAATTGCAGGAGATCCCGGTCATTCCGGCTTCGTATGCCGTTACCAGAAATATTATGAACGCCTTCCGTGAAACGGTCAATCACAATGAGAACCCCAGAGATACCCTGCTGTGGTACAATCGTGATATCAACACCGAGATCACCAGAAAGCGTGAGAATCTGGGACTTTCTACAGAATAAAAAGATACCGGATCGTTCCGGATACACACAATAGAAGGAGGGGTTTCATTTGGAATCTGCGCAGATCGGTCAGCGTTCCAAAGCGGAGGAGCGCCGTATGCTCTGGCTGCAAGTGAAACAGAATAAGGAGTGCTATCTGATGATGGCGCCCTTCATGCTGATATTTCTCGTTTTCACGATCATACCCGTCGTGATGTCACTGCCTATGGGCTTTACAGATTTTGACATGGTACAGCTCCCGAAGTTTGTCGGGCTGTCCAACTATACGACACTGTTCCTGAATGATACGATCTTCATCCAGTCCATCCGTGTCACACTCGTATTTGCGATTTTCACAGGACCTTTGAGCTATATCCTGTGCTTTCTGCTCGCATGGCTCATCAATGAGCTGCATCCGAAGCTCAAGACGATCTTTACCTTGATCTTCTATGCGCCGTCTATGGCAAATGTCTATATTTCCTGGCAGCTCATCTTTTCCGGCGATACCTACGGCTACCTCAATGCGCTGCTGCTGAACTTAGGACTCATCACCTCGCCCATCCAGTGGCTCACCGACAGCAACTACATCCTGGGCGCTGTCATCGTGGTACAGCTCTGGATCTCGCTGGGTGCCGGCTTCCTGGCGCTGCGTGCCGGCTTCCAGAACATCGACCGCAGTATGTACGAGGCAGGTGCGATCGAGGGCATCAAGAACCGCTGGCAGGAGCTGCTCTACATCACGATCCCGTCCATGGGACCGCAGCTCATGTTTGCGGCTGTCATGCAGATCGTCAGCTCCTTTACCGCAGGTACTGTCGCACAGACGCTCGTTGGTTTTCCGAGTACCGACTACAAGGCGCACACCATCATGACCCATGCCTATGACTACGGCTGGGTGCGCTACGAGATGGGATATGCGTCGGCGATCTGTATGATCCTCTTTGTGGTCATGCTCCTGTGCAACAAGCTCATCAGCAAGCTGCTGAGCAACTTCATGGATTAAGGAGGCTTTTACATGACAAGAACGATCGAAACCGTAAAAGGCTCCAATAAGGCAGTCGGCAACCGCCTTGCAGGTAATGTGGCGATCTTTGCCTTTCTGCTGATCCTTGGACTGTTCATGCTCTTTCCGATTTACCTGATGGTCATTATGTCCATCAAGCCCGTGCATGAGCTGTTCATCTTCCCCCCGAAGCTCTACGTCATTGACCCGACGCTTGACAACTTCCGGGATATGTTCCAGACCCTCTCGGAGATGTGGGTGCCGTTCTCCCGTTATGTATTCAACTCCGTCTTTGTGACGATCTGTGTCACGGTGGCACAGTGCGTCTTTGCATCGATGGCGGCGTTTGTCCTGGCAAAGTGCAAAATCCCCGGCGGCAGCTTCCTCAATAAGCTGATCGTCACCTCCCTTCTGTACCAGTCGAATGTCATTTACATCATGCAGTACATCGTCATGGCAAGACTGCACATGATCAATACCTACTGGGCGCTGATCCTGCCGTCGGTCGCAAGCCCGATGTGCCTGTTCCTGATGCGCCAGTCCATGTCCACTGTACCGGATGCCATGATCGAGGCTGCCAAGGTGGACGGCGCCAATATGTTCACCATCTGCTGGAAGATCGTCATGCCGAACCAGAAGCCGGCACTGATGACCATGATCATTTTCGCATTCCAGGCTGCCTGGAACATCCAGGGCGGTACCCTCGTGTATAACGAAGCCCTCAAGACCCTGCCGACCGTTGTGGCACAGGCAGGCAGTGCGGGACTTGCCCGTATGGGTGTTGCGGCTGCCGGTGCGATCTTTATGCTCGTGCCGCCGATTCTGATCTTCATGCTTGCCCAGAAGAATGTCATTGAAACAATGGCACATTCGGGCATCAAGGATTAAGGGGGTGCTGTGATGAGATATTTCAAGAAACTCGCATCCGCAGCCCTCGCTGCTTTGCTTGCAGCCGGCTCTCTGTTGAGCCTTCCGGCGGCAGCGGAGGAGCACTACGATGTGTACAACTACGACCGTTGGGAGGAAGCCATTCCGTCCCAGGCAGGCTATCTTGCCAAGCGCTCCGTCAGCGGAAAGGACTTGGGTGTCGGGGATTTCTCCGAGCCGTCCGATCTGTTCCGGGATGCGCATGACCGTTTCTTCATCGTGGATACCAAGAACAACCGCATCGTTGTCACCAATGCAGAGATGGACGAGGTTGTGATGGTCATGGAGGAATTCACCATGCCGGACGGCTCGAAAACCACGCTGAAAGCCCCGGAGGGTATTTATGTCTCCCCGGAGACCGACCTGATCTACATTGCGGACTATTCCAATTCGAGAGTCCTCATCTGTGACGAGGATGCCAATGTCCAGCAGGTCATTACCAAGCCCGATGCAGAGCTGTTCTCGCAGGAGCTGACATTCCTGCCGCAGAAGGTGCTTGCCGACAAGGCAGGCAATGTCTACATCGTGCTGGGCAATATCACCACCGGTGCTGCCATGTTCAACGCCGAGGGCGAATTCCAGGGCTACTATGGTGCCAATACCGTTGAGGCGACCTCGCAGGTCATTGCCAACTATTTCTGGAAGCTCATTTCCACCGAGGAAATGCGTTCTCGTCAGGCACGAACCGTGCCGTCCGGTATCACCAACTTTGACCTGGACGACGAGGGCTTCATCTATACCTGCACCCAGTCCACGTCCCAGAAGAAGGACACCGTCAAGAAGCTCAATCCTGCCGGCAACAACCTGTTTGCATCCCTGGAGACCTCCTGGGGTGACATCCAGTCCGTGTGGGATGCCAATACGAACAAGAACTACCAGTCCATGATCTGTGACATTGAGATCTCGGACGACGGCAATATCAACTGCCTCGACCTGACCTCCGGCAGAGTGTTCCAGTATGACGAGGAGGGCAATCTTCTGTTCATTTTCGGCAGCACGTCTGACCAGCTCGGCGGCTTTACCGAGGTCACTGCCATCGAGTCCTACGGCTCTGAAATCCTCGTGCTCGACACCCGGAAGAATACCGTGACCATCTTCGAGGAAACGGATTTCGGACAGATCGTCCACGATGCCACCACCAAGTACAACGCCGGCTACTATGAGGAGGCGCTCGAACCCTGGTTTGAGGTGCTGCGCTACGATGGCAATTACCGCCGTGCGTTCCTTGGTATCTCGGCTGCCTACCTCGTGCAGGGCAATTACGAGGGCTCCATGGAATACGCCAAGCTTGCGGATTCCCCCTATCGGTACAACCGTGCCTTCGAGGGCTACCGGCAGGAATGGCTGTCGGAGCACGCAACGCTTGTGGTCGTTGTGCTCGTGCTGCTCGTGGCGGCAGGCATTGCGGTGTACATCTGGTTCAAGAAGTTCTACAAGCGCTCGTCCGAGTATGACATCACGCATACGCAAGCCATCCGGGAGGAGGAATAAACCGTTATGATGGACCTTACGAACAGACAGTGGGTGAAGCACGCTGTCACACATCCCATGGAAGGCTTCGAGGATATGCGCTGGAAGAAGGCAGGTTCCGTGAAAATCGCAACGGCGATCGTGCTGCTGTGGTTCCTGGCGGCGGTGTTCTATGACCGTCTGTACGGCTTTCAGTTCTACACCGAGCCGGACAAGATCTTCAATGTGATCCCGTATGTTGTCCGGACGGTGATCCTGTTCCTGACATGGGTCATCGGCAACGGGTCAGTCTGCACGCTGCTCGACGGCGAGGGGACGATCCGCAACATTTATATTTACAGTGCCTATGCACTCATCCCGTATGTGGTGAGTATCTACATCGAAGTGTTCCTGTCACATTTTCTGATCCGTGACGAATTCGTATTCATACAGGCAGTTTCGATCATCGGTCTGCTGTGGAGCGCAGCGCTCGTCTTTTCGGCGATCCAGTCCGTTCACCAGTACAGCTTTTTCAAGACCATCTTTGCGATTCTTCTGACGGTCGCAGCCATGATGATCATGCTGTTCCTTTTGGTATTGCTGCTCTCGCTGTTCCAGCAGGTGTATGTATTTGTGTACTCCATCTACACCGAGATGGCATATCGTCTGAAAGTGTGAGGTGGAAAGAAGAATGATGAAACAGACCCGAATGAAAAGGTTCCTGGCAGCATTTCTGGCTGCCGCAGCGCTCCTGCCTGCCGGTCAGGTGAATGCCCTGGCGGAGGAGGAAGCACCTGCTGCGGTGGAGGAGAACGCTGCCGGGGAGGAGACCGGCGAGGAAGCGCTTGACGCCGGCGAGACCATCTCTGTTGAGGAGGAAGAGGAGGAATTTAACGCCTCTGTTGAGGAGGTGCGCACCTACCTCGAACACCTTGGTGAGGTGGACGGCTACGAGGTGTACCTGCGTCCCAAGGACTATAAGGACAGCATCGAAGCCAAGATCCAGGCGTCCGTCAAGGATGAGGACGAGGCGAAGGATCAGATCAAGGATACCGAGAAGCATCTGAAAAAGGTCGAGCTTGCGCTCGTGGATGCCGAGACCGAAAAGATGGCAGCCGAGCTGGAGGAGATCGGAAAGAGCAAGACGGAGCTGATCTATTTCAGCGAAGCCGGCAATTTCATCGTGTTCCTGGACAAAGAGACCAATGCAGTCAACCGCATCCGCTATCGTGTTTCGACACTCGACAGCGAGTACCTGTTCCTGACAAAGGACAAGGAAACACTCGAATATTACAGCACCGACTATGAGGAGATCCGTGCCGAGATGAAGCGGGTGTACCAGCACCCCGCCAACGGCGAATGGCTCTACCGTTCGGATGACGAGAGCTATTTTGCGCTGCTCGGCGAGGAGGGTGAACAGGTCAAGTACTGCGTCAAGTACGCCTGCGAGAACGACACCCTCAAGCTCTACTATGACGAGGATACCGCCATGATCGGTCTCGAAAACAAGGAGAACGGCTATATCTGGTGGTCTTCCCCCATTGGCTGCAACCGTGATACCAGAGCCACCAAGCTCCTCGTGACTGACCTGCAGTCCTCTGCCGTTCTGACCTACGGCGACAGCTCGACCCGTGGCGTGTCCAATCTGCGCTCCCGGAATGCCGCTGATCTCAAGATCAAGGAGAACAAGAACGGCATCACGGTGACGTATGATTTTGATAAATGCGGCGTGACCATTCCGATCGAGTATACACTGGAGGACGGCTATCTGCGTGCCTCTGTTGATACCACCGCCATCAAGGAGTCCAAGGCAGAGCAGGGCATGGTCACCACACAGCTGACGATGCTCGGCAGCTTTGGTGCGGCTGGTTCCGATGAGGACGGTTATTTCGTGATCCCGGACGGCTGCGGCTCTCTCATTCGCTTCAACAATGGCAAGGAGACCTCCAAGAGCTATTCTGCCCCCGTCTACGGCAGAGACCTCACCATGAGCCCTACCTCCAAGCCGCCGGTGACGGAAACCGTTCTGATGCCGGTTTATGGTATCGTCCGTGAGGACGGCAATGCCATGACCGTGATCGCCGACGAGGGCGATGCCATCGCAACGCTGCGTGCCAGCGTCAGCGGTCAGTCCCTTTCAAGCTATAACCTGTGTTCCTGGAATTTCCAGCTCCGTGGCTCGGATACGTTCTATATGGCAGGCGACTACGGCAACCTGACCGTCTTTGAACCCGGCGAGATCAAGCAGAAGGAGATCGGCGTGCGCTATTATCCGACCTTCCGGGAGGATGCAAGCTATGTGGACATCGCCGATACCTACCGGCAGTATCTCCTCGACGACGGCGGAGTGAGCGTGAAAGCATCGGAGGACTCCTCCGCTATGGCACTGTCCTTCTACGGCGGTGCGATGAAGAAGCGCAGTATCCTGGGCTTCCCGGTCAACCGCAAGACCGCTATGACCACCTTCTCCGAAGCACAGGAGATCGTGCAGCAGCTTGAGGATGCAGGCGTTTCGGATATGGTCGTGACCTATCATCAGTGGACGAACCAGGGCATTTCCCGGCAGGTCGATGATACTGCCAAGCCCGCAGGCGTTCTCGGCGGTCAGAGCGATTTCAAGGCACTGACCAAGTTCCTGGCGGAAAAGGACATCGAGTTCTACCCGGCGGTACATAACGTGACGTTCAGCAACGGCAACGGCTATTACAGCTTCTTCGATACCGCCATCCGCATTTCCAATGCGTACTCCCGTCAGTACCCCTACACGCTGTCCTACGGTGTGCAGGATACCAACCAGAAGGCACGTTCGCTCCTGTCTCCGGGCGTGTTCCAGGAGCTGTACCAGAAGCTTGGCGGACGCTATGTCAGCCAGGGACTGAACGGTATTTCGCTCGGCGAGCTGACCTCCACCCTCTGGGGCGACTACGGCAAGCAGAACATGGGACGTGGCGATACTGAGACCACCCTCCAGAGCTGCTGCGAGGATCTGGCAAGCCAGGAATTGTCCCTGTACGCAGACCCCTGCGCTGCCTATGCATTTCCCTATGCCGACCGCATCGGTCAGGCACCGCTGCAATCGAGCGGCTTTGACGTGTTCGATGAGGACATCCCGTTCTATCAGCTCGTGCTGCACGGCGTGATCCCGTACTCCGGTACGCCCATCAATGCCAGTGCGGACAGCGACCAGACCTTCCTGACGTGCATTGCCTATGGCTGTGATCCGGCGTATGACATGATCTACGCACAAGCCAGCGATCTGAAGGATACCAATCTCGACAGCTATTTCTACTCGCATTATGCCTTCTGGATCGACACAGCGGCGTCTGAGTATCAGCTCTACGAGGAGATCCTCTCCGGCGTGAGTGACCAGATGATCGTGGACTTCACACTTGCGGATCACACATCCGTGACGACCTATGCAGACGGAACCGTCATTGAGGTCGATTACGACGCCAAGACCATCCAGGCAAACGGCAAGACCTATGATCTTGTCAAGTTACGGAAAGGGGAGTGATGGGCAAAATGGCTGATACAAAAAAAGAAAAGAAGCTCATCAAGATGCCCTATGAGCGCCGCAAAGGACTCTATGGCTATGGCTTCATCGCATTATGGCTGGTCGGTACACTGATCTGGTTTGTGTACCCCCTGCTCGAATCCCTGCGCTACTCCTTCATGGAGGTCAAGCCGGAAGCCGGCGGTATGCAGGGTACCTGGGTGGGACTGGACAACTACATTTACGTGTTCACCGGTGACCAGAACTATTCCAAATACCTGCTGAGCGTACTCGTGGAAACGCTGTGGAAAACGCCGCTGATCCTGATCTTCTCGCTCTTTATCGCCGTGATCCTGAACCAGAAGTTCCGGGGACGTGTCTTTGCCCGTGCGGTATTCTTCCTGCCGGTCATCATTGCGACAGGTCCCGTGTATAACATCATCAACGGCGACATCTCCAAGTCCGGTGCCGCAAGCGCAGGACAGTTCTCGACCATGTTCTCGACCGACCTGACGGGTGAGCTGTTTCAGTTCCTTGGTATTTACGGCATTTCGGACAAGATGCAGATGATGGTCGAAACGGTTTCCAACAATATCTTTGGTATCGTGTGGAATGCCGGCATCCAGATTTTGATCTTCCTCGCTGCACTCCAGAACATCCCGGTTTCCGCCAAGGAAGCCGCCCAGATGGAGGGCGCAACGGCATGGGAGTATTTCTGGAAGATCACGCTGCCCTATGTATCGCCCATGATCCTGGCGTGCCTGATCTTTACGGTCATCGACAGCTTTACCGCACCGGATAACCTCGTCATGGGACGAGTGCTCGATATGCAGAGCGACTGGCAGTACGGCTGGGCGGCGGCAATGGCATGGATCTATTTTGCAATCGTGCTGGCAGCCGTGGGACTCATCACGCTCGTTATGAACAAGTTCATTTACTACGAAGTAGACTAAAGGAGGGACAACGCTATGGCAAAAGAAAAACCGGTCATCGCATCGGACGGAACGCTGGTCGGCGGCGGTCTCTCCAAGAAAGAGATCAAAAAGATCCATATGCGCAATATGAATGAGAAGGAGATCGCTTATCTGCGCCGCAAGGAACTGATCGAAAAGGTCTGGCCGGTGTCGAGATTCCTGATTTTGTTCGGACTGTGCTTTATCATTCTGTATCCACTGATCTATATGCTGTCCTGTGCATTCCGTGCGCAGGAGGATATGAACGACCCGACGGTCATGTGGATCCCAAGACATTTCACGCTGAAAATTCTCCAGCAGACCTGGCAGGCGATGGACTTTGGCAGTACGCTGACCAATACGCTGCTGCTGAACATCGGCTGTTCGCTCGTGCAGGTCGTGACGTGTGCGATCACGGGCTACGGCTTTGCGAGATTCCGCTTCAAGGGCAAGAATCTGCTGTTCGGTCTGGTGCTGATGCAGATTTTGGTACCGAGCCAGATCATCGCCATTCCGCAGTATATGGAATTTCGTTACTGCCTGGGACTCCAGCCGCTGATCGAGAAGCTCAGCCCGGCGCTTGGTGCCAAATTCAACCTCATCGACACGCCCCTGACGATGTATCTCCCGGCACTCATGGCAAACGGTATCCGTGCCGGTCTGATGATCTTCATTTTCCGCCAGTTTTTCAAGGGGCTCCCGAAGGAGCTGGAGGATGCGGCATACCTGGACGGCTGCGGACCGTTCCGCACATTTGTGCAGGTCATGATCCCGAACGCAGGCAGCTCGTTCCTGACGGTATTCCTGTTCTCGGTGGTATGGTACTGGAATGATTTCTACGTTTCGTCCACGTTCTTCACCAAGAACAATACCATCGCCCTCATGCTGAAAAACCTGAACACCCGTCTGTCGCTGGTTCTGTTCAACAGCGCAACGGTAGAGGTCTCTCCCCGTGAGCAGATCCTCTGGATGGAGGCCGGCTGTCTCCTGGCAGTTCTGCCTCTGCTCATCATGTATATCTTCCTGCAAAAGTACTTTACGGAAGGTATCGAGCGTTCCGGTTTGGTCGGCTGATATGGCATCACAATCCCCGGATCTCTGTTTTTGGCAGGATTCCGGGGATTTCTTGTGATTATGAAAAAAATAAATTTTTTTTGAAAAAAAGCTTGACAAATCCGGAAAGGTGTGGTATAATAAATAAGTCGTCAGGAGAGAGGACGACAGAACAACTGAGAAACTGGGGTGTCGCCAAGCGGTAAGGCAACGGACTCTGACTCCGTCACCCGGGGGTTCGAATCCCTCCACCCCAACCAGAAGTTGAAAGAGGAAAGATCGCAATGCGGTCTTTCTTTTTTTATGCCCTTTTGTAAAATGATGGGAAATGTCAGTCTTTTGGTGCGAAAGTGCATTGTATGCGGCAGGGCTTTGGGGTATAATAGAATGGAGCCAAGGAAAGCCGGCAGATGCACGAAATGGCTTCCCAAAAGCACACAGCCAGTTTCTCCGGCTGGCAGCATTCAATTCCAAGTACCCCTTTATAGCCACTGTTTTGACCGGGCAGCGCAGCATCTGGCGCAGTCCGGGATTTTTTTAGGCTTTAACATAACTGCAACAAAACCCAAACACAACTGCAATAAAACCGTGGTATCATACATACAACGAAAGCGCAGAGGGCGCTTGGAACACACAGGAGGTAATGGATATGAGAAAGCTTGCAGACACCAATGAGAAGATCGCAAAGGCAGTTGTGAAGGGCTACAAGACCGTAGAGGAGACCGTTGTCGGCGGATACAAGTCCGTGGAGGGCGCTGTGGTCGGCGGTTACAGGAAGATCGAGGATGGCTTTGTGGATCGGTTCCTTGCCAAGGAGGGCGAGACTGTCGATGCTGCCAAGGCACGCATCACCGGCACCAAATGACCCATACAGCCAAACAAACGCCATACCGGAACCAACCGGTATGGCGTTTTGCATTTGAAAGATCAGATCGCAAGGCTGTCAACGGTTGCAGACAGGTCACGGATCTTCTGGAGCAGGCTGTCAACGGCGCTGCGGTCCTTTTCGGAGAGGGCGCCGTGCTTTTTGAGCTGTCCGATCAGGCGGACGGATGCAAGCAGCGCTGCCTTCCGGGTGACGCTGTCGATCAGGGCTTCGTCATCGGTCTGGAGATAGCGGCGGATAAAGACATGATAAAACTGCCTTGCCGTTTCGCTGCTAAAGCCCATGAAGTCCTCGATCTTGGCAGGATCCAGATCGCCGTATCCCACGTAGAACAGGTACACGCTGCTGACATCGAGAATGGCATTGCCGGCGGACATTCTGTCCACGTCAATGAACATCGGCTCGCCGTTGGAGAGGAACACATTGCCCGTGTGGAAGTCGCCGTGAACCAGATGGGTCGTCGGCGGGATCGCCTGCACAAGCTCCATGATGCGGCTGGCAAGGGCTTCGTCCTCGTCGATGAAGGCACGCTCCACCCAGCCCTGAAGCTGTGCAGAGGCATCCGGGAACAGGGCTTCATCCTCCTGCTCGGTGCCGTGGATCTGCAATGCAAGGTCAGCCATGACGCCGGCGTAATACTCGATATGCTCTGGATTCTTGGCAATGAGCTCGGAAATGGTCTTGGCGTCGATCAGCTCGAACATCGCACCATACCGGGAGCCGACCGCCACGATACCAAACGAGATCGCTGTGGGCAGTCCCATGACGAAGGCGGTTCGGGTCATGCCGATCTCCTGCTCCACGTCCTTGTAGGTGTTCTTGGAGTTGTAGACCTTGATGATGAGCTCGTCGTCGTAACGGTACACATCGGACTTGGCGCCCTTGCCGATGCGCTCACAGTGATCGACAGAGACCTCACGGTATTTCTTATACTTCGCCTTGGACGAATCGAAGGTACCGGGCCAGATGTAGTTGATACGGTCGATATATTCCTTATAGACACCGGTCTTATTCAGATCCATTTCGGTGTGCTCAGCAATCGCCTTGTAGTAGCGGAGCTGCATGGCAGGGTCTTTCTGGTGGAGATTCTCCCAGAGCTTTTCACCGACCTCGCCGTAACTTCTGGCAAGCGAGCGCAGGTTGGAGAGCTTGTCCGCCAGCCAAAGCATCTTGACGCCGATATCCGTGCTGTTGCGGAGCTTTTCGAGGGCGTATTCCTTGCGCTTGAACCAGGAGTCTGCCTTGCTTTCGTCCGGGAACTCGCTCTCTGTTTCGGAGTCCACAAGCATTGCGACACGCTCACCGAAGCGTTTGCGGATCTCACCCAGGGTACCATCGGTATCCTCCACGACATCATGCAGAACACCGGCTGCGATGATCTCGAAGTCATCCGTCATGGTGGAAAGGATCTGTGCAACCTCCAACGGATGCAGGATGAATGGTGTATTCTTGATCTTCCGTACCTTTCCCTGGTACATGATCGTGGAATACACGATCGCTTCTTCTAATAGATTCATCATATTTTTTTACCTTCCTTTTTGTGAGATTCGTTTGAAACAGCCTGCCCGATGAAATACGTACCGGACAGGCTGCTTTGGAATGTTGGAGAAATGGAATGCGAGTTTATTTCTTGATGTGATGGCAAAGATCAAAGCCGAAGCCGGAGGGGGAGATCATGCAGGCGGACCTGGAGGTGGGAGATTCCACGATGTGACCGCTGGCATTGACAAAGCCACGCTCTGTCAGGAAATCATATGCTTCCTCAATAGCAGTTGAAGTTACTTTCTGAAATGCTTGATGAGAGCAATACGGAATCCAGACGGGGATACCATGGTAGCTTCCGCAGCGGAGCCGGTGCCCAGGGTCTCATCGCCTCTGGTATTCTTGAATCCATGCTCAGTCAGGATCTTGTAAGCTTCCTCGAAATCATCGACATTCATGCGGATATATGTGACATCCCGGTCGATATGCTTCATATCTGCGATGTCCACATGGAAGCCGTCGGGGTTCTTCATACGTGTGCAGGCGATATCGCCTTCTTCGGTAGTGGTGGAGGGGTTGTGTGTCTTTTGGAATCCGAGTGCCTCGAAAAGTGCGACAGTTTCGTCGTGTCTGGGCGTCAGGATCATGGGATCAAATGTGGTGATTTTCATAATAATAGCTCCTTTTTACTTCTTGATATGATGTACCAGCGCAATGGTAAAGCCAGAAGGAGAAACCATTACAGCCGCCTTGGAACTCGATGTATCCACAGAGCCATCGCCTCGTGTGTTCTTGAAACCGTGCTCGGTCAGGATGCGGTAAGCTTCATCGTAATTATCCACGTTCATGCGGATGAAAATCTGATCCTGCGGAAGCTGCTGGATATCCGACACATCCACATGGAAGTGATCGGGATTCTCCATACGGGTATCGAGCACATCGGCATTTTCGGTCGAAACGAAGGGGGTATGTGTTTTTTCAAATCCCAGCGCTTCAAAGACCGAAATGACATCATTCGGCTTGGAGGTCAGGATCATCGGGTCGAAGGTGGTGATTTTCATAATAGCAACTCCTTTGAATTTTAGTAGTATATTTTATATGGATCGCAGATCCATCACTTGATGTGCTGTGCAACCGTGATGGTAAAGCCGGAGGGGGAAATCATCATTGCAGAGTGGGATGTGCCAGTATCTGTGATCTTGTCGCCCTGCGCATTTTTGAAGCCGTGTGCCTTCAGCAGCTCATACGCTTCCTCGAAATTATCCACATTCATGCGGATGCTCGGCATATCCTGCGGTACAGGAGCACTTGTCACATCGACATGGAAACCGTTGGGGTCAGTCATGCGGGTGCTGGAAGCCGTGCCGTCGTTGATGCCGGTCTTATGATGACGCTGCTCAAATCCGAGCGCCTCAAAGACTTTGACGAGCTCCTCTGCGTGGGGGGAGATGATCATGGGATTGAAGGTTGTGATTTTCATGGATGTTCCTCCTCAGATGTTGGTGTTCCACTAATTCGGTTGATGGAATATACAATTTGTAATCAAATGCAAGGATTAAACAGGATATAAACTCTATGGAAATTAGCAAAATGAAATAGTTTTGATAAAGAAGAGGATTCAATTCTATTTAGTTTCCGCAAATTTGATATACAAATAGTTGATATCTGCATTATACAGATAGTACGTGATAGAAATGTGATAGATATGAGAAAATCATGTGAAATAGTAAAAAGCCGCAGAACTGATCAAAGTTCTGCGGCGAGCCGGCTTAGAAAATAGCATAAGAGATTGGCATTAAAATACGGACAATTCGTACTGTTCCCGGAGCTTGGCGAGGGCTTTCTTTTCAAGGCGTGAGACATACGACCGGGAGATGCCGAGCCGGTCAGCCACCTCCATCTGCGTGTGCGGCGCACAGCCGTAGAGCCCGTAGCGGAGCGTGAGGATCTCAAGCTCCCGGCTGTCCAGGCATTCCTGCAGGAAGTGGTAGAGCTGGCGCCGGTGGATCGAAAGCTCCACCTGCTCGATCAGATCTGTCCCGTCCTCCAACGTGTCCATCAGAGTGAGCGCATTGCCGTCTTTGTCCGTCATGGCAGGCTCGTTCATGGAGATGTCGGACAGATGCTTCTTTCTCGCACGGAAGTGCATGAGGATCTCATTTGCAACCCAATCGCTGCGGCTCTAATTCCGAAATGCCTGAGAGGTCAATTTCTTCATCCTCCGAACCAAAGAAATA
>CACXGK010000114.1 GCA_902767115.1 uncultured Ruminococcus sp.
ATCCGCTCCAAATATGGCGCTATAGCCAAGTGGTAAGGCGTTGGTCTGCAACACCATGATCGCCGGTTCAAATCCGGCTGGCGCCTCCAATGGTGCCCCACTTCGGTGAGGGCGCCTTTTGTTTTATCCAAACGATCACGCAGGAAAGAGAGGGTATGCTCATGCAGCAGTCTGTAACAGCGGAAACCGCACTCCGCAATGAGATCGCCTCTGCGGAGATGGAGGGATACCGGTTCGAGCCGGACGAGATCGAGCTTGTCAGGGCGTGTCTTGGCGGTGAGATCAGCTATCAGGTTTTTCTGGAGCGTGTGCTCCGGGAACCGGAGGTTTGCTGAATATGGGCGTTTATTCTGTGCAGGGGACACCGAAATACTGTTACCCCGGCACCACGGTTCTCATCAACCGGCTGGGTCTGACCGACCAGGCGGAGCTTGACCGGGTGGAGCGACAGATCGTCCTGCTGAAAAGTACGATCGCCGAACGGGAGCTGCCGTTTGCTGCGGTCGATTTTTTGTATTATCTCGACCTGCACCGGATGCTGTTTTCCGAGCTGTACGACTGGGCAGGCACCGTCCGGGATATCGACCTTGCCAAGAAGGGGACGAGCTTTTACCCGGCGAAGGACATCGAGCCGCTGGGCGAACGGCTGTTTGCACGGCTGCGGGCGCAGGATTATCTGTGCGGTCTGGAGAAGGATGCCTTTGCGGATGCGCTCTCGGAGCTCTACCATGACCTCAATATGCTGCATCCCTTCCGGGAGGGGAACGGCAGAACGGAGCGCCTGTTCCTGACGCTGCTCGTGCGGCACGCCGGGTTCGATATCAGCTTTGCGGACTGTGATCGGGACTTGCTGATGATCGCAGCCATCCAGGCGGCGCAGGGCGACCTGAGTCTGCTGCGCAGTACCATGTATGATCTGATCCAAGCATAACGATGCAAGCCTGTCTTCATAAGGAGACAGGCTTTTGTTCACAAAATATTTACAATTAAAATCCGCAAAAACCCTTGCCCTTCTTCGTTATATAGAGTAGAATGAAATCATCAAGACCATTCACCAACACATGAAGGAGGGAATTTCTATGAAACTTTGGAAACGTATCACAGCCGCCGCACTCGGACTCTGCGTGGCAGGAGGATCGCTGCTTGGTACAGCGCTGCCGTCCTTTGCGGAGGAGATGACCGAACCTATCTGCTCTCTGCCGCTGTACAGCACCGGCGACATCAACTGCGACCACAAGACCGATCTGCTCGATGTTGTCCGGATGCATAAATACCTGATCGGAGCGATCGAAGTTCTGATCGAAATGCCGGCAGAGGATTATTTGCAGCCGAATGACCGTGAGATCGCCATGATGACCGACCTCAACGGTGACGGTGAGGTGGATATCTTTGACCTGTCGCTGCTCGAACGCCTGGTGTTCTTTGGCACGTTCCGACTGGACAAGCTCTCGTCCACGCAGAAGCTCTCGGCAGGATATGCGCCGCATCCCGTGCAGACCAGCACCCTCAATTCGGATATTCTGCTTGGGCAGACAGATTTCGCACTCGATCTCCTGCGCCTGACTGCCGCAAAGGAGCCTGGTGAAAACGTCCTCGTTTCGCCCTATTCCGTATCGCAGGCACTCGGCATGACTGCCAACGGCGCCAAGGGGAAGACTCGCTCCGAAATGGAGTCCGTCCTCGGCGGCAGCATGGAGGCGCTCAATCCGGCGTTTTATGCATTCCGGGATTCCGCCCCGTACAGCCCCTCCATCAAGCTCTCCACCGCCAACTCCATCTGGGTGAGAAACGGCTATCCGGTGCGTGAGGACTTTCTCCAGACCAATGCCGATTACTACGCCGCTGATGCCTTTTCTGCGCCGTTTGACGACCAGACACTGGAGGATATCAATAACTGGGTGGACGAGAATACCGACCACATGATCCCGTCGATCCTCGACTACATCCCGGCGGATGCAGAGCTGTACCTGGTCAATGCCGTGGCATTTGATGCCGAGTGGGCGGATAAGTACACAGCCGACCAGATCGGGGACGGCACATTTACCGCCGCTGACGGCAAAAAGCAGGACGTCCAGATGATGCACGGCGAATTCCACCAGTACCTTTCGGATGCCCATGCGACGGGCTTTATGCAGTACTACACGGATTACCGCTACGCCTTTGCGGCGCTGCTGCCGGAGCAGGGCATGACGACCGAGGAATATCTCGATACCCTCACCGCCAAGGGACTGCGTGAGATGCTCAGCGAGCCGGAGGATGTCACAGTGTATACGGCGCTCCCGGAATTTTCGTATGACTACAGCAAGGAGCTGAATGAGCCGCTGAAAGCGATGGGAATGCCAACAGCGTTTGATGATGAGCAGGCGGATTTCTCCGGCATGACCGACAGCCCTCTGGGACTGTTCATAGGCAGAGTCCTCCACAAGACCCACATCGAGGTCACACCGCAGGGTACCCGTGCCGGCGCTGCAACTGTCGTGGAAATGTGTGACGGAGCAGAAATGATGACGGAGGAGCCCAAGCACGTCACCCTCGACCGTCCGTTCGTGTACATGATCGTGGATACCGACACTGATCTTCCGGTATTCTTTGGCACGGTCAACAGCATTGGATGATATAGGGCGGCACTATAGCCGTTTCCACCCTAAAGCCCTCTCTCCCTTTACGGGGGAGGGGGCTGCTATTTTGGGGCAGGAGTGAGAAGCGCTACCCGGCATATTCATCATTTCTTTGCGGTTTCAGCAGGCAGATTTTTGCCCCTTTGACAAATCGGGACGCAAATCATTGACATTTCGCTGTATTTAGGCTATAATGATTGCAGGTATTGCCGCATGGAGCGGCAGTTTTCGGATGGAGGATTGATCTATGAAAACAATGGCAAGACGCCTGGCGCTGCTGTTGGCAGGCGTGACAGCACTGCTTTGCTGTGCGTGCAGCAAGCAGCCGGAGGACGGCTTTCATTTTAATATCGAGGAGACTTCGGAGAGCGGGGAAACAGACAGCCTGCCGGATGAGGAGTTTGAGACCATCGTACCGCTTGATGATAACGAGGCTGACAAGATCGCTGACAGCTATTCGGATGATCTGGTGCCGGATAATGACCTTGTTGCCAATGCCAGTGAGTACAGCTTCCGATCTGCGGTCTGGCTGGCAAAGGACATTTCCAGCGACACCGAGCGCTACTTTCTGTTCTACGATGATCACAACGGCAAGGTCGTTGACCAGCAGACCGGTATGGGCGTGGGATTCACCTGTGAGCTGACAGATACCGAGGGTGTGTTCCATTTCGGCGGTCCCGATGACCAGAGCAAAGCGTCCATCTATTGGACGGATGCCAATGAGCTTGCGGTCAAGTGGGCAGACGGAAAGTCCGAGCTGTTTACCTTCCTGCGTGATAACGGCGCTGTTGACCTGCAATTCTACTCCAGCGACCAGCTCTGCGCTCTGGCACTGGACTACTACCAGGCGAAGAACAACTACCGCCCTGCAATGGCAGATGCCCTGATCAATCTCGATGAGACCATCGCCATTCATCTGTATGACGTGCAGGACGACCACATCAGCACCTGCGACTGGTATACCGTTGACCGCTACACCGCACAGGGCTATAATGTGCTGGAGGAGCCTGTGGCGCTCGTGGGCGGTGCCGTGGAGGAGACTGCTCCGGCGGAGAGCACAGAAGTCCCGACAGAAGCTCCTACAGACGTCCCCACGGATGTGCCGGCTGAGGGCGTTCCGGTTGCGTAAGGCAACAGAAGGCATCACAGCAAACGGCTGTGCAGACTTGCGAAAACAAAGTTTGCCTGTGAAAGCACTTTACAAACGTGCGGTTTTGTAGTATAATAAGAAACGGCGGATTTTTCCGCATGAACCTAAAATCATTACTGGAGGAATATTACCATGGCTGACATGAACATCACCTGCCTCGACCTCGAAGGCGTACTCGTTCCTGAGATCTGGATCGCATTTGCTGACGCAAGCGGTATCCCGGAGCTGCGCAAGACCACCCGTGACGAGCCGGATTACGACAAGCTGATGAAGTACCGTCTTGCAATCCTGAAGGAGCACGGTCTGGGTCTGAAGCAGATCCAGGAGACCATCGCCAAGATCGATCCGATGCCGGGCGCAAAGGAATTCCTGGACGAGCTGCGTTCCTGCTGCCAGGTGATCATCCTCTCGGATACCTTTACACAGTTTGCACAGCCGCTGATGAAGAAATTAGGCTGGCCGACCATCTTCTGCAATACGCTGGAGGTTGCGGAGAACGGCGATATCACCGGCTATCGTATGCGCTGCGAGAAGTCCAAGTACACAACTGTCAAGGCACTGCAGTCCTGCGGTTTCCAGACCATCGCATCCGGCGATAGCTACAATGACCTCGGTATGATCCAGGCTTCCAAGGCTGGCTTCCTGTTCAAGAGCACGGAGCAGATCAAGGCTGACCATCCGGAGCTTCCGGCTTACGAGACCTATAACGAGCTGCTGGCTGCGATCAAGGCTGCGCTTTAATTTGGGCGATTTCTGAACCAAAAACGTGTCATGCATTCACACGAGTGCATGACACGTTTTTTTATACTACGCACTATTGCAAATCGGAATAACGATTTGCAATCCGCCGTCTTTGACGGCGGGCGGCGCATAGCGCCGCAAAGCGCTCCGTTTATACGC
>CACXGK010000115.1 GCA_902767115.1 uncultured Ruminococcus sp.
AGAGTTACTTCAATTAAAAACGACAATCAAGCATAGACTTAGCCTGCGTTCAGATATTAACGAGCTTCTATCATCGCTGACATTGCCAGAAATGTGCAAATTCATAGATGAAGAATATAACCTCAGCGAATTATTAGAGCCCGAGTTTGAATGGAGCAGCAAAAAGGAATTATTTGTTCGAGAACTGTATGATACTATTCTGAAGGATTATCCCGCTCCGCCAATTAAATAATATAGTGAGCCGCAATGCCCCCTGTCAAGCAGCCGGCACAAAAACAAAATAATTCTATGTAGAGAACAAAAAGCAGTCTGCGCAATTTGTGCAGGCTGCTTTTGTTGTCAGTAAAGGGCACTCTCCCACTCCAGAATGATAAAAACCTTTTTCCAAAATTGCAGCAAGGGGATTCTCACTCTGGCTTTTCTGTGAGCAGTCCCATGAATTGCTGCATTTTATCCTCAAAGAAACTCGTCGGAAACAGTGCAATTCCGACCTCATCGCTTGCAACGATCAGCCTGTCACCGCCTTTCAGGTCAAATTCATCCCGTGCAGATTTGGGAATCACGATCTGTCCGCGGTCACCGATCGTGACAGTTCCCCAGATGTGTTTTCCCGGCGGTGCAGGCGGAAGCATCCCGATGCCGTCTATCGTTTCGGTTTTCATCAGTCCGTCAATGGTGATACCGTAAACTTTGGCGAGTGCCGCCGCCTTTTCAATGTCCGGAATGGTCAGACCGCGTTCCCATTTGGCATATGCCTGACGGGAGATCCCGATCTTTTCAGCGATCTGCTCCTGCGAGTAGCCATGCAGCTTCCGGAGCATGATGAGATTGTCTTTCAGCATACCGTACCTCCATTACAGATCAATTTTCTCAAATCTTGCACACGCGATTTTGTAGGACACGCCTGTCAGCACGATGTAAAGCACCAGACCGCCCAGCAGCAGGGTGATTTGCAGCGGAAAATGTTCAAAACCAAACGCATTGCAAGCCCCAAACCCTGGAATGTGATGCGCCGCTTCCGCTGCACCGATCGTCAGGAATGCGGCGATGATGTAGGGCACGAACGGAGACAGCTTGTAGGCGGTTTTGAAGAATCCGCCGATGAAGATCAGATTGAACAGTCCGAAGATGACAAGTGTCATGCCGAGGAAGAACGGATTTGCGTTCATCAGAGCATTCGCCCGGTAAGGCTGCGCATCCGCCAGAACCGTCATGCGCAGGAGTGTCAGCAGTGCCATGAGGAGGAATGCCGCCGATTCGATCATCACGGAAAACAGATATTTTCCCTTGACGACATCCGTTTTGGCAATGGGCAGCAATGCAGAATACACGATGTCATTGGCTTCCCGTGCATTCTGAAAGCTGTGGAAAATGCCTAGCGTGACGAAAAACGCACCGCAGAGGATCGGGTATCCGGGGAACAATGTCATGACCGCAGCCGCAAGGAAACAATAGGACAGAACCGATGCGCTCAGGCGCATCTCTTTTTGCAATAAAGCCTTCATGCTCTCGCCTCCCGTTCCAGCCGCAGAAAGATTTCCTCCAGTGTTTCGTCCGGTTTTCCGTAATTCTGCATGAAATCCGTTTTGGGGCAGTCCGCTTGAATCTCCCCGTGACTGATATAGATGATGTTATCCGCACAGCGCTCCAGATCGGATGTGATATGTGTCGAAAACAGGATCGTCACGCCGTTTTCTTTCAGTTTCATAAACAGCTCCAGCAATTCATCGCGTGAGAACGGGTCAAGTCCGCTTGTCGGTTCGTCAAGGATCAGGACTTCCGCACCGTGTGACAGCGCAAACAGCAGGTTGCATTTCACCTTCATGCCTTCGGACAGCTCCATCGGCTTTTTGCGCTCATCCAGTGAGAACAGCTCCATGTAGTGACGGCAGGCGTTGTCGTCCCAGTTCGGGTAGAATCGCCGGGTCACGTCAATGATCTGCCGGATGGTCTTGCGCGGATACCAGCTGACCGTTCCGGTCGAATAGCCGATCCGCTGCTTGATCTCCGTTTCATGCCCGATCAGCGGCAATCCGAAATAACGGATCTCTCCGCTGTCCGTGTGGATGAGATTGAGCATGGACTTGATGGTGGTGGTTTTTCCCGCGCCGTTGCGTCCGATAAAGCCGGTGATCCTCCCGCATTCCAGCGAAAACGAGACATTGTTCAGCCGGAATGCCGGATAGCTTTTGCAGATGCCGTCGAGTGTTACGATCTCCATAGCTTTGACCTCCTTGTGTGATTTCTATGAATATTGTAACATATAGTTGCGTATTCGTCAACCAACCAAAGATAACAGGATCTGACATATTTGGTTATGTTTTGTTGCATTCAACCGTGGGGATCGTCTGTACGTCCTGATGTATGATAACCGCCTTCTCCATTTGGGTATTCTTGTACCTCAGCCATCCGTTTTTCACCTGGTAGTTTTCTTCTTCTCGACATAATAATAACCCCCCTAGAGTTTCACACTTTTGTTATTTAGTGTGTCTACCCTAAGGGGGATGAAATCAGAAGATGGGCGGCTCTATTTTTTTACAAAAAAATTCCCGGCTGGCGTCATGGAAAATGGAGCAGAATATGTGTTACAATTAAGTCAGCAAAGGGAAAGGCTGGACCGAGTACCT
>CACXGK010000116.1 GCA_902767115.1 uncultured Ruminococcus sp.
CCCGAATTGACGGTTTTTAGTATAGTAGGCAACGTAAAATAGCCATTTTCTTGTTTATTAGGTACCATGTGCAAGTCGGGATTTTAAAATATAAGAAACGATGCATTGCTTTGAACTTTGCAAGTGGCATCAACGGTGCAGGCTGTGTTCCTCGCTCCATTCCGCTCCTTATAACACCCCAAACACCTGCTCGAACTGCTCCTCCTGTTTCTTCAGGCACACAAGAAAATATCTGACCTCTGCTTCCTCGTCCGTGATCGGAATTTCGACACGGTCGGAGGTGCTTGCGAAAAACGCATTCGCCGTATCCGTGCTGAATGACGGCAGAACGGAGGCATTGACGATCTCATCGAACGTGAAACGGTCGTGCTGGATCAGAAACCGGGAATGCGGCATCTTTCTGACCGTCATATCATGCCAGAATCCGATCTCTGACATCAGCAGGAAATTCTCCCCGTCAAGGTCGGAAAAGGACAGTGCCGGCTCTTTTGCAAGCCGGTGCGTCGGCGGCAGCGAGAAAAACAGCTTTTCCGTTCCGCAGGCGTGGCTGATGAAGTGCGGATCGTCCGGCTGAAAATGCAGCACAATGAGCTGGTATTGTCCGTTATACAAGCCTTCGAGCAGCTCCGTTTCCTCTGTGATCTCTGTCTGAATCGTCATTGTCGGGAATAATTGTGACAGCAGCGGCGTGAGCTTCCAGATCGGTGCAGGCGCACAGACGCCGAGCGAGATCGTCCTGCGGCTGCGGTCAAAGTCCCGCACTTGCTTGGCAATGCTGTCGATCTCAGACAAAGCCTTCTCTGCAAGCTCGGCGGTCAGCGATCCGTTTTCGTTCAGCTCCAGCTTATTGCGGCTGCGCACAAACAGCGGTACACCGATCTCCTCCTCCAGCTTTCTCATGTTCCGGCTCAGTGCCGGCTGCGAAAGATACAGCCGTTCGGCAGCTTCGGACAGCGTGCCGTATGCTTTGAATGCAGCAAGCTGCCGCAGAAGATATAATTCCATCATTCATCTCACTCCTCAGTATCAGTTTCGTTTATAGCAGTATCCGATTTCGGCATTGTACATTTCCGGAATCTTGTGGTATACTATACTTGTAACAGGAAATCTGTTTCCATTATAACACAAACCAGTATCAAAATCAATACCGAAGCGGAGGTATACTATGCCGGAACGAAACTTCCTGACCGTATTCTTTTCATGGGGCGGACACACCAGAAAAGCCGCCAAAATGATCGCAGAGACAACGGGCGGTGATCTGTTTGAACTGAAACCGGAAAAGGCGTATTCCAAGATCTACCCCATCTGTGCGGCACAGGCGAAGAAGGAGCGTGACAGAAATGTGCATCCTGCCTTTGCAGGCGGCATTGCCGATCTGTCACAGTACACAGACATCGTGATCGGCTATCCGGCATGGTGGTATACCTGCCCAATGATCGTGCTGCGCTTTCTGGAGCAGTACGACCTGACCGGCAAGAACGTGTATCTGTTCAACACCCACGGCGGAAGCGGTCCTGTCGGCACGGACGATGTGAAGAAGCTGTGCAGCGGAACTGTTCACAAAAGCATTGACGGCAATCATCTGACACAGGACACTGTCAGAGAATGGTTGAGCCTATAAAAAAGGAGGATAAAGCTATGTACTTAGAAAAGATCAACAGCCCTGCCGATATCAAAAAGCTGGAGGTATCCCAGCTTCGGACACTTGCGGACGAGACAAGAGCCGCACTCATCAACAAGATCAGCAAAGCCGGCGGTCACCAGGGACCGAACCTCGGCGTTGTGGAGCTGACGGTGGCGTTCCACTATGTTTTCGACTCTCCGAAGGACAAGATCGTCTTTGACGTATCCCACCAGTGCTATCCGCACAAGATCCTGACCGGCAGAAAGGAAGCCTTCCTGGACGAGGCACATTTTGGTGATGTGACGGGCTACACCAATCCGAAGGAAAGCGAGCATGATATGTTCATTGTCGGCCACACCTCGACTTCCGTTTCGCTTGCGCTTGGTCTTGCAAAGGGGCGTGACCTGAACGGGCGCAGCGAGAACATCATTGCCCTCATCGGTGACGGTTCCCTGTCCGGCGGCGAAGCGCTCGAAGCGCTTGACTATGCCGGAGAGTATGACAAGAACCTCATCATCATCGTCAATGACAACGACCAGAGCATCGCAGAAAATCACGGCGGTCTCTACAAAACGCTGAAAAAGCTCCGTGAATCGAACGGCGCTGCCGAGGACAATCTGTTCCGTGCGATGGGTCTGGACTACCGCTATCTGGAGGACGGTCACGACACCACAAAGCTGGTGGAGCTGTTTGAAAGTGTGAAGGGCATCGACCACCCCGTTGTGCTGCACATCCACACGATCAAGGGTAAGGGTCTCCCCTACGCCGAGAAAGACCGTGAGAGCTGGCACGCAGGCGGTCCGTTCCATGTGGAGGACGGTTCTCCGCTGTACCCGTATGAGGGCGGCGAAAGCGTCGTGTTTACTTGCCTGAAGGAGCTTCTCGATACCAACGAGAACGCCATCGTCCTGAACGCCGCAACCCCCATGGGACTGGGCTTTGTACAGGGTGTCCGTGAGGAATATGTTAATCGTGGGCAGTTCATTGACGTCGGCATTGCAGAGGAAAATGCAGTCGCTATGGCAGGCGGTATCGCCCGAAATGGCGGCACAGCCGTATTCGGTACGTTTGCGCCGTTCTTCCAGAGAACCTACGACCAGATGTCCCATGATGTGTGCCTGAATGACAGTCCGGCGACCTTCCTGATCCTCAGCCCCGGCGCCTATGGCATGAATTCCAACACGCACATTGCGCTGTGCGATATCCAGATGTTTGCGCATATCCCGAATCTGATCTATCTTGCGCCTGCCAGCAATGAGGAATTTGTGCAGATGTTCCATTATGCGACGACGCAGAAGCAACATCCGGTTGCGATCAGAATAGTGGGTAACCTGAAATCGACGGGTGTCGCTGACGATACGGATTATTCCGTTCTGAAAAACAAGAGCGAACGCAAGGGCGCCAAGGTCGCACTCGTTGCAGTCGGCGGACTGGTTCCCATGGCACTCGAAGTGGCTGACAAGGTGAAGGCGCAGACCGGTACAGAGATCACAGTCATCAACCCCAGATTTGTCAGCGGCGTGGACGAGGAACTGCTGAACGAACTGAAATCCGATCACAGCCTTGTCATCACCATTGAGGACGGCGAGGTCATGGGCGGCTACGGTCAGAATATCGCTGCATTCTACGGCGACAGTGATATGAAGGTGCGCTGCCACGGCATTTCCAAGGCATTCCACACGGAATTCAAGGCAGACGAGCTGCTCGCTGCGCACGGTATCTCCGTGGATAAGCTGACCGCCGAGATCATGGATGCGCTGCAATAAGAGCACATCTCGCATGAAAATCCCTTCATCATAGATAAGGTATTCCATTTAGAATCGTTCAGAAACACCGTACTCAGGGTTAAAAGCCGAGTACGGTGTTTTTTGTCTGAAACGATGAGCTGTGATGGAAGATGAACATCTTCTGTGACAAGGAAGATCATGCGCTGTCAGCTCTCCTAAACACAATGAGAAATCACACAAAAGACAAGCTCACAGGCTGAACTATCCCCGAAAACACGTTGACAATTCTCCAGTTTTGTGCTACAATAGTAATAATATGATACCGCAGCGTTCCAAAACTGGTATCAATGAGAGGGGAAATATCCATGAATCGTTTTTTCAAGGCAATGGCTGCTGCTGTTTCTGTCGCTGCACTGACAGTTTCAGGCTTCGCTCCGAGCTTTTCAGCAGTCCAGACATCGACTGCGCTTACTGCACACGCAGTCGATGACACCGGCGACGACTGGCTCCATGCAAAGGGCAGCCGTCTTTACGACATGAACGGCAATGAGGTATGGCTCACCGGCGCCAACTGGTTCGGCTTCAACTGTACCGAGTGCGTTCCGCATTACCTCTGGAGCGGCGACATCGACGACATGGTCAAGGACATCGCTGACCACGGCGTCAACGTACTGCGCCTTCCGGTATCGACCGAGCTCCTGTATAACTGGATGATCGGCGACCCTGATCCCATCGCCAGCGTCAACCCGAACGATGACCCGAACTATCCGATCAACGTCGATCTCATTAATCCCGACGGCTCCGTTGCCAACAGCCAGCAGACCTTTGATGTGCTGCTTGCCAAGTGCAAGAAGTACGGCATCAAGTGCTTTATCGACATCCACAGCCCGGAATCCAACAACTCCGGTCATAACTACGGCATCTGGTACGGCAAGAGCTTTGAGGGCAGAGATGGCAAGACCGTTGAGGTCACCACAGATGTCTGGATCGAAACGCTCGCATGGTGCGCTGACCACTACAAAAATGACGACACCCTCATCGGCTTTGACCTGAAGAACGAGCCGCACAGCACCTACGGCGGTGCCCCGGTCGATGCGATCTGGGATGACTCCGATGCCCCCAACAACTGGAAGAAAGCTGCTGAGGACTGCGCTGACGCCATCCTCGCCAAGAATCCCAATGCGCTCATCCTGATCGAAGGCGTTGAGGGCTTTGAGGGTCACGGTGCATGGTGGGGCGGAAACCTTCGTGGTGTTGCGAAATACCCCGTCACCCCCAAGGCAGGCACCAGCCAGATCGTGTACTCTCCGCATGACTATGGTCCTATTGTCAGCGACCAGCCGTGGTTCCACAAGGATTTCACAGAGGAAACCCTTCTGGATGATTACTGGCGTGATACATGGGCTTACCTTGTGGAAAAGGATATGTATCCCCTGCTCATCGGCGAATGGGGCGGACGTCTGGACGGCGGCGATAACGAGAAGTGGCTCGGACTCCTCCGTGACTACATGATCAAGAACCATATCAACCACACCTTCTGGTGTCTGAATGACGACTCCGGTGATACCGGCGGTCTCTGGAAGGATATCCAGTTTGGCGTGACGACCGGTGCGGACGGCACCATCCAGGCGCAGACCACTATCAACTGGGATATGGAAAAATACGAGACCTACTACTATCCGGCAATCTGGAAGACCCAGACCACCAAGAAATTCATCGGACTCGACCATCAGGTCGCACTCGGCAAGGATGGCATTTCCCTGAATGACTTCTATGCCAACTACGCTTCCTCCGAAGGCAGCAACCTGGACGGCGGTTCCACCAGCACCGGCAAGCCTGTCGAGGCTGAAACCAGCAAGCCGACCGAGTCCAACACTCCGTCTGAACCCAAGACCGATCTCGTCACGGGCGATGTAAATGCAGACGGCACTTTCGACCTGACCGACCTTGTCCTGCTCCAGAAATGGATGCTGGCGACCCCGAACACCAAGCTTCCCCAGTGGAAGGCTGCGGACATTTACGAGGACGACAAGATCGACATCTACGACCTGAGCCTGCTCAAGCGAGAGCTTGTGAAGTAATACTATTTTTCTTCTAATCGCTTAATAAGCGATTAGAAGAAAACCGCGTGCTGCGCACGCTATGTTTTGCGCAGCATAGCTGCA
>CACXGK010000117.1 GCA_902767115.1 uncultured Ruminococcus sp.
CTGACCAGCTTTTTGAAAAAAGCTGGACCAAAAACTTTTGCGTTTGCTTTACGCTTTCAAGAATAGTTTTTTGACAGACTGAGCCCCTTCCTCCCGGAAGGGGCTTTTTGTTGGCTGGGAGCGATGCATCATCCGTCCACGCCTGCCAAAAGAATATCCGCCTTGCATCAAGTGCAAAGCGGATACGGGGGATTGGAAGATGAAGACTTTGGTCAGTGCTTGAGCAGCGCACGCTTCATGAGGGACAGGTCGAATACATCGATCACGCCGTCCTCACAGAGGTCGCCGGCGTTCGGGTCTGTCAGGGTGCCGGCATTCAGGAGATATTTCTGTGTCATGACGAGGTCGAGCAGCTCAAAGGTGCCGTTTGCATCGACGTCGCCAATGATCTTCTGCGGCTCTGCGGCAGGTGCCTTGCCCTGGGACTCGATCACATAGGCGATCTCATTGAGGGCATAGCTGCCGTCACGGTTTGCACGGAGGGTGACATTCGGGGTGGCGGCTGTGCCGTTGTCAATGGTGTAGGTGCCGTCTGCCTGCCGTGTCATGGTGACTGCTGTGCGCTCGCCGGTGTTCACGTCTGTGAGCGTGTAGGCGCCGTCCGGAACTGCCGGGCAGACCGGTGTGATCTTCCAGAGCTGGCAGTCGCCGCCCCAGAATTCCCACTGGTTCAGGTTGCCGCCGTTGTCACGAGAGAAATCAAACACGTCCAGTCCTGCCTTGTCAGCGGAGCACTTGGAAACGATGCCGTAGTAATTGTCGGCTTTCACCAGCTTCCAGAGCTGGTTGTCAGCGCCGGTAAAGCTCTGCAATTCCACATTCTTGCCGTCCTCAGCGGAATTCTCGGCAACACTCAGGCACTTGCCCTCGTCTGCCATCGACAGGATCTTGCAGTAGCCGTTCTCGCAGGAGACCAGTCTCCATTCCTGTGCCGGTGTCTGGTGCTTTGCCCACTGTACGGCGTTCGAGCCGTCGGCGGCAGCGTCGTCCTGCACGCTCAGGAGGAGATTGCTGTTCTTGTTGGTGAGGGTGTAGGAAATGCCGCTGAGCAGCTCTGTATCCCCAAGCTTGACAGCCGTGCCGAAGCCCTGTGCGGTTTCGGGGGCGTAGACGAGGGAGCTCTTGTCATTGAGAAGATCAACGGTATCGGTGCTCTCGTCGTAGGCGGTTTTCTTGCTGCCCCAGACGCAGGTGTTGTTGCCGGTCGCCGTGAAGGTCATGCGCACGGTCTGCTGTGCGGATTCGTCTGCCTGCACGAGGAATGCACCCTTGTAGGTCACGCCGCCGAAGGAAAGGCTCATATAGGGCGTGCCGTTCTGCATCGACCAGGTACCTGTGATATCGCCCGTGATGCTGCCATCCTCGTGGAGGGTGATGCTGCGGGGCTTCTCGACATCGGCGCTCTTTTCGTTCTCGAACTTCTGGTCAAGGGTGTGGAAAATGAACTCATAGTCGCCAGCAGCGGCGGAGAGGGAATGTCCCTTTTCCGAGAGCGTTTCGCCGGAGAATTCATACGGCGCTGCCGAGAACCAGCCGTCCTCGTTCATCACGAGCTGATGCACACGCACCTCATGGAAGCCGTAAGGGTCATCGAATTTCGTGTGGTAGATGACGTACAGCCGTCCGTCATCGTCCATGAGGGCGGAATTGTGACCCTGTGCCTTGAAGGGACGGTCGTTGCAGCTCCACTGGTAATTGCTCATCAGGCGCTCGCCGATGGTGCCACGGATGTTGTCGCCGCCGGCAGGATAAATGGCGGAGTTGCCATTCTGGTCGAGGAACGGACCATCCGGGTTTTCGCTGCGGAAGATACGCATATTATAGCCGCCGTTGGAATTGAAGAAGCCGTAGGACACGAACAGGTAGTAGTATCCCTTGTCCGAACCGGGGGCTTTCATGTACTCGATGTAGGGTCCCTCGCCGGAAACGAAATTACCGCCGGCAGCCTTCTTGCCCATGTAGGCATCGGACACATTCGGGACGGTCTCGTACTTCACGCTGTAATCACGCAGTCCGGTCTTTTCGTCGAGCTCCAGCATATAAATGCCGCCGAACCACGAACCGTACACCATCCAGAGATCGCCGTCCTCATCATAGAACACCGCCGGGTCGATGGCGTTGGTGCCGTAGGAGGCATTCCAGGAGCCGTTCGAGAGGTAGCGCCTGATGTCGGGATTTGCCCCAAGCACCTTCGGAACGTCGGTGTCATTGACGTTATTCACAGCGTTGTTCGTAAAGCCGGAATAGACGATCGTGCCCTGATAGGTGTAGGGACCGTCGATGTTGTCGGCGGTACACAGAACGATGGACGAATTCCAGACCTGACCGTTGACGCTCAGGTACATACAGTATTTGCCCATATCCGGGTTGAAAATGATATCCGGCGCCCACATATTCCCGGCAAGGTTATAGCCCTCGGTCGTGTTCGACCACTTTTCCGGGATGGCAAGATCGGCGTAGATGTTGCCAAAGAAGGTTGTGCTGGTCGAGCCACGGTCGGAATTGGCAGCAGGCGTCCAGTTCATCAGGTCATTGGAGCGTGCGGCACCGAGGTGCGAGCCGATGATGTAATAGCCGCCGTCCTGCAATTTCACGATCGACGGGTCGTGAACAGAGGCACGGGCGTATGCGGCGGATGCCGGGATGGTCTGCATCATGCTTCCGCACAGGAGCAGGGCGGTCAGCGCTGCAAGTCTTTTCTTCATAAAGATTTACCCCCTTACAATGAGATGAAATGTTTACGCACATTCTGTATATTTTTATGCGTTATATACATTATAGCATCTCTGCAAGGGGGAAGCAATGACGTTTTCCATCAAAAAACTATCATTTTATGCCATTTGCATCCGGCTGTCTCCGGATGAAGATATCCTGATACAAAAGCCCCTGACGGGTGCTGTACCAGAGAAGCCGTCCTCTCGCAAAATAGGGCATCCGCACCTGCAAGCCCCATTCCGGATACTGCCGGCACAGGAGCAGTGAGCTGTCCGTCAGGCACGCTACAAAGGCGATGTAGTTGTCCTTGGTCATGGCGTGCTCGGATGTGATGTACCACTCGCCGTCCACGGCTTCCATTTGCAGGAGATCCGGCTCGGCGGCTTTCTGCGGTGTGAGGGGCGCAAGGCGCCTGCCGCAGCAATGCACCTCGGCATCGGCTGAGGATGTCAGGATGTTGCCGCAGTCGGGACAGACGTAAAAACGCAGTTTCTTCATATTTCCAGTGTCCTCCTGTTCGGTGATCTCTCCACGCAGGAGCGTTTCCATGCTCACTTCAAAGAGCGCTGCCAGCTCCCGCAGCAGGGTGATATCCGGGCATCCGCCGCCGGTCTCCCACTTGGAGATCGTCTTGTCTGTGACGTGGAGCTGCTCTGCAAGCTCACGCTGGGTCAGGCTTTGGCGGCGCCGCAAACGGCGTATGAGCTGACCTGTTTTGATGGGATCCATGTGCTGCACTCCTTTCGCTGCTTTTATGATACACCAGAATGGCTGACTTGTCAATCCACGCTGCGTGGAGTCACAGTTTCCTCTTGCTTTTTCCGGAACAGTATGCTATACTGAATACTGGGAGCACTGCTCCCGGAAAAATCATCAAAAGGAGAATGTGTTTGAAGCATTACGTTGGTACACTGGAGATTGCAGCTTGACCGGGAGGTTTCGCTGACGATCCCCACCTCCCGGTTCGTTTTGGGATCAGGAAATCCAAACCCTAAACCAACAGGAGGAAATTATCATGCACAACAAGTCTATCATCATTCGTCCGGAGGAAACTTCCGACCACAGAGCCGTTGAGACACTCATCCGTGAGGCATTCTGGAACGTCTACCGTCCGGGATGCAGCGAGCATTATGTGACGCATATCCTGCGCAGCGACCCTGCATTTGTCCCGGAGCTCGACTATGTGATGGAGCTGGACGGCAGGCTGATCGGGCAGAATCTCTTTGTCCGCACGGTCATTCAGGCGGATGACGGCAGGGAGATCGAGGTGCTGACCATGGGTCCCATCTGCATCACGCCCGAACTGCAGCGGCAGGGGTACGGCAAGCTCCTGCTCGATGCCACGCTCGAAAAGGCAGCGGCAATGGGCTTTGGCGCCGTGCTGTTTGAGGGCAATATCGCCTTTTACGGCGAAAGCGGCTTTACGTATGCGAGCAAATTCGGCATTCGCTATCACGACCTGCCAGAGGGCGAGGATGCGTCGTTTTTCCTTGCTAAGGAGCTGATACCAGGCTACCTGGACGGCGTGACCGGCGTCTATCTCACACCGCAGAGCTACTACGTGGACGATGCGGATGTGGAAGCCTTTGACCAGCAGTTTGCGCCCAAGGTCAAGCAAAAGCTGCCGGGTCAGATCTTCGGATGAACACCGCACAAGCATGACAACACCAAGAAAACCGGGGACAGCATTTGGCTGTCTCCGGTTTTTCGTTCTCAAATTTTCCCATCCCGGAACATCTGCATCATTTCGTTGGTCAGGCTCAGGTTATTGGGCTGGAGCTCGATCTCCTCCCGTTTCACCCACTCA
>CACXGK010000118.1 GCA_902767115.1 uncultured Ruminococcus sp.
GACGAGACCAGCGGACATTTCACCACGCTGGCAGCACATCTGTTCATCAGCAACCTCGACGAATTCGACCCGGAAACGCAGGCAAAGATCATTGACGGTTTTTCCTTCATCGTCCGAAAAACGGCGCATTTCTGCGAATACGCCCTCATGGGATGCCTGTGGTACCTCTGGCTGCGGCAAAAAAAAGGCGCCCCTCTCTGGGCGCTTCTGGCATCCTCGGCGTTCTCGTGTACGGATGAAATCCACCAGAGCTTCGTGCCGGGGCGGAGCTGCGAGCTCCGGGATGTCCTCGTCGATTCCTCCGGCGCCCTGGCAGGGATTTTGTTCGGGTTTCTGGTGGTGTGCGTGGTGTACTACGTTGGGAAGTTAGGAGTTAGAAGTTAGAAGTTAGGAGTGAATGTGTCCGGCTTGCGCCGGACGGATTTTAAGAATCAAGAACGCCAAATCTCAATCAAGAACGCCAAACCCTATAAGGGCGTAAATCTTGCCATCTTGGATGCAGAAAAGTCTTTTGCACTGATGCTTTATATACATCCCTGCCATCCTGATTTACCCTGATAAAGTAAACCCTCGGCTCAGGAGAGATCCCGAACCGAGGGCTTTTTATTTGTCCCGCATGGAATCGTTCAGACGAAATCCCGATGCTTCGCCGTTCCGGATGCCGACTACGCGGATACCGATGGCGCTCCAAAAGAACAGCACCGCGACCACGATCATGAAAACCAGCATGAAAACCGCATCCCCAACCGCTTCCTCATTGCGGTAGATCTCGGTCTGTGTGCCGTCAGGGGCGATGCGATACAGACAGGTCGGCGATTTGGGATAGACGCGGTAGACCGTATCCCCGAATGTCCGCACGCTCTGTCCGGCGTAGGTTTCAATCGCATCATATGCTCTCAGGTCGTAAGCATCATGCAGGATGTAGGAATGGGGTTCATGACTGTCGTATCCGGTATTGCAGATGAGGTCTTTCCGTAAATCGTAAATGACCGGATCTTCGCCATCCCACCAGATATACGTGATACCGGAGCTTTCCCATGTGATGCCGTACAGGAACGTACCGTCTGTATTGTAGATATTCGCATATTTGTGGGTATCGAGACTCGGAAAGCTTTCAGTATCCAGAAAGACCAGAATCTTCCCTTCCTCGCTGATGTCGAAAGAGGCGATGTTCATGCCGGAATATTCGCGGTCGCCGAATGTCACCCAATTCTGCGTATTCCGGAACTCCTCCTCAATCGTGACGCTCGGCAGGTCAAGATCCGGTGCGGCATGGGCAGTCAGTAAAGGCATCGGAATAACGGCGGTCACGATGAGCGCAATGATCGCATTCACACCGCCGAAAACCGCTATGATCCGGAATAAATGCCGCAGACCAGAGCCTTTGCAGCGAATCGCATTGATGATCGAAATGACCATCAATGGCAGGCAAACCAGTAGGTAACACACCATCCCCCACACTGTATTCTGCGTGTCCCAATGGAGTATCCTGGAGAGCAGCACGAGCAGAACCGGTATCGGCAGACAGTACAGGTAGGGCAGAAACAACGATTTTTTGCCCATACATCGTTCTCCTTTCGTCCAACATTCCATATTTATTCATTCTTCACCGCATACCCCTCCGCCCGTTTCTGGCGTCTGACATCGACCATGACATCGACGAGGGTGCCTTCGGGGGTGTATGCTTCGGAAAAGAGCTTGCCCTCCTCTCGCAGGAGCTGGAGAAAACTCCCCTCGGCGTAGGGAATGCACAGCTTCATGCGCTTTGCGGTTGCCGGCAAGCCGTGAACGATGGCTTTGAGGAGTGCATCGAGCCCGTCACCGTGCTTTGCCGAGATCCAGACTGTCTCAAAATCGCTCTGCTTGGGCACATCGGTCACAAGGTCGGCTTTGTTGAGGACGTGTACCTGCGGAATCTCCGCACATCCTAAGTCACACAGCAAGTCCTGCGTGATCTGCATCCTCTCCCGGACATCCGGCTCGGACGCATCGAGGACGTGCAGGATGAGGTCGGCACTCGCCGTTTCCTCTAAGGTCGAACGGAACGCCTCCACCAGATGGTGCGGCAGACGCCGGATGAGCCCGACCGTATCCGACAGCAGCACACTCCGCCCGTCCGGCAGCTCCAGCGCACGGGCTGTGACGTCAAGCGTTGCAAAGAGCTTGTTCTCCGCCAAGACCCCGGCATCCGTGAGCATATTGAAAAGTGTCGATTTTCCGGCATTTGTATACCCCACGATCGCAACCGTGAGCACACCGTCCTTCTTTCGGCGGCTGCCGATGAATTTGCGGTGCTTCTCCATTTCTTTGAGCTCGTGCTCCAGTGACGTGATGCGGCTGCGGATGTGACGGCGGTCAGTTTCGAGCTTGGTCTCGCCGGGTCCTCTCGTGCCGATACCGCCGCCCAGCCGGGACAAAGCATTTCCCATACCCGTCAGGCGTGTCAGGCGGTACTTGTACTGCGCCAGCGCCACCTGCACCTTGCCCTCGGCAGTTCTCGCACGTCCTGCGAAAATATCGAGTATCAGCATCGTCCGGTCAATGACCTTGCAGTCGGTCGCATCGGAAATATTGCGCATCTGCATTCCGGTCAGCTCCGTGTCAAAAATCAGCATATCCGCTTCGAGCAGCTCCACCTGTTCTTTGAGTTCTTCGAGCTTTCCGGCGCCGATACAGGTTGCCGCCTCCGGTGCCGGACGGGTCTGGATGGCAGTCAGAACGACCTCACACCCTGCGGTGTCAGACAGCTCCGCAAGCTCCTCCATCGACTGCTGTGCGTTGTACTCCCCGGTGTCAATGCCGACCAGAATGACACGGGTGCGTTTCTGTTCTTGTTCGATCTCGTGCATAGATTGTCCTTTCATGTGAAAATGGAAGCGCTCCCCTTGTGCTTGGGATGGCGCTTGTACGCTTTAGCCGATTCCTCACGGCGTGACACGGGCTTGACATTGCCCCATGTGCCACGGTTTTGGGCATCGAGCTCACGTCTGGCTTTCTTGCTCAGCTTCTCGTAGGGAATGAATTTTTCCATGATATCCCTCCCATCTGTCTGGGTGTTTACGGCAGTTCCATCAATTTGCAATTCTCGATCCCGGCGCTCCAGAACTCCGAC
The DNA here is from genome assembly GCA_902767115.1 of uncultured Ruminococcus sp. GTDB lineage: Bacteria > Bacillota > Clostridia > Oscillospirales > Ruminococcaceae > UBA3855. The sequence continues at coordinate 3,113 of CACXGK010000118.1, forward strand.
ACGGGCAAGTGCCGCCGCTGGCAGACAATGCTGCTGTTCATAGCGCCGTGACCCACGATGAGCACGTCCTTGCCGGCGTCCAGCAAGGGCTGCACGGTTTCCTCCAGAAATGCCCCCGTCCGGGCAAACAGCTCCGCCAAGCTCTCTGCGCCCTCTGCCGGGGTGGTGTACAATTCGGGGTGCTTGAAGAACGTGTACATGGGTTCGATCTTCCTGTCGATCACGCCCTCCATCCCTTCAAAGACGCCGAAGCACATCTCGCAAAGTCTCTCGTCCGGAATGATCGGCACGTCCCTGCCTTCGAGCAGGATCTCCGCCGTTGTCAGCGCACGGCGCAGGGGCGAGGTGTAGCACACATCGAAGTGGACATCCTTGTAGCGCTGTGCCGCCTCTCTTGCCATTTGCAGCCCCTGCGCATTGAGGGGGATGTCGGTGCGTCCCTGCAATTTATGCAGGTCATTCCAGTCGGTGCGGCCGTGGCGCATGATATAGAGCATTGTCTCAGAAACCTCCGTTTATTTCAGTGTGATATGATCTCCGTCCTGCGAAATATGCACATCGGGACAGATGCTTTGCAGGAGACCGGCATACTGTGCCGGCTCCTTCTCCGCAGGGCTGTAGTGTGTGAGCCAAAGGCGTTTTGCCTGCGCCCGGACTGCCAGACGGCAGGCATCCTGCATGAGCATATGACGTTTCTGCTCCATGCTCTCCCGTTTCTCCTCCGTCCCCCACATACCCTCACAGATAAAGAGGTCGGAATCCTTCGCAAAATCGATGATTTCACCAATGGGCAGCGTATCCGTCGTGTACGTGATGCGTATGGGCGCTCTTTGCTCCCCTGTCACATCCGCAGACCGGATGAAGCGTCCGTCCGGAAGATAGACGTCCTCCCCGGCGTGAAGCGTTTTGTAAAACTGCACCGGGATAGCGAGCGCCTTTGCCTTATCCGGCAGAAAGACCGGCTTTTTCGCCAGCTCCACCTGGTAGCCCAGACAGGGCGTCCGGTGGCAAAGGGGAAGTGTGCGGACAGTGAGCTCCGGGGAGAGCGCCGGTATCTGGAACGCCGTCCCCTTCTTTTCGCTCAGCGGCACGATCTCCACGTCAAACGGGAGCCCTCCCGTCACCATCAGCAGATACTTGATGGTCATGACCGTGCTGGTGCCGCAGTAGATCCGGAGCTTTTCGCAAGCCCCGGTATTGCCGAGGGACAGGAGCAGTCCCGGCAGACCGGTCACATGATCGGCGTGCAGGTGGGTGATGCAAATGGCTTTGACCCGGCTGAGCTTCAGCCCGTGCTGCGCAAAGGCGACCTGTGTCCCCTCACCGCAGTCGATGAGCAAAGCCTTGCCCTCGTGCTCGACATAAAGGCTTGTCAGAAAGCGGTCTTTGAGTGGGAGCATTCCTCCCGTTCCCAGAAGTGTGATATCGGGCATGGAAAACCCTCCTTTATATATGTGTGATGTGTCAGGATATGTGTTATGCCTTCTTCTTCATCCAGGGGGCATCCTCGGAGCCTGCCTTGAAGTTATAGATCGGCTTGATGACTTCGAGCACCTCTGCGGTATCGCTGAGATGCCGCATGATCTCGTCCATGGGCTTATACGCCATCGGGCATTCGTCAATGGTGTCCATGCCGACGGAGGTGGTGTAAATGCCCTGCATCTGCGCCTTGTATTCCTGGATGGAGCACTGCTCCTTGGCGGCAGACCGGGACATCAGACGTCCGGCACCGTGGGGTGCAGAGCAGTTCCAGTCGGGATTGCCCTTGCCACGGCAGATGAGCGAGCCGTCACGCATATTCATCGGGATGAGCAGGATTTCCCCTGCCTGTGCGGAAACAGCGCCCTTTCGCAGGATATTGTGTTCGAGGTCGATATAGTTGTGGATGGTGGTAAACTGTTCCTTGACGTGCCAGTGCATCCCCTTGACGATCACGTCCGTCATTGCCTGCCGGTTGCGCAGAGCGAAGCGCTGAACGATCGCCATATCGTGCAGATACTGCTCAAACAGCTCCCCCTCGCAGTACGCCAGGTGTGCCGGAACGGCAGTGCGCTTGGTCGCCTTGAGCTTCTTGATCTCGGACTGGATCTGGCGCTCCTTGCCATCCGCCTTGAGCCGTGCGATCAGCGCCTTCTGGGAGCCCTCATCCGACCCGTTGAGCCGGCGGTAAGCCTCCTGCTGGTACCAGTTCGCCACCTCGACACCTAAGTGCCGGGAGCCGGAGTGAATGACGAGATACAGCGTCCCGTCCCCGCCCTTGTCCACCTCGATGAAGTGATTGCCGCCGCCGAGGGTACCCAGGCTCCGTTCGGCGTGAAGCGCATGGATGTGCGAAAAACAGTACAGCTCCCCAAGGTCGATATCCGCCATATACCGATGGGGTGCATTTCGCACCGCAAAGCCGGACGGGATCTCATTGCGGATGAGCTTATCGAGCTTCTGCGGCTCGATGTGGGTCTCCTTCAGGACGGTGGTCTCCATGCCGCAGCCGATATCCACGCCCACAAGATTGGGAACGACCTTGTCGGTGATGGTCATGGTGGTGCCGATGGTACAGCCCTTTCCGGCGTGAACATCGGGCATGATGCGGATCTGAGCACCCTCCACAAAGGGCTGGTTACAAAGCTCCTGAATCTGGGATACCGCCGATGCATCAGCGGCGTCTGTGAAAACCTTGGCGCAGGTCTTTGCGCCTGTGATGATAAACATAGATCAAAACTCCTGTTCTGCCGTGCCTTTCAGGAAACAAAAAAGCGCTCCTGTCCACACAGAAGCGCATCATGTCCAAGCCAAACAGGGTATCAGAAACGTCAGGCACTCAAAGCCTGCAAAACGCTCCCTCTGCCGAAAGGCAAACGGCGGTCGTGTGGGTGATATGAAGTTGTGTATGGTTCCGATTCGCATCAAAATCAAAATGGTACATACCGTTCACTCCTTTCCTGAATTTGCCGCACCGCACACAGGTCAGCGGCATCAGCAAGGTTATTATAGCACATCCGGCATCGTTTGTCAAGGGGGAATTTTGCAATTTGTCCCGGCAGTTGCAATTTCCGAAAAACTGTGTTATAATAGAAAGACTGATGCAATGACGATTGGAGGAAATGCTATGAATCGACGGCAGACGGCGCTGGCTTTGCGCCATGCGATCGAGCGTGCGCTCCCCGATGCAGACAGCCGGACACAGCGCCGGTGGTTCTGCCGGGTCTGTGCGGTGCGGTATCTTGCGGTCAACGGTCTGCCGGCAGACAGGCTCCCTGTGCGTCTGCCGCTGTTTGCAGGCTGTCCGGAACGGCTGCCGGATGCGCTTTTGCCGGCGCTTGACATCCTCCGCAGCATCCCCGATGCCGAATGGCTGGGAGACCCCTCCCTCCTTGGCTGGCTCTACCAGTACAGCAATGCCCCCGAACGGGAAGCCGCCCTCCGGGGACTGCGCTCCCATGAGAAGATCACTCCAGACCGCATCCCGGCGGCAACGCAGCTTTTCACCCCGGACTGGATCGTGAAATGCATGGTGCAGAATACCCTTGGCACACTGTGCGCTCCACTCCCCTCGTGGGCGTATTTTCTCCAGACGCAGGCGGTCTCGCTCCCGAAACGCTCCCCGTCCGACATCACGCTCCTTGACCCCTGCATGGGGACGGGGCATATCTTGGCGTATGCCTTTGATGCGTTGATGGAGCTTTACATTCGTGATGGCTGGGCGGCGGATACGGCGGCGCTCCACATCCTCACCCACAACCTCCACGGGCTCGATATCGACCGGGAAGCGGCACTTCTCTGTGATTTTGTCCTGCGCATGAAGGCGGCGCCCTACCTGCCGGATATCCTCGAACGGGATATTCCCACGCAGCTTTTCCACTTTGAGAACTGTTCTGTGGAAAATGCAATGCTCCTGGGCTCCCTCCTGCGCCCCGAAGCGCCCCAGGATGCCCCGTGCCGCCTGCTCACGCAGCAGTATGATGCTGTCATCACCAATCCCCCCTACATGGGCGCAGCCGGTATGGACAAGGCGCTTTCTGCCTATGTCAAGGCAAATTTCCCGGCTGGCAAGGCAGACCTCTTTGCGTGCTTCATGGAGCGCTGTGCCGAGCTGACCCGTCCGGACGGGTGCTTTACCATGATCGTGCAGCACGTCTGGATGTTCCTGTCGAGCTTCCGGAAACTGCGTGAATTCATGGAGAGCTATACTCTGCGTGATCTCGTTCACCTCGGCACACGGGCGTTTTCCACAGGCGATGTGGGGACGATCGTGCAAACGGCAGTCTTCACGGCGTTCGGGCGTGAGATGCCGGATTATCCCACATTGTATCTGCGCCTTACAGAATCGCAGGAGAAGGAGTCCGCTTTCCATGACCCGGCGCTGCGGTATGTCCGCACAAAAGACTGGTTCGATGCGGTTCCGGGCAAACCCCTTTGCTACTGGATGAGCAGCCGGGTGCGTGAGCTCATGCAGCACGAGACCCTCGGAAGCTGCTGCCGCATCTGTCAGGGCATGACCACGAGTGACAACAAGCGCTTCGTGCGGCGCTGGTATGAGGTGAAGCCCAGTGCGATCGCCTTTGGCTGCAAGGATGCTGCGGCGGCAGCGGCTTCGGGCAAGAAGTGGTTTCCTTATAATAAAGGCGGCAGGCTGCGCAGGTGGTACGGAAATCACAGCTTTGTGGTCAATTATGAGAACAACGGCGCCGAGCTGCGTGCCTTCCACGCCGACCTCAACCGCAGGCATTCCGGCGGCAGACTCAAAAACGCTGATACCTATTTCCGTGCGGCGGTGACATGGCCGTTTATCACGGAAAGCTCCCGGTTCGGGGTGCGGCTACAGCCGGAAGGATTTCTCTTTGATGTGGCGGGCTCGTGCCTGTTCCCGGCGCAGGAGGATCTGGAATATCTGATGGGACTGCTCTCCTCGAACGTGACACTCGAACTCCTGCGGCTCTGTAACCCGACCATGAATTTTCAGCCGGAAAACCTCAAAAGTCTCCCTCTCCTGGACGCCCCGGAGCGCCGTGAGGAGATCACAGCGCTTGTACGTGAGAATATCGCCCTTGCACGGGCGGACTGGGACAGCAGTGAGGAGAGCTGGGATTTTGCGTGTGACCCCTTGCTGCTGCAAGGGGAGCCAAAGCTTTGTGACGCCTACCGGAAGTGGGAGCAGACCTGTCGTGAACGTATCGCACGCACCGACCGCAATGAGATGCGGCTCAACCAGATCTTTGCGGCGATCTACGGGCTTTCTGATGAACTGCCCGACACGCCGCCGCCCACGACCCTGACCTGTCCGACGCCGATGCAGGCGGCAGAAGCGCTCATCAGTTATCTGGTGGGGTGCCTGTTCGGGCGGTATGCCTGTGAGGGGATCACGGCGCTCACGGAGAATTTTCTGCCGCTGCGATCACTGCCGGAGCGTCTGACGGACTGCCTGCGAAGCATTCTCGGCGCAGAATCCCTCGATGCAGATATTTGCTGGCTTGAGGATGCCCTCGGAATGTCCCTCATGCAGTATTGCGTGACGAAGCTCCATGCGGCGCACTGCCGGATGTTCCACAAGCGTCCCCTCTACTGGCTCGCCGTCAGCGGCAAAAAACGGGACGTGCTGGGGCTTGTGTATGTGCATCGCTTCGGGAAATACCCGGCGCAGGCACTCGCCGCCATCGTCAAGCGCCTCCCCACCACCCCCGAACGCCTCGACTACCTGAGCCGCCTGCAAGCCCACAAGTTCGTCCCCTACGTTCCCGACGACGGCATCGCCGCCAATCTGAAGAAGTTTCAGGGGGTTTTTCGGGGGTAGCGTTAACAGCGTAAGTTTTTGTCGGCTTACGCCGACTTAGGAGGGGCTGCTCGCCCCTCCTAAACCTCCCTCGGCAGGACTATGCAGCCGAAGCACCCGCAGTTTTGAGTAAAGTCCCCTTTGTTACCTATGGCAACAACCCCTTGCATATATCCTACTAATGTGATATACTTAGTAAGTAAAATAAATGTCCAAAAGGAGTACCTCTATGGAAAAAAGAATCATTTACGCCGACCATGCCGCTACGACTGCGGTATCGGAACCGGTTTTGCAGGCAATGCTGCCATATTTCCAGACCAACTACGGCAACCCCTCCTCCATCTATGCCAAGGGCAGAGAGAACGAGCGTGCGATCATTGACGCCAGAGCGAGAGTTGCCGCCTGCCTGGGGGCTGACCCGAAGGAGATCTTCTTCACAGCCGGCGGCTCCGAATCCGATAACTGGGCGATCAAGGGCATCGCAGACAAGCTCGCCGCCAAGGGCAAAAAGCACATCATCACCAGCGTATTCGAGCACCATGCTGTGCTGCATACGTGCGAATTCTTAGAGAAGCACGGCTTTGAGGTGACGTATCTGCCGGTGTCCCCCGAAGGTCTGATCGACCCGGCACAGGTCGCTGACGCTATCCGTGAGGATACCGCCCTCGTGACCATCATGTACGCCAACAACGAGATCGGCACCATCCAGCCCATTGCAGAGATCGGCAAGGTCTGCAAGGAGCACGGCGTTCTGTTCCATACCGACGCCGTGCAGGCGGTCGGCAATGTCGAGATCGACGTCAAGGCGCAGAACATCGACCTTCTGTCGCTGTCCGGACATAAGTTCCATGCGCCTAAGGGTATCGGCGCTCTCTACATCCGCAAGGGTGTTGCCCTCTCGAATCTCGTTCACGGCGGCGGTCAGGAATCCGGCAAACGTGCCGGTACGGAGAATGTCCCCGGCATCATCGGTCTTGCCAAAGCCATCGAGCTTGCCACTGCCGATATCCCGGCAAAGACCGCAAAGCTTACGCCTCTGCGTGATAAGCTCATTGACGGCATCCTGCAAATTGAAGGCACCCGTCTTAACGGCAGCCGTACACAGCGCCTGCCCGGCAACGTGAATATTTCCGTGGTCGGCATCGAGGGCGAGAGCCTGCTGCTGATGCTCGATCACTTTGGTGTGATGGCATCCTCTGGTTCTGCCTGCACGTCCGGTTCACTCGATCCGTCCCATGTGCTGCTGTCGCTCGGACTGTCGCATGAGGTGGCGCACGGGTCGCTGCGTCTGAGCTTCGGTGAGGAATTCACCGAGGAGGATGCGGACTACATCCTGTCCGTCCTGCCGGGAATCGTGGAGCGTCTGCGCTCCATGTCGCCGATGTGGGAGACCATCCGGAACGAGGGCATTCACTTCAATGCAGACAAGACCAAGCTCATCAAGGAGGGCGAATGATATGAATTACAGCGAAAAGGTTATGGATCACTTTATCAATCCCCGGAATGTCGGTGAGATTGAAAATGCGGACGGTGTCGGCGAGGTCGGCAATGCCAAGTGCGGCGACATCATGAAAATGTACCTCAAGATCGAGGATGAGACCATCACAGACTGCAAGTTCAAGACCTTTGGCTGCGGTGCTGCCGTGGCAACGTCCTCGATGGCGACCGAGATGATCAAGGGCAAGAGCATTGACGACGCCCTCAAACTCACCAACAGCGCCGTCATGGAAGCCCTCGACGGTCTGCCGCCGGTCAAGGTGCATTGCTCCGTGCTTGCCGAGCAGGCAGTCAAGGCAGCGCTCACGGATTACTACCAGAAGCAGGGCATCGACCCCGAACCCATCGTCGGCAAGGTACCGGAAATGGAGGAGGAGTGAGCTGCAAAGCCGCTGCGCCTTCCCCCAGCCTCTTTTATGAAGGGGCTGGGGGATTTTTGTTTGGGGGATTCTGTAATAAAACGTATTCCGCCATAAAATGCGAAATACCTCTTGCAATTTATCATAAAATATGGTACAATAAAATGAAGTACCTGAATCCGGGGTGCAGTATGCCCGTAGAATGGGATTTACGGTATGTGTTTATCAGTATGAAGGAGCGATTCGATTATGTCTAAGATCAGAGTGGCAGTATTATTTGGCGGTGCGTCCAGCGAGCACGATATTTCGCTGAAATCCGCAGCATTTATAATCGACAATATCCCCCGTGACAAGTACGATGTGGTTTGCATCGGCATCACCAAGAAGGGCAGGTGGCTCTATTATCCGGGCGGCGTGGCATCCATTCCCTCCGGTGAGTGGGAGCGTGACCCGGACTGCACTTCGGCGATCCTGTCCCCCGACCCCATCCATCGTGGCATCGTGACCAACGAGAACGGCAATGCGACTGTCAGAAAGATCGATGTAGTATTCCCTGTGCTCCACGGCAGAAACGGCGAGGATGGCACCATTCAGGGTCTGCTCGAAATGGCAAGAATCCCCTATGTCGGCTGCGGCGTGCTGGCTTCCGCTGCCTGCATGGATAAGGCAACGACCCACATGATCCTCGATTATAACGGCGTCCGTACCGCACGCTGGCATTCTCTCCTCGACTATGAGATGAACCACCTCACAGAGAAATGCCGTGAGATCGCAGCCGATCTCGGCTTCCCGATGTTCGTCAAGCCTGCCAATGCCGGCTCCTCCATCGGCGTGAGCCGTGTGGAGAATGAGGAACAGCTCATTGAGGGTGTCAAGCAGGCGTTCTATCATGATGATAAGGTCATCATCGAGGAGGAGATCGTCGGCAGGGAGCTTGAGGTCGCTGTCTTTGGCTATGATGCACCGTTTGCATCGTTTGTCGGCGAGATCGAGTCCTGCAAGCAGTTCTATGATTTCGATGCCAAGTACAATCTTCCGGATTCCAAGCTCAGCATCCCGGCTGATCTGCCCATCGAGCTGTCCCGTGAGATTCAGAAAACCGCCGTCAAGGCATACAAGGCAATGGGGTGCAAGGGACTGTCCCGTGTGGATTTCTTCCTGACCAACAAGGGCGAGATCCTCGTCAACGAGATCAACACCATGCCCGGCTTTACCTCGATCAGTATGTATCCCAAGCTCATGCAGCATCTCGGCATGGAGCCGCACTACCTGATCGACAAGCTCATTGAGCAGGCGATCGACAACAACGACCGGGTTGTCTGAGAGAGGTGACACGCATGAATCGTGATGCAATCGGCGTGTTTGATTCCGGTATGGGCGGACTGACGGCTGTCAAGGTGCTCAACCAGATCATGCCGCACGAGAATATCATTTATTTCGGGGATACCGCACGCATTCCGTATGGTACCCGTTCCCGTCAGACCATCCAGCGCTATACGCAGGAGGATGTGGCATTTCTCCGCCGCCATCCTGTGAAGATGATCATCGCTGCCTGCGGTACCGTCAGTTCCATGCTGGGGATGGACTCTCCGGTGGACGATATGCCGTTTACCGGTGTTGTGTACCCGGCGGCAAGGGCAGCCTGTGCTGCGACCCAGAACGGACGTGTCGGCATCATCGGCAC
>CACXGK010000119.1 GCA_902767115.1 uncultured Ruminococcus sp.
GGCGCTTTTCAGACCTTCGAGCTTCGCTCTCTCGTCCGACAGCTTTATTATTATACCACGGTTTTGGACGTTTGTCAACACCTTTCGCATCCAAAAAACGCCTACCATTTTTCAACAGATTTGTGCATCATTACTTTCTGTATTTTTTCAGCCCAATTATACACTCTGCATCGTATTTTCACTCCCAATTTCTTTGTATACATTATATAAAACAAAACCCAACTTTCTGCCAATCTGCTAAAGTTATCTTTTTTTCAAAAAAATTTGATTTTACCCCTTTTCAAATTTTGACGAATATGGTATAATATATATGATTATTGCATAGAGTATGCTTTGACGCATGGAGAGCCATGTAATATCAATCAGGAGGTTTTTTGCAATGTCTGTGATGGAGTTATACAACGAATGGTGCAAATCGGCTGTAGATGATGCTGATCTCGTTTCTGAGCTGGCATCCGTCAAGGGTGATGAGGCTGCGATCCGTGATCGGTTCTATCGTGATCTCGAATTTGGTACCGGTGGTCTGCGTGGTGTTCTTGGTGCCGGCACAAACCGGATGAACATCTACACGGTGCGCCGTGCGACCCAGGGTCTTGCGAATTATGTCAAGAAGTCCTTTGACAAGCCGAGTGTTGCGATCTCCTATGATAGCCGCAACAAGTCCGTTGTGTTTGCGAATGCTGCCGCAGCAGTCCTCGCTGCCAATGGCATCCAGGTACATATCTATAAGGAACTGATGCCGACGCCCTGCCTGAGCTGGGCAGTTCGTGCGCTGCATTGCAGTGCCGGCATCATGGTGACTGCTTCCCACAACCCGGCGAAGTACAACGGTTACAAGGCTTATGGCGCTGACGGCTGCCAGATCACCCTGGAGGTGGCTGAGGCTGTCATCAACGAGATCAACTCTCTTGATATGTTCCATGACGTCAAGACGACTGATTTTGACGCTGCTGTCAAGTCCGGACAGATCAGCTATATCGAACAGCCTGTCATCGAGGAATATTTCCAGAACGTTCTTGCACAGGGCATCAATACCAAGCTCTGCGCTGACAGCGGTCTGAAAATCGTTTACACCCCCCTCAACGGCACTGGTAACAAGCCGGTTCGTGAGATCCTCTCCCGCATCGGCATCAAGGATGTGACTGTTGTCAAGGAGCAGGAGAATCCGGACGGCAATTTCCCGACCTGCCCGTATCCGAACCCGGAGATCCGTGAGGCACTGGAGCTCGGTCTGAAGTATTGCGATGAGGTCAAGCCTGACCTCCTGCTTGCGACTGACCCTGACTGCGACCGTGTGGGTATTGCAGTTCCGGACGGCGATGATTATGCACTGTTCACCGGCAACGAGGTCGGCGCTCTGCTGACAGAGTATATCTGCTCGCAGCGTGTCGAAAACGGCACCATGCCCAAGGATCCGATCGTCATCAAGACCATCGTGACCACTGACCTCATCGCTGCGATCGCTAAGAACTACGGTCTGGAGATGATCGAAGTCCTCACCGGCTTCAAGTTCATCGGTGAGCAGATCGGTATGCTCGAAGCCAAGGGTGAGGAGAACCGCTATGTATTCGGCTTTGAGGAGAGCTATGGCTACCTTGCCGGTACGTATGTACGTGACAAGGACGCTGTTGTGGCTTCCATGCTCATCTGCGAGATGGCTGCTTATTACCGTACCAAGGGCATTTCCATGCTCCAGGCTCGTGAGAACCTTTATAAGAAGTACGGTGTATTCCATCACTCCCTCCAGAGCTTTGCCTTCGAGGGCGAAAGCGGCATGAAGAAGATGAACGCACTGATGGAGTCCCTGCGTACCGAGCAGCCGGCTGCGATCGGCGGTCTGAAGGTCGTTTCCGTTTCGGACTACCAGACCAGTGAGACCACCAATAAGGTGACCGGCGAAAAGACCGCCATCACCCTTCCGAAGTCCAATGTGCTTGTATTTGATCTCGAACAGGGCGCTAAGGTCGTGATTCGTCCTTCCGGTACCGAGCCGAAGATCAAGTGCTACTACACCACCGTTGGCGACACGATGGATGCGGCGCTTGCCACCGAGCAGAAGCTCAAGGATGATTTCGACAAGATCTTCCAGTAATTCTTCAAAAAACAAGTTCCCCCTGCGGTTTCATGCCACAGGGGGATTTTTGTGTTATTTGGTATTCCAGAGCTTTTCCCAGTTCTTCATGCTGCACAGAAAGAGCGCCTGGGAGTAATCGGACGGGTTGGCGTATTCCGTGAAATCCTGCCCCGTCAGCGTCAGATCGACAATGCAGATCTCGCTGTAATGCTGCGCCAGATACGGCACCATGCAGTCCGCAAAGTCGTCCTTGAACAGCAGCAAACGCTTGCCGCTTTCGACACTGGTGCGCACCACGAGCTTTTCGCACGGCTCACCGAGGTAGAACCGGTACATCTCCTCCGTGCGCAGCTTGCTCACGTCGTAGAGTGTGCTGCCACGGTCGGTGGCATTGCCGTCGGCGTCGTATGCGGTCACGGATGTGATGGCGCCGCCCTGCTCGTAGGTGTAATAGTCGAGCATATCGGGCTTGACGCCGCCGTAAAGTGTGCGCTCGTACAAATCGCCACGAAACTCCGTACTCAGATGCGAGATGACATACCGCTGGAACGGCACTGCAGTAAACCCCATTTTCTGGATGGCATTCTGGTACACCGCAAAGGCGCCGTAGCACGTCCAGTGCGTATCCGTGCGGTAGTAGATATATTCGCTCTTGAGCGAGCTGAGCACATGGTAGGCATCCACACAGCGCACGCCGTTCGCAGTCGAAGCGTAGGTGTCCTGAATGCGCTGTACCTGCTCGGCATTGACCGCATTCGCCGGCAGCCGACTCTCGTAGACCTCGGAGGCGGACGGCACGAGCATCAGGAATGTCGGGGTACCGTTCATTTCAAAGAAGCTGTTGACCGGCTCTGCGAGTTTATCCGTCCCGGCAGCATCCTCGGCGTAGAGCTTTTCGAGGAGCATATCATCCGTGATGTACACGCCCTGCACCATCTTTTCGCCAAAGAACAGATCTGTCCGGCTCTTGATGCGGAACAGCGTGTCATGAAATCCCAGGTGCTCTGCGAAATACGCCTCGACATTCTCCGCCCAGACGCCGTTGACCAGCTCCCTGCCCGCCGGGAGAGGGAAGCCTGTCCGGACGATATTCACGATGGTCCCGATCAGAATGACCAGATAGATCGCCGCAACGGTAATGACCATCTGATGATGGCGGCGGTGTTCCTTCATCGGCAGTTCCCCCTTTCTACAGCATCAGCCACAAGCCGACCATGCGCTCACCGTACAGCATGGACGCCAGGCAGAAGATCAGCAGCAGCCCATGTCCCAGCGGACGCAGACGTTCGAGAATGCTGCCGATCACGGTCGTTCCCATCCGTTCCGAAATGTTGCGGAACAGATCGGTTGCGATATACAAGCCGAGCAAAATCAGGGCAATGTAGCTCGTGAAGAAGTACAGCCCGTACTGGTCGGCTATGCCCTTGCCAAAGCCCAGCATCGACTTCCAGATCATGCCGACCTCGCTCAGGTTGTCCGCAAAGAACAGCACCCACACAAACTGCATCAGAAATGCCGAATACAGCATTCCAAACAGGTAGCGTTTGTTGAGCAGCGGTTCCATGATGAGCTGTTCGAGCGTGATGAGCACGCCTACCGCCAGCCCCCACAGGACGAATTGCAGGCGCATCCCATAGAAAGCGCCGATGAGCACCCAGGTCAGGATGACGGCGGCATATTTCTGCCATTTCCGCTGGTTCTGCCCAAAGAGGAAATGCCGGAAATTCGTCTGGAACCACAAAAGCAGCGTGATATTCCAGCTCTGCATAAAGGATGTGATGCTCGGCGTAAAGAACGGATGATTGAAATTCTTCGGCAGCTCAAAGCCGAATGCGCAGCCCAGTCCCCTTGCCATTTCCGAATAGCCCAGCAGTTCAAAATACAGATACATCGTAAAGCTGATGACCGTCAGCCATGCCGTCAGCATACTCATCTCATGCGTCTGCCGCAGTTCCCGGAACAGATACCCGAAGGTATCCGCCAGCACGACCTTCTCCGCCAAGCCCTGAATAAAGAGCGAAATGCCGTCACTGAGGTGGATGATATTGCACTGTCGCTTCCGGAACATCTCGTCAAATTCGAGGTAGTTCATCAAGGGCCCTGCGTACAGCACCGGGAAGAAGGACAGGTAGAGCGACAATTTCAGCGGATCCGCTGCCGCCGGGTGCCGTCCCCGGTATATGCCGATCAGATAGCCTAAGCCCTGCAGCGTATAGATCGCAATGCCGAACGGGAACAACAGCGCCCCGGCAGATGCCGCCTCACGGACGAGCGTCATGGCAGAGACCTGGAGCACCGCCGAAAAGCTCAGCAATATCGTGGTAAAGGTCTTCTTCTCCCGGTATTTCTCCATGAGGATGCCGACGCCGAAGTCATACAGGATGAACGTCAGCAGATACAGTATCCGCATCGGCACACCCCATCCATAGATCAGGATGCTGCACAGCAGCAAAAATACATTCTTGCCCTTTGCCGGGATAAAATAGTAGCACAGCAGCAGTACCGGCAGAACCGCTGCCGTAAACGTAAACGATGCCAGATACATAGGCTATGCCTCTCTTTGTTCCATCATTTGGAGAAATGCGTCACGGGTCATCATGGAGTTGAGCACTTCGAGCAGACTGCTTGCTGACAGTCCCTCCGGGAGTCCCAGCTCCCGTTGCAGCGCACGGCGCTTGTCGGAGCAGTCCGGTGTACCGGACAGACCTGCAAAATACAGATCGGTCTTTGTGATCGGCTCCCCTGCCGGCGCTTCCTCGGTGAGCACGCCAGCCTTGCGGAATGCCTCATACAGCACCGCCGGCTCCATGCCCTCCACACCGAGCTTTCCCTCCGCCGAGGGCTTGACCTTGCGGCGTTCCTTGCCGAAAATGTCGGGGATGTAGATATTGCGGATATCCCCGTCCGGAATGGCACCACGCAGGAAATTCCGGATCTTGAATCCCGCCCGGTCAGAATCGGTGAGAATGAGAATGCCCGTCGTCCGGGCATAATAGCGGATCAGCTCCAGCATCTCCTTGTCCTTGAAGATGCCAAAGCCGTTGGTTTGCAGAATGACTGCCTTGACGAGGGAGGACAGCTTGATCTTGTCGTACTTCCCCTCCACGATGATGGCTTGCTTGATATGGAGCATGGTCGCTCACCTCCCGGTTTCACCTGCGCAGCATTTCAACGATTGTCTTTTCAAAGAGCACCCGTTCGTCCACGGCACCGGAGTGCAGGCGCCGTTCGGCATCGCACAGGAGCATCAGGCATTTGGTGATGTGCTCCATCGTTTCGCCCTGGCTCGTGCGGAAGGCATTCTCCACCACAAAGCTGAACCGATACCCGAAATCCGCCATCACATCCTCGACCCGTCTGCCCTCCTGTCTGGCGGCACACGCACGCTGCACCTCGATCAGACTTCCGGCAACGGTCGCCATCAGATACGGCATCTCCACCCGCATCGCCAGCAATTCCTCCACCGCCTTCATTGCCGCCGGCGCCCGGTGTCCGAGGACAGCGCCGGTGAGCATATACACAGTGGTTTCGAGCTGCGGCGTGACCATGTCACGCACCATCGGCTCCGTGATCTCAGCGCCGTCTGCAAAGGCGCATAATTTCCCAAGCTCCTGACGAATGAGCAAGGTCTGGCAGCCGCACAGCTCCGCTAAGGTCATAGCTGCCGGTCGTTCCATAGAGCAGCCGTT
The DNA here is from genome assembly GCA_902767115.1 of uncultured Ruminococcus sp. GTDB lineage: Bacteria > Bacillota > Clostridia > Oscillospirales > Ruminococcaceae > UBA3855. The sequence continues at coordinate 5,764 of CACXGK010000119.1, forward strand.
TTTCTTTGCAGCAGCGATGATATCCCCTGCGATCTGGGACTGTGTCTTGGGCTCGCACAAGCAGGAGGTACCGTTTTTTTCGATAAAATCCACAAGCTTACGGTTTTTATCTGTCGGCTTTCGGTTTTTTCCGGTCTTTCCGCCGAAAATGTCAAATCCCGTCACATCAAAGACGAGTACGGTCTGCGGTGCGACCCGTTTGAGGAGGTCAAGAAGTGCCTTCCGGGTGTCCTCACGCAAAGTGTCCATATTCAGATCATGCACCCAGATGCAGTTGTGCTCGGCGAACATCGGACACATCTCTGCCTCATCCGCAAGCTCACTGACATTGAGACTGCCGCCGTCGAGCTTGGTGACAGCCGTCTCGTCGCCGCCCGTGGCAGCCTTGAGCACCTGCGCCGTGCAGGTCTGCACTTGCAGGATATCCGAGCCGTAAAAGTAGTACAGATTGGAAAACTGTCCGGCACGAAGCTGTGCCGCCAGCTGTTTGGTGTCAATTCTCGCCATAAAGCCTCCTGATCCGGCAGGTGCCGTTGCTTGCGGCGGTCAGCTCCAGGGCTTCCTCGCCGATGTAGGTATGTGCATCCGGCAAGGCGTCTGCGCCCTCCGGAACGATCAGAACACCGCATTCGGGATATACCGCCGGCTGTTTTCCGTACATGCACAGCACCTCCGGCGGTTCGGTGATGCGCCCGGCATTGTTGGTAAACTGGTAGGTATTCCCGGCGTATTCGATCACAGCCCCATGTGCATCGGCAGTGACCTTAGCACCCCGGAACACCAGCTCTGTTTCCGAATCAACGCAGCAAACGCTCTCCGGCGGCTGCCACACCAGATACCCCTCGTACTGCCGCAGGCTCTTGTCCGACGGCTTGCACAGTACCAGCTCACTGACCTTGCCGATGCCCTCCTGCGACAAATACGCCTGCGCATAGGCGGCGTGGTTCTTTCTACCGGTGAGGTCAAGCAGAACTGCCTGCTCCCCGTCTGTGAGCACAAGCAGACCCGTGGCAGTTTCACCGAGCATCGCCATGCGCAAGTCCTGCTGCCGGAGCAAATGCTCGGCACGCACCGAAATGCCCGATACCGCCAGCACACCTGCCGTTGTAAACGCCGTCAGACGGCGGCTGCGGCTGATGAAACAGATCACAGCGATCAGCACGACCCCGGCAAGGAGCGCCACAGGCAGCATCCGGCTGCCGGTCGGGATCTGTGTCCAGGACGGGGCGGCAATCAGCTCCGAAATGCGCAGTATCCAGCCATTCATAACGTCTGCGCCGTCCAGGAAAAGCCCTGCGATCTCCCCCTGACAGCCGAACACCAGTGCCAACACGCCAAACAGCATGGCACCCATGCAGACCGGAATGAGAAACGTATTGCTCAGAGGGCTAAGCAGCGACACCTCCCGGAAGCAGATCACGCTAACCGGCAGAACCGCCGCAAAGCACCAGAAACAGGACACGATATCTGCTGCAAAGCTTTGCAGGAAGGTGTCACGCTGCATGGTTTTCGTCATGTACGGTGCCACGACTGCAATGCCGAACGTTGCCGTCGCCGACAGCCAGAAGGCAGCGCCGTGTATCACAAACGGATTCGCAGCCCCCAGCAGCAGCACAGCAATGCTCAGCGAATTGAGCGCATCCGCCCGTCTTGCCAGCACGGCACCGAGCTGCCGGATGAGGATCATGATGCAGGCTCTTGTGACCGCCACCGTCTCTCCGGCGCACAGCACAAAAAGCACACACAGCACGCACATCACCGCAAAGGTGAGCTTTCTCCCGGCACGGAGTTTTTTCAGCAGCACCGCTGCGAATCCTGCCAGAAAATCGAGATGCAGCCCCGATACTGCCAATACATGACCTATGCCCATGCGTGTCAGCGCAGAGCGTTCGCTGTACGCCATACCGCTTTTGTCGCCGAACAGCATCCCGGTGAGCATGGTACCGGTCTCATTCCCCATGCGGCTGCGGATGCGTTCGGACATCTTCGCACGCCATTGCCGGAGCACACTCCGGAGGGAACGATGCGCCGGGCTTTGGGAGGCGGTGCAAACGGCATCGTCCGAGAATTGCAGCGTGATCCCCTGTGATCTCGCATACGACCGGCTGTCAAAGAGGTACCCGGCATCCAAAGCCTCCGGCGTTCCCGCAAGCGTGACAAGGTCGCCGCAGACATGGTCAGCGTCCAGCGTGAACCATTCCGCACGGGTCTGTTCCCCGTCCCCGAAATCGCCTTCGATCACATATTTCGTCCAGCCGCTGGGGTACCGGACATACTGCATGACGCTGCCGGTAAAGACGCTTTCCGTTCCAGCGTGATGCAGCATCGCCGACGCTGCGGCATCCGCCTGCCAATAGACACAGCACGCCGTCAGGAGAGACAGCGTGCTGAGCAAAACGTATTTCCAGAGCTCTCTGCGCCAGAGGAGCACGATCATTCCGATCAGCAGCAGACACCCCGGGATGATCCATCGTACTGTCACGACAGCCGCCAGACACAATCCCAGCACATACGGGAACCCGATCCAGAGTGCCGGCCGTTTCATCAATCCTTGAAGAACAGCGGCAGCGGCTCTAAGAAGATGAGATCCTGTCGCTTGGAGGCACTGCCCTCAGCGAGGACACACGCCTCACCAACGATGCTCGCACCAGCTTTTTTAGCAAGCGCTTCCAGTGCATTGAGGGACTCGCCGGTGCTGATGACGTCATCGAGGATGAGCAACCTCTTGTCCTTCATGAGCGCTGCCGTGTCACCATCAAGGTGCAGCACCTGCTCATTTGCCGTGGTGATGGACTTCACCTTGACAGAGATCACGTTATCCATGTAGAGCTTGACAGACTTGCGGGCAACCACATAGGGCTTGCCGCTCTGGCGTGCCATCTCGTAGGCAAGCGGGATGCCCTTGCACTCCGCCGTCAGAATGATATCAAAGTCCGGCACCTTTTTGAGGAGCGCCTTTGCAGATTCCACAGTGACCTCCACGTCACCGAGCATGATAAATGCCGCAATATCAAGTGTATCACTGACAGCACATTTTTTGAGCTTACGGGTAAGACCTGCGATCTGCATCTCATAATATTCAGCCATATCTTAATAACTCCTTAACCGAGAGACTGCTCGCCCCAGCCCATCTTTCTGCCGGCAACCATGTGGAAATGTACGTGCATCACACTCTGACCGGCATCCTCGCCGCAGTTGTTAATGACACGGAAGCTCTCGATCTTCTCGTCAGCAGCGACCTTGGAGATCGCCTCAAAGACCTTGGCAGCGTACATGGAGTGATCGGCATCCGAGCCGAGCTTCTTGGCGCAGCAGATGTGCGTCTTGGGAACGAAGAGGTAATGAACCGGTGCGATCGGCTCGATGTCCTTGAATGCGTAAACATACTCGTCCTCGTAAACCTTTGTCGAGGGAATTTCGCCTGCAATGATCTTGCAGAACAGACAGTCTTTATCCAGTGCCATAGTGATTTCCTCCTGTTAAAATTCAATCTGATAAGGGAAGCCGATCGCTTCCACATATTCCGGAAGAACAAGCTGCAAAGGGAGCTTTCGGTACTCCTCTCTGCCGCTTTTGGTTCGCACGAGTACGCAGAGTTCTCCAAGCCGGATGCCCTGTTCCCGGCAAAACTCCTCCATACTTGTCATAAAGGATTCGAGCAGATCGCCGCCGACCTTGCCAAGAGAGATGTCCTCCACCCAGTGGGATGTCCAGAAGTTCTGCTTCCGTTTCCGCACGAGAAGTGGCTGTTCAAAGTGCCGTTCCTCGATCCGGCAGAAGCCGCTCACGAGCATACCATTTACCGTCCGTTCAAAATGACCGGACTGCACATCAAGCCGTGCATAACTTATCATCATATTGACATAGGTCTGAGCGATTTCCCGTCCCTGACGGTAGAGAATCGTATTCATATCAATATGCTTTTCCACATGGGAAGCCGCATCCGCACGAAGCTGGTCACGAATCTGCATACGATTCCTCCTAATCAATTACTTAACGAATTCAGCTACAACCGTATCAAGCTGTGCCAGTGCATCCTTGACCTTGCTCTGGTCGCCGATACCTGCCATTGCGGAATCGGGCTTACCGCCGCCCTTGCCGCCGGTGAGTGCAGCCACCTGCTTAACGATATTGCCGGCATGACCGCCCTTTGCCTGTGCGTCCTTGGTGACAACGCAGTAGAGCTGACCCTTCTCGCCGCCAACACCTGCAAGCACTGCGATCACAGCGCCCTCTCTGCTCTTGATCTGGTCGCCCATCTTGCGGAGCATATCGGCATTTGCACCCTCAACAGCGGTGCCGATCACGGACACGCCGTTCACATCCTTGGCATTCTTCATCACATCATCGAGCGCACTGCCAGCCATCTTGGCACGCAGGGACTCCACGGTCTTTTCGGTCTCACGAAGCTGTGCGGTGAGTGCTGCGCACTTTGCAGGGAGCTCGGAAACATTGCCGAGCTTGAGTGCCTTGGCAGCCTCGTTGATGGTTGCCTGCTGTGCATTGAGCAGCTCGATCACGCCGGTGCCAGTCACAGCCTCGATTCTGCGCACGCCGGAAGCAACAGAGCTCTCGGAAACGATGCGGAACAGACCGATATTGGCTGTATTGGCAACGTGCGTACCGCCGCAGAATTCCACAGAAACATCGCCGGCCTTGACAACACGGACGATATCGCCGTACTTCTCGCCAAACAGTGCCATTGCGCCGAGCTTTCTTGCCTCGTCGATGGGCATTTCGTTGACCTCGACCGGAATTGCCTCCAGGATCCACTGGTTCACGAGATTCTCGACCTTCTCGATCTCCTCTGCGGTCATCGCAGAGAAGTGGCTGAAGTCGAAACGGCAAGCCTTGTCATTAACGAGCTGACCTGCCTGGTGAACATGGTCGCCGAGCACCTGACGCAGTGCTGCCTGGAGCAGGTGTGCGGAGGTATGGTTGCGCATGACCTTATTACGGAAATTCGGGCAGAACTTCGCCTTGACGGTCTCGCCAGCGGAGAGAGTGCCTTCCTTCATGGTACCGAAGTGGAGGTAATGACCATCCTCGTCCTTGGTAACGGACTCGACCTTGAAGAAGCCGTCAGCGGTGAACATCTTGCCGTGGTCAGACACCTGACCGCCGGACTCTGCATAATACGGGGACACATCAAGCACCACAACTGCCTGGTCGCCGGCAGAAAGGTTCTCGGTCATCTCGCCGTCCTTGAGGATGGCAAGCACCTTGGACTGCACCTCATTGTCGGTGTAGCCGACGAAATTTGTCTTGGGGAGGTCAAGCTTGATGGAATTATCCGCCCAGGAGCTGGACGCCTTGGCAGCATGGTCAGCCTTTGCTGTCTCACGCTGCTTCTGTACGAGCGCACGATAGCCCTCCTCGTCAACCGTAAAGCCACGCTCTGCTGCGATCTCCACCGTCAGATCAAACGGGAAGCCATAGGTATCCGCCAGCTTGAACACGTCCTCACCGGAAAGGGTCTTGGTGGAAGCGTTATCCATGATGTCACTGAGCATCTCCATGCCCTTATCCACGGTCTTGGCGAAAGCCTCCTCCTCGACCTTGATGATCTTTTTAATGTAGGCACGCTTCTCCTCCAGCTCCGGATATGCGCACTTGTTCTCATCGATCACGGTGTCGGCAACTTCGTGCAGGAAGGTATCCTTGATGCCGATCATTCTGCCGTGACGGGCAGCACGTCTGAGCAGGCGGCGCAGCACATAGCCACGTCCCTCATTGGACGGGAGCACGCCGTCGCCGACCATGAAGGTGGTGGAACGGATATGGTCAGTGATAACACGCATGGAAACGTCCGTATCTGCATTGTCATGATAGTGAACGTCTGCGATGCGGGAGATGTGCTTCATGATATTCTGCACGGTATCGACCTCAAAGAGGTTGTCCACGCCCTGCATTACGCAAGCCAGACGCTCCAGACCCATACCGGTATCAATATTCTTGTTCTTCATCTCGGCGTAGTGACCCTCGCCGTCGGAATCAAACTGCGAGAATACGAGGTTCCAGATCTCAATGACACGGTCGCAGTCACTTGCCTGCTCAAAGCTCTCGAACGGGCCATATGCCTCACCACGGTCAAAGTGGATCTCAGAGCACGGACCACAGGGACCGGAGCCATGCTCCCAGAAATTGTCCTTCTTGCCCAGACGGATGATGCGGTCGTGCGGGATGCCGATGGACTTCTCCCAGATCTCCTCTGCTTCGTCGTCGCTCTCATAAATGGTGATCCACAGGCGATCTGCCGGAATCTCCAGCTTCTCAGTCAGAAATTCCCATGCCCAAGCAATGGCTTCCTTCTTGAAGTACTCGCCGAAGGAGAAGTTGCCGAGCATCTCGAAATAGGTGCCGTGACGTGCGGTCTTACCAACGTTCTCGATATCGGGGGTACGGATGCACTTCTGGCAGGTGGTGACACGTACATTCGGCGGTACAGCCTGTCCGAGGAAGAACTTCTTCAGCGGTGCCATACCGGAATTGATGAGCAGAAGGCTCTTGTCACCCTGAGGGATCAGGGATGCAGATGCCATTCTGGTGTGATTCTTGCTTTCAAAAAAGGACAGAAACTGCTCTCGCAGATCATTGAGTCCACGCCATTCCATGATGATTCACTCCATAATTTTCAAATTTTTGCGATTGGATAGACCTATATCGGCAACTTCTCACAAAGACCGCCTTGCGGCTCAGCACATCATTGTGCGATGTTGCCTACACATAGCTCCTCCAGCACATACACATATAGTATAGCATACTTCCCCGGAAATTGCAAGCTTTTTTTCGATACCGGGTGCCGCCGTATCCGTCTGTATAAGCTGCCCATCCCCTGCCCATACTCCGGATACAGGAAAGGGGTGAGCTAATGCACAAACGTCTGTATGCTGTTGAAGGAATGCTGCTGGTCGGGGTGGGGCTGCTGACGCTGTATCTCGCACTGCTTATGCAAAGCGCCGGATTTCTGGAAACTGCCGTTCACCAGAGCCAGACCGTCCTGACTGCCGGCTATGCGCAGGGCACGATCTACGACCGGCATCTGCACCCTCTGACCAATGCCGAGACCCGTCACTACGCCGCCGCCATCCCCACGCCGGCGGCAGTTTCCGCCATTTTGCCCCATGTGCAGGAGATCACACCCCTGCACATGGGGCTGCGCACCGGGAAGCCCTTTCTGTGCGAGATCGACACGGATGTGATCGATTGCCCCGGTGTGCAGGTCTTATCCGTGCCGGGAGATGCGCCAGGACATCTGCCGGGGCAGCATCTGCTGGGGTATACGCTCGAAAACGTCGGTGTGACGGGCTTGCAGAATGACTTTGATGCGCTCCTGCGCCGCACGCCTGCCCCGGTGCAGATCACCTACACGGTCGATGCCCGTGGTCA